>JAMPFR010000053.1 GCA_023664365.1 Acetatifactor muris | reverse complement strand
GTAGAACATGGCTTATCACTGGCGTGTCCAGTGGATTTGGTTACGAGATGACAAAGCAGCTTCTGGAAAAAGGCGACTGGGTGATCGGTACTGTCCGGAACAAGGATAAGGTTCAGGATCTGGTCAAAATGTATCCGGAAACATTTGACTGTGAGATTCTGGATGTGACGGATATTCCGGCGCTCAAAAAGCTGGTGGAATCTTCCTTTGAAAAATACGAGAGGATTGATGTGGTAGTCAGCAATGCCGGATATGGATTGTTTGGCTGTGCGGAAGAACTTGCTGATGAGGAAATAGACCATATCATCGCGACAAATCTGATGGGTTCCATCCATCTGATCAAGTCTTCCCTGCCATATCTGCGGAAACAGGGGGGCGGCAGGATTATCCAGATGTCCACTTACGGCGCACAGGTAGCGTTCGCCGCCAATTCCATGTACCATGCCACCAAGTTTGGCATTGAGGGCTTCTGCGAGGCGGTGGCACAGGAGGTTGCGCAGTTTAACATTGGCGTGACAATGGTGGAGCCGGGCGGGGCAAGGACGGAGTTCCGTTACGGAAGCGCGAAGGTTGCAAAGCTGATGCCGGAATATGAATCCTGCCACGGATTCCTCAATATGCTGGATGCGTCCAAAGGCCTTGCGCCCGGCGACCCTGTGCGTATGGCGGCACGCATTATTGAGAGCGTGGATAATAATCCCGCACCCCTGCGCATGGTGCTTGGTTCACAGGCACTTTCCGCAACGCTTACAAGACTGAAAGAGCGGGTGGCGGATTATGAGACACAGACTTTTCTTGCTGCTTCTACGGATTTCCCGGCAGGTGAATAGGGCTTGCAGGAGAAGATAAACGAGAGGTGATTAAATGAAAAGTTTTGTTTATTCTTACCCTACAAAGAACTATTTCGGCGTTGGCTGTGTAAAAGAGAATCTTCCCGGCGTTTTAAGCGCTTATGGAGAAAATGTGCTGCTGGCATATGGCAGTGGTTCTATTAAGAAAAACGGAGTTTATAAAGAACTTATGGATATTCTGAATACGGCAGGAAAGAAGGTTACTGAGTTCTCCGGTATCATGCCCAACCCAATCTATAAAAAGGTGCAGGAGGGAGCGGCGCTGGCAAAAGAGAAACGGATTGACCTGATCATTGCCGCAGGAGGCGGTTCCGTGATCGACTGCTGTAAAATTGTGTCCGCACAGGCAAGGCTTGCGCAGGATATCTGGGAAATGGAATTCACAGATCATAAGTTTCCGGCAGAATATGTCCCGATGATTGCCATTGTGACAGCTTCCGGCACAGGGGCGGAACAGAATAACGGCGCTGTCATCACCCATGAGAAAAAGAAGATAAAAGCCGGTGTGCTGGGCGCACATGCCGATGCCGCATTCCTTGATCCTGTCTATACGCTTTCACTGCCAATGATGCAGGTGATGTCCGGAGCGTTTGATACGCTGAGTCATTGCATGGAAACTTATTTTGGAAGCCCGGAGGGAAACAATCTGTCTGATGATATCTGCGAGGCAGTCATGAGAAGCGTGATCCGCAATATGCGGGTTCTGAAGAATGACCCGGAAAACATGGATTCCCGCAGTGAATTGGAGTGGGCTTCCGCCATGGCGGAAAATGGTATTTTAAAGATTGGGAAAACTTCATCTTTCCAGGCACACCAGATCGAGCATCAGCTGGGGGCATATACGGACTGTAACCATGGGCAGGGGCTGGCGGTGATCCATCCGATTCTGTACCGCAGGCTTTGTAAGGATGCGCCTGTGAAATTTGCGCGTCTGGCCGCCAATGTTTTCGGCGTATGCACAGAGAAAAAAACGGAAGCTGAGACTGCCCTGGAAGGCATTGACTGCCTGGCGGCCTTTATCAGGGAGATGGGGCTTCCGACCACATTTGCCGAAATGGGCATTGGAGAGGGTACGGACTACCGCAGTGTGGCAGACTCTTCCAACATCATTACCAACGGCTGCTTTCAGCCGCTGACGCATGATGATATTTATGAAATCCTGATGGATTGCAGAAAATAAGGTTTTGGGATTTTGTTTTTGAGGAAGTGAAAGCAGATGGATGACAAAGAAAAAATAGAAGATTGTTACCGCCGGATGTACCGTGGAATGGTTGATAAAGACCGCGGGCTGTTGTCGGAAGTTCTGGGCAGATCCTTTGTGCTGGTGCATATGACAGGGATGCGGCAGTCAAAAGAGGAATTTATTCAGGCAGTGGAAAATGGCACACTGAATTACTTTTCAGCGAACCACCGGCACATGGAGACGGAAATACAGGGAGACCGGGCGAAGCTGACCGGGCAGAGTGTCGTAAGCGCTGCGGTATTTGGCGGCGGAAGGAATACATGGCATCTGCAGTTGAAAGTAACGCTGTCCAGGGACGCCGGCATATGGCGTATCACGGAGGCAAAGGCTTCTACTTATTAAAGAACGGAAGAAAGAGATGCTCCGATTATTTCCAAATTAACAGAAAAGGAGAAAACAAAATATGGCTAAGAATCTTATTATCTATTATTCCCGAAAGGGCGAGAACTACTGGAATGGCGGCATCAGGAATATTGCAAAGGGCAATACGGAGACCGTTGCTGAATTCATCCAGAAAGCAGTCGGCGGGGATCTGTTTGAGGTGGATACCGTGAAGCCTTATGCGGCGGATTATGATACCTGCATTGACGAGGCAAAAAAGGAACTGAACGCAGGCGCAAGGCCGGAACTGAAAAAGTATCTGGACAGCATTGCAGAGTATGACAATGTGTTTGTCTGCGGACCCTGCTGGTGGGGGACTTTCCCGATGGCTGTCTTTACACAGCTTGAAAAGCTGGACTGGAGCGGAAAGAAAGTCATGGCGGTCATGACACATGAGGGAAGCGGCCTTGGGAGCTGTGAGCGTGACCTGAAGAAGATCTGCTCCGGCGCATCTTTTGGAAAGGGTCTTGCAGTCCATGGCGCGGATGCATCCAAATCCGAAAGTATGGTGGCATCCTGGGCAAAAGGGAGTGTCTGATATGGAAAAAAGGTTCAGTATTGTACTGAATTGCGGAGTGATAGGTATGAGGAGAATTGTTATGAAAAAAGTATTTGCCGTTATGATTTCTTTTGTCCTGCTGTCTGCAATGACGGCCTGCGGCAGCAGCAATGGGAATACGGACAATCATCAGGCCTCCGGTTCTCAGCCGGAAACAGTATCGGGTGAGGCGGAAACTCCGGCGGCAGATTCCAAAGAAGAACCTGATGAAACAGAGATGTCTGCTGCAGCAGATTCCAGTGCCGAAACGCAATCCGATGAAAACGGTTCTGAACAGGCAGAAGGAAGCAATATCCTGATTGCCTATTTTTCACGGGTTGGAAACATGGAGTTTGATGCAGGTGTGGATGCAGTCGCTTCTGCCAGTGTGAACTTGGAAGACGATGATGTTTCCGGTAATGCCGGACTGCTTGCGCAGATGGCGCAGGAAGTAACGGGTGGGGATTTATTCTTTATTGAAACTGTGGAGAAATATCCTGCAGCATACCGGGGAACGACAGACCAGGCAAAGGAAGAACAGAATGATGATGCAAGACCGGAACTTGCTTCCCATGTGGAGGATATGGATGCTTATGATACCATTATCCTTATTTATCCAAACTGGTGGGGGACGCTCCCGCAGCCTGTCTTTACTTTCCTAGAGGAATACGATTTTTCGGGGAAAACGATATGGCCGCTCTGCACCCATGAGGGGAGCCGGTTAGGAAGCAGCGAAAGTGACATTGCGAGACTTGCCCCGGATGCAGAGCTGGCGGAAGGGCTTGCGATAAGAGGTTCCGATGTGAGCAGTTCGCAGGCAGATGTGGAAGCATGGCTAAACGGCCTGAAAGTTTCAGAATAACTGAGTGCATGAGTTTGTAGACCAGGGATATATCGTGCAATAAATCGCAAAATAGGTCCAAGAAAGGGGGCGGCTGGAATATATGACAAAAAAACGGAAACTTCAGATTGCTATTGACCTGGCAATGACTGTGCTGCTTCCCCTGCTTATGGCTTATGAAATGATTGGGAGCGCCGTACATGAATGGTTAGGCATGGCGATGTTTCTTCTGTTTATTTTACATCATATTTTGAATTTTTATTGGCATAAGTCCTTGTTCAAAGGCAGCTATACTGCTTTGCGGATGTTTGGAACTGTCATTGATCTTCTTTTGCTGCTTTTCATGATCGGGCTGATGGCCAGCGGATTGATCCTGTCGCGGCATATCTTTGTTTTCCTGCCGATCACAGGAGGAAGGGCGACAGCAAGAGTGGTACATTTGATCGCTTCATATTGGGCGTTTGCGTTGATGTCGCTCCACGCGGGACTGCACGGGAACATGATCATGGGAATGATAAGGAATGTTACGAAAACATCAGGGCAGTCAGCCATACGGACCATTGTAATGCGGAGTGCGGCCGTGATCGTGGCGCTATATGGAGGCTATGCCTTTGTGAAAAGGCAGATGGCTGAATATATGTTTCTGAGAAGCCATTTTGTGTTTTTTGACTTTGAGGAATCCATTCTGTTCTTTCTTATGGATTATGCGGCGATGATGGGGCTTTTTGCTGCCCTGGGTTACTATGCATCCAAGCCGTTCCAAAAGAAAGTCCGCAATAAAAAACTGTAATAAGAACATAAATCAAGTAGATGGGAAAGGAAGATGATCATGAAAAAGCGACTAATATCAGCACTATTGACGGTATCTTTGATATCCATGGTTTTTTCCGGATGCGGGCAGGGGGAAAGCGCATCCGACAGGGGCAGTGATCCCGCGCAGGACATTGTACAATCCGTATCCGGTGAGAATGGAGAAACAAATGCCGAAGAACCGGCACAGGAAAATGCTCAGGAGACTGTCATAAGTGATCCTGCACAGAATGAGGCTCCCTCAGAGGTTCCTGTTGTTTATATGACAACGGATATTTCACCGGAGGGGTTGATGGCTGTTTATGAGGCTCTGGACTGGGAACCGGAGGGGAAAGTGGCAGTAAAATTGTCTACAGGAGAGCCGCCGACAAGCAACTATCTCAGACCGGAGCTTATTGAGGATCTGGTTCAGTCGGTAAATGGAACGATTGTGGAGTGCAATACTGCCTACGGCGGTTCCCGTGCGGAAACGGCCATGCACTACCAAGTGGCGGAGGATCATGGCTTTACTGCCATTGCAGACTTTCAGATTTTGGATGAGGACGGTTCCATGACTCTGACTGTTGCGGGTGGAACACAGCTGACAGAGAATTATGTAGGGGCAGCCTTTGCGGATTATGATTCCTATCTTATCCTGTCCCATTTTAAGGGACATGCCATGGCAGGCTTTGGCGGGGCGATCAAGAATATTTCCATAGGGCTTGGATCAAGCGAAGGAAAATGCTGGATACATTCCGGCGGAACCAGCCTTACAAGTCCCTGGGGTGGGAACCAGGATGCTTTTCTGGAGTCAATGGCGGAAGCGGGGCTGTCGGTTTCGGATTACCTTGGCGGCGGAGAACAGATCGTTTATGTCAATGTCATGAACCGCCTGTCAGTAGACTGTGACTGCAGCGGCAATCCCGCAGAGCCGGATATGCATGATATAGGCATCCTTGCATCCACTGACCCGGTGGCGCTGGATCAGGCGTGTATTGATCTGATCTATGCTGAACAGGATGGAGAGGGGGCGTCCCTTGTAAACCGCATTGAATCCCGAAACGGGCTGCACACGCTGGAACACGCGGAGGAGATCGGGCTTGGCAGCCGCGCATATGAATTAATATCAGTTGATGAATGAGAGGTATGGATATGAAAAACAATATTAAAAATTTGACCTTATCAGCAATGTTTGTGGCAGTGGGCATTATTCTTCCGTTTTTCACAGGGCAGATTCCACAGATTGGAAATATGCTGCTCCCCATGCACATCCCGGTTTTCCTCTGCGGGTTGATATGCGGATGGCAGTATGGCGCAGCAGTAGGATTTATTCTGCCACTGATGCGCTCCATGCTATTTTCAATGCCGCCCTTATTTCCCAATGCAACGGCAATGGCGTTTGAACTTCTGACTTACGGATTAGTTGCAGGGCTGCTTTATTCGCGTTCAAAATGGCAGTGCGTGATAGCTTTGTACCGGTCGATCATAGCGGCTATGGTTGCGGGAAGAATTGTGTGGGGTGTGGTCCAGATCCTCCTGCTTGGCATCAGTGGCAGTATCTTTACATGGGAAGCATTTATGGCGGGGGCTTTCCTGAATGCGATCCCCGGAATCATTGTACAGCTTATTTTGATTCCGGCAGTCATGGTTGCGTTAAACCGCACCGGGCTTGTAAGCTTCCGGAAACAGCAGGAAACAGTGCAGACCGTGAGATGAGGCTGGAAATGAAAGCTGCATTTTAGTACATAAGCCATCAGGCGGAAAAACAGCAGGGAAAGGAGAGGGAGTCCATGTTGGAGATATTGCGGAGGGAAGCGGTTTATCTCTGGTATTATTTTGACTTGCAGCTTCGGCAGATACTGCCTTATTGGGCGTTGGGGATTGTGATCGGATCGGTGGTTTCCGTTTTCGTAAAAGACCATATCCATAGGCTGTTCCGTTCCCTTGGAAATAAAAAACTTGGCATCATAGGAATCCCGGCTGCGAGTATCCTTGGCATTGCATCACCGCTGTGTATGTATGGGACAATCCCCATTGCAGCCTCTTTTTCCAAAAGCGGCATGAAAGATGACTGGCTGGCGGCGTTTATGATGAGTTCCATATTACTTAACCCGCAGCTTATTATCTATAGTACAGCATTGGGCAGCACGGCACTTGTGATCCGCATTTTTTCCAGCTTTGTCTGTGGCATTGCTGCGGGATTGCTGGTACTGCTGTTCTACCATGACAGGCCGTTTTTCAACTTCACCGGGTTTGACGAGCCGAAAAGCCGTGATACTGACAACAACCTGTTCCTGCGGCTTATCAAAAATATTGGAAGGAATATAAAGGCGACTGGTTTATGGTTTCTGCTTGGAATCGTACTATCTGCTGTATTTCAGAGGTATGTTCCGGCAGAGGTGGTGAGCAGGCTGTTTGGGGAAAACGAGGGATTTGGCGTACTTATGGCGGCAACCATCGGGGTTCCGCTTTATGCCTGCGGAGGCGGAACTATTCCGCTGCTCATCCAGTGGCTTGCGGATGGGATGAGTATGGGAAGTGCGGCGGCGTTTATGATTACGGGTCCATCAACTAAAATTACCAATCTTGGTGCGTTGAAGATTGTACTGGGGTTTAAAAGGTTTGTCCTTTATATTGTTTTTGTTATGGCGTTTTCGCTTGTGACGGGGGTGGCTGTCAATCTTATGATGTAATAGCCGTGGAACTGACATGGCATAAATCTGGATGATATACTGAAGCTTATTGAGATTTCTCATTAAATCATATGTTACTGTCCTGGTATTTTGTTATTGAAGGTGGATTGCTGATATATTTGCTGATGGCATTGCATATTAAAGGGGGATACCATGGAAAAATGGATGTTAATGGTGGGCTTTGATAATGAGAAGCTGAATGATATGAAGTAGGTGTGCAGGGAAGGTGATCTCCTGTTTTATTCCTCGTCAACTATGCCGGAGGCGATTGAAACACTGGCGAAGATAATAAGTATCTGCTGGTTGCTGTTTTTCTGCACCATGTTGAGGATATATCCCATATACAAACAATCCGTAGACTGACGACTGCTCCGATCATTGCAGTGCAGGAGAAATAGAACAGGCAGCAGATGCCTAAAAACATGGTGCTGCGGGGTGGGATAGTCATTCACGGGGATTATTGCAAAGTCTTTGTCCGTGGAACGGAGCTGCCGTTTGTTGGTCTTGAACTTGATGTTTTCAGTTTGATGGCTGCCAGCCCAAACAGGGTATTCACTTATGAGCAGATGTTCGAGATGGTCTGGAATGGAGGGCAGAAAGTTACTGAGAACAGTATCCATTCCTGTGTACGCCGGATCCGCAGAAAGCTGGAGACTGTTCCTGACTGCCCCTGCAGGATAGAAAATGTGCATGGGGTAGGTTGCTGTTTGCGTTATAATAATTGATAAAAATACAATCCAGAAGTCTGAATAAAACGATTCTCCTGTTTTTGTGTCTGATATTGCGATGATTTCCAAGCATCAATTTTCCCCTGACAGATTTCCTATTTGACATGGTTCTTTCTTTTTTCTATTAAACTGCAAAATGCAATGACATAAAATATGTCCCCATAAAACTTTCTGGTACGGATGCCTTTTTATTCCGTTTTTTTGTGCCCTTTAGGTGGAGAAAAGACAGTTCCTGATTCAGTGCAGTTTCCCGTCCCCGGGATTTTATACATGGTTGGTCACGGAATCCGGAGACAAAAGCATAGGGGATAAGGAGTTCTATATCTGCATTGATGGCAGGATGGAACGGGAGCAGTTGGAAGAAGTTTTTTGAAGAAATTTTCCAAAAAGCGGACCAAGGGAGCATTTCCAACAGATAAATATATGAGGGGGTTATGTTCCCTCTTAATACTGTGCGAAGTTTCCGGCATCGAGGTATGGGGGCAGATACCGCCCCACAGGAAAGAAATCCATGAACGCGGCAACTGGAAACGAAGCATGGGGAGACTGCAGGAATGATGGTATCAAAGCGACAAAATGTCGTTTTGAAAAGGCAGGGTTCTTTGCACAGGATACAGTAAGATGCCCCTGCGGCGCAGGGAGACATACGGCTCTGTCCGGGGACGAAACACGGTAGGGACAGAAAGAGTGAAAAAATCAAGTGTGCAAAATGCACATCTGATTCTGCAAAGCCTATTGTCAGGATACCATGGGCTGGGACGCTGCCATTTCAGACGAATCCCCCGCCTGTCCATGTGGTTCTGGCAGGAGCCAAGTCATGGGAAAGGAGTGCCTTATATGTCGGAGGACAAAGTAAACGGGAGCCCTGTGTTCCGCCTCAACCTGAAGGACGCGGTGGTCACGGTCAGGTTCAGCGATACCGAAACAGATGATGTGAAGGGCAGGATCAGGGACATCCTCACGGAAAGCTATGAGGAACGCCTGCAGAGGAGCATACAGGGATGTGCGCAGCCGGTATAAGATCATTTGATGTTTCTGGGCTGGACAGGGATACTACAGAGGACGGGGCGGCCCATGGGGCTGCGGCATTTTTTACTGATCGTATCCAAATATCCGGTTGCGGTATAGCGGGAGGCCGTGTATAATGGATGCATGGGGAGGGCATGGCCTTTCCCCATACAGCACATTGGCAACCGAATAACATCAGGACGCAGTCCCGTACAATTCAAAAATGTACGGAGGAAGCGTTATGAAACGGGTTTATTGTCTTTACAGGGTATCAACAAAGAAACAGGTGGACAGGAACGACAAGGATGGGAATGACATCCCCATGCAGAGGAACGCCTGCCATGATTTCGCGGAGTATCAGAGGGACTGGGAGATCGTGAGGGAGTTTTCCGAAAAGGGCGTGTCCGGCTACAAGGTCTCCGCGCAGGACAGGGACGCCATCCAGGAACTGAAGGAGGCGGCCCTCAAGGATGAGTTTGACATCCTCCTGGTGTTCATGTTCGACCGCATCGGCAAGATCGATGACGAGACGCCCTTCGTGGTGGAATGGTTCGCAAAGCATGGCATCGAGGTATGGAGCACCCAGGAGGGGCAGCAGCGGTTCGACAGCCATGTGGACAAGCTGACCAACTACCTGCGGTTCTGGCAGGCTTCGGGGGAGAGCGAGAAGACCTCCATCCGGATCCGGAACAAGATGCAGCAGATGGCGCTGGGCGGGATGTACACCGGCGGGCCGGTGCGGTTCGGCTACCGCCTGGCGGAGAGCGGCATGGTGAACCGGAAGAACGTCCCGATCAAGAAGTATGAAATCGACCCTGCGGAGCGGGAAGTGCTGCAGATGATCGACGACATGACCATCCATAAGGGGTACGGCTCCTACCGGATGGCGGACTACCTTAACCAGAACGGGTACAGGACCAAGAACGGCAGCAAATTTACCAGCATCAAGATCATCCGCATCCTGCATGACCCTTATTACTGCGGAAAGCTGGAGGGCGGGATCACATCCGGGCAGCTGCAGGCACTGAGGATCCGAAGCGATGAAGCCTATGACCGGATCCTCTACATCCTGTAGCAGCGGAACAACGCCAACGAGGAAAAGCGCCATACCGCCCGGCAGGCAAAGGGGCAGGCTTTTGCTTCGGGGAACGTGTTCTGCGCCCACTGCGGCGGGAGGCTGACCACCATAAGATACCGCGACAGGTACACAAGGAAGGATGGGACAGAGTATTCCGTGGATCAGATCAAGTATTCCTGTTACCACAAGAGCCGCAAGCTCTGCAAATGTGACGGGCAGACCACCTACCAGGCGGACAGGGTGGATGAGATCGTGAGCCGGACCATGCGGAAGATCTTCGGCTACATGGACGGCGCGCCGGAGGAAGAAAAGCAGCAGGCAATGTTCAGGCGGCAGATCGCCGGGAACCGCGCCACGCAGAAGAAGCTGGAGACGGGGCTTGTGAAGGACAGGGAGCAGCTGACGAAGCTGCAGCTGGAGATCGGAAAGACGCTGACAGGCGACAGCGTATATTCCCCGGAGGATCTGTCCCAGGCGATCCAGACCATCAGGGCGAGGGTGTCCGAGGCGGAGGAAAAGCTGGAGACACTCAAAACTGAGGAGGCGCAGAAGAAACAGGGTATTGACATGATCACGTCGGCTTACAACCAGTTCAAGTCCTGGGCGGAGGAATTTGACACGGCCACCCTGGAGCAGAAGAAGATGATCTCCTGCAACTTATTCAAGCGGATCGAAGTGGGCAGGGATTATAAGATCAATGTGGAGCTCAACATGACCTACAGACAGTTCTGCTCCGAATGGAGAGATGGGAACTTCCTGAATACCTCCGTCGCCATCTGAGCGGCGCGGAAAAGATACACAGATACTCGGACAGGCCATAAATTCCGTATGTAACCACTACAGCAAAAGGCAGGGCGGGATGCCGTAAATCCGGAGGCCCGGAAACCGAAAAAGTAAAGACCGGGATCCGAAAAGTAAAATCCCGCCTGCAAAACACAACCTGATATGGTATTGTATTTATAGGTTATCACTCACATGGCAGCCACGAGATATGATAGCTATCAAAATATTTATTATCCTCAAAAGTAATTGGACTTAACATTCTACAAGGTGGGCTGTTAACCGAGTTGTTGTAGGTTCGAGCCCTGCTCGGGGAGCACAAGGTGTCAAAGGGATGACACCTGAAAGCCCGTAAACATCAGTGTTTGCCGTTTTTATACAAATAAAAGCTGATGCCCGATAAGATAGTCTCCTGTATTTTCCTTCGGTTCCATCAGCTGGTCTGTTGATGTTGCAGGCACTGTGCCTGATTAACGGTACACGGTTGCTGGTGTGTATATAGCTGTTTTCGATGTCAACAATGTGCTTGTTGCGGTAATCGTATTTTGAGTAGCCAAAATCTCCATCGAATTTTTCGTCTAGCGTACCTTTCAAAAAGACGGATATCATGTCATGCGTGATGACGTTGACATCTGTACCATGTTTGGATGCTCTCGATATTCTTGAGATAATCATGCATCGTTTTCCGTGTTGTTGTTTTGGTGGATATTCTTTTTCCTTGTCATGAATACAATATTTATACTGTGTAATCTTATTTTGCATCAGTTTGAAAATTAATATAAATTGGGGGATAGTTTCCCCTGAATTACTTGTTTCGGAGATTTAGCTTAAATTCTTCTTCCGCCTGTTCAATACGAGCCTGTATTTCTTCTACGGATGGTAACTGTTTTTGTATTTCTTTTCATTTCATTTTATCATATGTTGCCATGCCCATCGGAGTCTGTATTCCTTGAAATGCCCATTGGGCTTCCGTCTGGTTCATATCCTTGCAGATCAAGAGCCCTATTGTTGGATTTTCATTAGGTGTTTTCATCAATTCGTCCACTGCATTGACATAGAAATTTAATTTACCTGCAAATTCTGGTTCAAATGATTTTACTTTCAATTCAACCACAACATAACACTTTAAAGCGATATGATAAAACAGCATGTCGATTTTCCTTGTTCTTCCAGCAACAATTATTTCTTTTTGCCTTCTAATAAATGCAAAGCCTTTTCCCAGTTCCAGCAAAAACTGTGTTATGTTTTTCTCCAGAGCATCTTCTAAATCCTCCTCGGCATAATCAGGGGGCAAAGTAATAAATCCCATATCATAGGTTTCTTTTGTTATAGCCTGGGCAAGTTTGCTCTGAACACCGGGCAGCTGTGCATCAAAATTACTGATGGCACCGCCTGATTTCCCATAGTAATCTGATTCAATGTAATTTATCAGGGTGCTGCGGCTTCATCCTTCCGTTGCAATCTTTTTAATGTAAAACGCTGCTTCTTCGGCAGATTTACATTTTGTAATGATTTGAATATGATGTCCCCACGGAACAAATGCAAAAATCTTTGGAAATTCAATTTCTCCAACAAGCTGTTGGAGTTTTTCGTAATCGCCGGAATAAAACAAAAACCATTTTTTCATGTTCCAAAGATTCGTTGTGCTAAAGCCTTTTGCATGGGGAAATTTATTTTGCATATCAAGACTCACTTGCTCCACTATTCCAGCGCCCCATTTTTCTTCAGCTTTTCTTGTTACCAAATCCTTTCCAAGCCGCCAATTAAAAAGCAACTGCTCCGAATTAACTTTCACCGCAGCCTTGATCTGAGTATTTCTATATCGTTCTTTGATCTCATGTATCCATTGAGTATATTCTGAATCCAAATGTACATCGTGCGATTTTACAATCATGGGTTCTTTCTTCATATACTGACCTCATTTCGTTTAAAATTTTGCTGATGCTATCAGGCTGCTAAATGCACAGCTTGATTTATTATATCAAATCCTTGTTATTTCCTCGATCATAGAAGGATGTGTTTTTTATTTGGCAAATAGTGAGATAAATTATCAGATACAATATTTTTTATCTAATATAAACACGCTGCAATGATGATTGTGAAACATTGCTGGCGGAAGTTATCAGAATGTTCCGATAGCGTCTAAAGAAAGAGGTGATTTCAGAATACAAAGACTGAGATAAACTGCTATAAATAATTTGATTTTACAAAAGCTTTGATATAAAATCAGATTAAAACAACCTGGGAAATGGAACTATTTCTTAAAAGTGTTGAAGCAAACATGGGGCAGCCGGATAAGGTTCAAAAGGCTGTAAGCAAATTTATATGGAGGGAAAATCATGTATGACTTGATCATCATCGGTGCGGGTCCGGCAGGGATCAGTGCGGGAATCTATGCGGTCAGCCGGGGGCTGAAGACTGTGATCATCGAAAAAAACAAGGTGGGCGGGATCATTGGCAATGTTTCGACCGTGACCCATTATGCGGCTATTGTGGAGGACGAGACCGGAGAAAGCTTTGCGGGCCGCATGAAAGAACAGGCAGAAAATGCGGGAGTGGAAATTGTTTATGAGACAGTTAAGGACGTTTCCCTTTCGGGGCAGGAGAAAAAAGTGGTCACGGAAAAATCTGTCTATACATCCCCCAGGGTCATTCTTGCAAACGGCTGTACCCCAAATAAGCTGGGCATTGAGGGGGAACCGGAGTTTCAGGGAAAAGGGATCGGCCTGAATGCGCCAAAGCATGGCCCATTGTATAAAGGCAAAAACATATACGTTGTCGGCGGCGCGGACGGGGCTGTGAAAGAAGCATTGTATCTTTCCCAGTTTGCGAAAAAGCTGACGATCATCCATTTTGAAGATAAGCTTGGGTGTATTTCCGAGTTCCAGAAGAAGATTGGAAAGGCTGATAATATTTCGCTGATGTTAGGCACCCGGCTTGTAAAAGTCGCGGGGAAAGACTGCGTGGATGAACTGACCATCCGGTATGAGAGTGACGGACACATGGAGACGGTCACGGATCCGGGATGCGGGATCTTCGTGTATGCAGGCTCCACGCCCAATACAGAAATGTACCAGGAGTTAGAGTTGGACAACGGCTTTATCCCGGTGAATGATAAAATGGAAACGGCGATCCCCGGTGTCTATGCAGCAGGCGATATCCGGGTAAAGCAGGTGAGACAGGCTGCCACCGCCGTATCAGATGGTGCGGTTGCCGCAGTGAATGCTGCAATATCCTAAACTGTTTACTTAAGCTGATAACTTCTATGATTTTAGAATGTAGAAGTTATCAGCTTTTTGTGTATTAAGGAATTGTTTCAGCTTCTGCTCCTGGTAAGGCATTTGGATCCTGTCGGTCTTCCGGGGGAAATCCTTGACAGGCTCGGTATTCTTTTGGCGTTACTCCATATGCTTTACGGAACTGCATAGTAAAATAGCTGGGGGAATCAAATCCCAGTTCATGGCAGATATCTTGGATAGATCTGGCGCTGCCGGTCAGCAACAGGGCAGCCTGCTTCAGCTTTTCCTGGGTGATGATGCTTCGGATTGTCAAACCGGTTTCTTCATGGACTTTGGTACTCAGGTAGTTTTTATTATAGTTTAGCGCCGCAGATAAATCGTCCATGGTGATACGATTATGCACATTGCGGACAATATAATCAAGGCAGTCCTGTACCACCTTGCTATAGCCGTTTTGTCTGATGCCGTGAACACGCCGGGTAAAATCCCGCAGGCAGGTCTGCCCGTTCTGGTAAACCTCCGCTTCGTTTGTACATTCCTCAGAAATCAAAATATAGAAATCTGACAGATTGAAGGCATCAGTGGGGGACATGCCTCCCCGGATGGCGGCCCGGGTGATTTCCGTAATGAAAGTAATCATAAGATTCTTGGCTTGGCGCAGAGGTCCTTCTTTGCTCATAGTACCCACTGCTAGGGAGTAAATCTTCCTGGGATGCACATAATCCACATTCCCGTCTTCCACGGCCTGCATGATTTCTAGCTGAAAAAGGTATTCCAATTCGCCAAAGCGGCGCTGAGTATCCGGTTGCTTTGCTGACAGGTTAGGCCGGTTGACGAATCCGATGGCTTCCGGAAGAATCTTTTGGCAGCTGATGCAGTAATACAGCATGACACCATACTGCATCAATGTCTGATAAGAAACAACAGGAACGGTATCCATGTTTTGAACTGCTAACATTTCCCATTCTTTCGGGAAATGATATTCCTGGATTCGTCGGCAAAGGTAGTCCTCCGACACCACCGATGTAAATACAGGGCCGATGAGATAGGTATCGACCAGTATATCCTGGACGAAATGCGGGGCGGCCAGCCAGGAGAGGGAAATGCCGCTTGATATAATAACCGGCATCCTGTTTTCATGGAAGTAAGTTCTGACTGCTTCTTTACAGCCGCCGATGGCAAATGCGATGGAAAACAGGTCGGGATTCCGGTTGTTGGTACTGATAAGTTCCATTTCGGGATCCAGATGCCAGAGGGATATCTCTCCGACACAGCTCAGGAGTTCCTGAAATAGTTCCAGTTTTTGTGCGATTTCCATGGTTTCCCCCAATTTATATTGCTTAACGATTTCACTTGTCGGACAAGCCGACTACAGAACGCTGACTAATTACCCTGCCAGGTTTGTATTAGGCAAAATTCAGCGTTCTGTAGTATACATTCTTAAGAAAGGCGCAAGTGTCTCGGCATCTTCCGGAAGTGCGCAGACAATTTGGCCTTCTAACTTAATATCTTTTTGCAGGTAGACACTTGTAAATAAATACTGGCAGAGGGTCGATTTCAAGTTCATGCGGTCTCCTTCCTCGGACAGGAAGAGCACTTCCCCCTGACATCTGTTGACCGCGGCAAAAAAGGCAGCCAGATCAATATCATCTCTTAACATAGGATACCTCCGAAGATTTGTTTGGGTTCATTATAGCACTGTAAAACTCCAAAGACTATAACAAATATCAGAAAAATATAAAATTAATTGGCATATTTAAAAATAAATGAGAAAAATTATATAAAAATGAGTTATATAATAACACATACACATGGATATTATTATACTTACTATAACAGAAACATCCAACAAAATTCATTTTGCAGCAAGAAGAGGAGGATTTGCAAATGAAGACTATAAGAATGCCGCTGTTTAACAGTAAGGGACTTAATTCCCGCGTCAATTCTGCCAATGTGCAGAACAGTGAGCGCTGGATCGGTTTTTTCCTTGGACCGGGCGGTGTCATCCTGTTGAATGCCATTATGGCAAGCTATCTGAACGTCTATTGGACGGACGTTGCCAAAATCTCCGGTCTGTGGGGAGGGGCATTTGTTCTGGTGTTCCCCATTGTGTCCAAGATCATCGATGCCTTTACAAATATTATCATGGGGCAGATCATTGACAATACCAAGACAAAGCAGGGCCGCGCCCGTCCCTGGCTGCTGGTAGGTGCACCTATCATCGTCATTGCAGCCATCCTCAGTTTTTCCATCCCCAAGGCGAATCCCACTGTGCAGGCTGTCTGGATCATGTTCAGCTATAACCTGTACTACTCCATCGGTTATACCATCTATTATATGAGCCATAATATGCTGGTTCCTCTGTCTACCCGGAACGCAAAGCAGCGGGATGGCGTGGCAATGCTTTCCAACATGGCTTTGAGTATTATCCCTGGTATGTTTGTAGCCATGCTGTTTCCGGCGCTGGTGCTGCCTGCCCTGGGCGTGGAACCTGCCAAGTGGCGTATGTTGGCAATCATCTTCTCACTGGTGGCATTGCCCTGTGCATTTCTGGAGTATTATTTCACGAAGGAGCGTATCTCCGAAGAAACTTCAGAGGAGGAAAAGGTGCAGGGTGTCTCCATAGGGGCGCAGCTGAAAGCCTGCCTTGCGGATAAGTATTGGGTCATTTTTATGATTGCGTGGATTATTATCCAGTTGGTGACCAATATTCAGAATACAAGTTTGATTTATTATTGTAACTGGGTTCTTGGTACGTACAATGATGGAGTGACTCAGACCATTGTGTCCGCCATTGGCAATGCGCCCCTGGGCTTTGGTATTTTGATCATGTGGCCGCTGGTAGGGAAATTTGGCAAGCGGAATGTAATGGTCGTCGGCCTTGCGCTGGCTGTGGTTGCTGGTTTCGCTTTCTGCATCAATCCCACCAGCATGGGATGGGTGCTGGGGATGCTGATGATCCGGGCCTTTGGCGCATTGCCCATCACCTACATTGTCATGGCTATGCTGGCAGATGCCCTTGACCATGTGGAATGGAAGGCAGGATTCCGCTGTGACGGTTTTTCCATGTCTGTCTATACCATAATCTTTACCGTTACTGCCGGTATTGCACAGGGCGTATTCAACTTCTGTCTGAATGCAGTAGGCTATGTTCCTCCCGCAGCCGATGGCAGCTGGGTGTCCCAGAGCGCAGCCGTACAGAATTTCTTTGTATTCGGTTACCAGGGATTGTACGCTATCGGCATGATTGTGGTTCTGCTCCTGTTCTGGTTCTGGAAGCTGGATAAGGAACTGCCCGGTATCCAGAAAGAGATTATTGAACGCCACAAGGCTGCAGCCGCTGCGGAGGGCCGAGTATGGATTTCCCCGGATGAGCAGGCTGCCATGGAGCAGGCTGAGCAGGAGAAGCTGGCCGAGGCAAAGCGCATCGAGGAACTGAAAGCAAAATGTGCCAGAAAGAACCTGAATTTTGATGAAGAGGAAGCCAGGTATCAGGCCAAGCTGGCTGCAGATAAAGCCAAGGCAGAGGCAAAGGCAGCCAGAAAAAAGAAATCGTGATCATGTTAATCTACATATCATGTGGGCAGTGTGCCGGTACAGGCAGCTGCCCCATATTAAGGAACTGTCAACAATTTCAGTTAATTGACTGACAGTTTCCTGGAAAGCAGAAAGGATAATAAGCGGATGAATAGTAAGGAAATAATCAATTCCCTGACATTGGAAGAAAAAGCAGGACTGTGTTCGGGCCGGGATTTCTGGCATACAAAGGCCATCGAGCGGCTGGATGTTCCCAGTGTGATGATGTGCGACGGCCCTCATGGCCTGCGCAAGCAGACGGGGGAGGGCGACCACTTGGGGATCAATGTGAGCATCGAAACCAACTGCTACCCTTCCGCCAGTGCGCTGGCATCCAGTTTTGACCGGGAACTGCTGTCCGAACTGGGGACTGTGCTGGGGCAGGAATGCCAGGCGGAGGATGTGGCCATGCTGCTGGGGCCCGGCCTGAACATGAAACGCAGCCCGCTGTGCGGCCGGAACTTTGAATATTTTTCGGAAGATCCTTATCTGGCGGGGGAGTTGGGTGCGGCTTATATCCAAAGCCTGCAGGAGCAGGGAATCTCCGCCTGCGTCAAGCATTTTGCCGCAAACAACCAGGAGACCCGCCGTATGAGCGGCTCTTCCAACATGGATGAACGTACTCTTTATGAAATATACCTTCCGGCTTTTGAGGCAGCTGTCAAAAAGGGCGGCACCCGCAGCGTGATGTGTGCCTACAATGCCATCAATGGTACTTTCTGCGCGGAAAACAAGCAGCTGCTCAGTGACATACTCCGGGACAAATGGGGATATCAGGGATTTGTGGTCACCGACTGGGGCGCGGTCAAGGATCGTGTGAAAGGGCTGCAGGCCGGTCTGGATCTGGAAATGCCAGGGGGAGGCGGCACACAGGATGCCGGAATCGTGGAAGCCGTGCAAAAGGGTATTCTGGATGAGGCGGTTTTAGATAAGGCGGTGGAGCATATGCTTGCCTTTGTGGAGACGTATCAGGAGGGACGCAGGCTGGATACCGTTATTGACCGCGCTGCCAATACTGTGCGCAGCGGTGAATTTGCCGCAAGATGTGCCGTATTGCTGAAGAATGAGGATGCCATTCTGCCCCTCAGAGCCAGCGCCAGGGTTGCCTTTATCGGTGAATTTGCCGCAGCACCCCGGTATCAGGGCGCAGGCAGCAGCCATATCAATGTGCCCCATGCCATCAGTGCGGTGGAAGCGGCAGGGGAGCGGAACGTGGTTTATGCCCAGGGTTATGATATCCACAGCGAGGAAAATGCGGACCAGCTGCTGGAACAGGCAGTGGAAACCGCTGGGAATGCGGATATCGCCGTTGTTTTTGCGGGTCTGCCCGACAGCTTCGAAACCGAGGGCTGTGACCGGGACAGCCTTGCCATGCCGGACAGCCAGAACAGATTGATTGAGGCGGTTGCCGCAGTGAATCCCAATACAGTGGTGGTCCTCCACGGCGGCAGCGTTATGGAACTGCCCTGGCTGAACCGGGTAAAAGCGATCCTGTACATGGCCCTGGGGGGTGAGAACGTGGGAACAGCCGCCGTGAAGCTGTTGTACGGCGAGGTAAATCCCAGCGGAAAGCTGGCTGAAACCTGGCCCCGGAAGCTGGCTGATAATCCCAGCCACCTGAATTTCCCGGGAGAGGACGGCAGGGTGACTTATGCGGAGGGGATTTTTATCGGATACCGCTATTACGATAAAAAGCAGATGGAGGTATTGTTTCCTTTCGGTTATGGGCTGTCCTATACCCGGTTCCAATATAGCGGCCTGAAGCTGGATAAGACCGAGATGCAGGATACGGAAGTTCTGACAGTGACCTGCAGGGTAAAAAATATTGGCGGCATTGCAGGTGCGGAGGCCGTTCAGCTATATGTACGGGATGAGGCAGCATCCGTGAGACGCCCTATCCGGGAACTGAAGGGATTTGACAAAGTTATGCTCTCTCCCGGCCAGGAAAAGGAGATTACCTTTACGTTGGATAAGCGGGCCTTTGTTTACTATGAGGAAAAAATCCATGACTGGTTTGTGGAAAGCGGGAAGTTCTTCATCGAAATCGGCGCTTCCAGCCGGGATATCCGCCTGAGCGAAGAAGTAACAGTAAACGGAACCCTGGAACTGCCCGTCCATTACACCAGGGAATCCACAGTGGACGACCTGATGAAGTCCGCCCAGGGCAGGGGCTTTTTTGAAAAAATGATGGCTGCGCGACGGGGGAATGCGGAAGCTGCCCAGGCGGACAATGTAAAGAACATGGGTGAGGGCAGTGAAAAGATGGTGCAGTCCATGATGTTTGAAATGCCTTTGGGGGCATTGGTCACTTACGGTGTCATGAATTTTGAACAGTTGGATGGCCTGATTGCCATGCTGAACGCATGAATTGCAGGAGGATAAGTTATGAATTTTCAACAGGTAAAAGGCATTGTTACCGGAAAGTATGGGAAGCTGCCCTGCCCGGAGCATACAGCCCTGGTGCGAACTGTTTCGGCAGAGGGCATGGTTCTTCTGAAAAATAATGGTGTCCTGCCGCTGAAACCCGGTAATCTGGCACTGTTTGGCGCTGGGGCAGGCGGCACAGTCTACTGTGGCACAGGAAGCGGTTATGTGTTTACTTCCCATGCGGTAACAGTGCAGGAGGGGCTGCAGAATGCAGGTTTTACACTGACCGACACTGAATGGCTCAGACGCTGTGCCGAAAATGAAAAGAAAGTGAATAAGGCGGATAAGACGTTGAATTTTCTGAATCGTAAGTGGAGCGGTATGTCGATTCTGGCGGAAGAGCCGGAGATCACGGCGGCCGATCTGGAAGCGGCCGGAACAGGTACGGCAGTGTATGTCCTCCGTCGTAATGCCGGCGAGGGTGGTGACCGGAAAGCGGAAAAGGGCGATTACTATCTCTCGGACAGGGAACGGGCAAACCTGACCGCCGTTGCCGCACACTTTGCCCATACGGTGGTGGTTCTCAATACCTGCACGGTGGACTTAAACTTTGGGGATGAGATTCCCGGGATTGACGCACTGCTCTATATGGGGCTGGGCGGTATGGAAAGCGGGAATGCCCTGGCGGATGTGCTTACCGGAAAGGTAAATCCCTGCGGCAGGCTGACGGATACTCTGGCAAAAAAGTATGAGGATTATCCGGCGTCGGCAAGCTTTGCCGACCACAATGGGACCCAGCTGCATCCGATGTATTCAGAGGGGATCTATGTGGGCTACCGCTATTTTGATAGTTTTGAAATAGACCCCCTGTATCCCTTTGGTTATGGGCTCAGCTATACAGACTTTGAAATGGAAGCGGTTTCCGCAACTGCAGACTGGGAGAGGGTAAGTGTAACCGTCAGGGTCACCAATACTGGCGGGCTGCCCGGAAAACAGGTGGTCCAGCTGTATACCAGCGCACCGGCAGGCAGGCTGGAAAAGCCCAGGCAGGAGCTGAAAGCTTATGCGAAGACAAAAAACTTAGGATGCGGGGAAAGTCAGGAACTTGTGTTGGAATTTCCCACGGAAGCCCTTGCCAGCTTTGATGAAAGGAGTTCGGCATGGATCATGGAGCCGGGAAATTATTTCCTGCGCCTGGGCAGGCACAGCAGAAGCACTGCTATAGCGGGAACCATTACGCTGGACGCTGAAGCGGTGGTTCGCATAGTCACGGACATTCTGGCAGCGGATGTGCCCTTGGAGGAAATCCATGCTTCCGTTTGCCAGAGGGAAGAACCACAGGGGATTCTGCTGGATCTTCGTGCATCAGAGTGCAGGACGGTGGAGAATATCAGTAAGATACCCAGGACTGTCGTAACGCTGGCGCCGGAAGGGCTGGATTATGTTTCCTCGATCAACCGTAATTCATATCGTTCTCCTAACTTCTGCCCGGAAGAAACGAAAGTGGTCCGAAATTGTCTGCAAAGTACATTTTATGATGTGCGGGATGGAAAAGTGACCATGGAGGAATTTGTGGCCAGCCTGCCGGATGAAGTGCTGGCGAGGATCTGCACCGGCACACTGGAAGAGACGCCTTATCCTGTTCCTGACCGCACCGGGAAAAAGCTGAAAAAGCAGAGCTTTCCCCAGTCCTCCGGCACAACCACCGCCCAGTACGAGGAAAGCCTGGGCATTCCCTCCGCCCTGATGTTTGATGGTCCGGGAGGTATGCATGTCATTGGCTGCGCAGCGGCGGCTTTTCCCGTGGGGATGGTGGTAGCCCAGACCTGGGATGCACAGCTTGCGCAAAAAATCGGCCAGGCTTTTGCCAGGGAAATGGCGGCATTCCATGTGACCATTGCCCTGTGTCCCGGTATGAATATCCACCGTGATCCGCTGGGGGGCCGCAGCTTTGAATATTATTCGGAAGACCCGGTCCTTTCCGGGCTGACTGCAGCAGCATTCACAAAAGGTGTTCAGGCAGACGGCAGGCGCGGTGTGTCGATCAAGCATTTTGCCACCAACAATCAGGAGACTGAGCGCATGGCGGGGATGAACACTGTCAGTCCCCGGGCACTGCGGGAAATTTATCTGAAAGGATTTGAAATCTGCGTTCGGCAGGCCCAGCCCATGACAGTGATGACCTCTTACAATGGCCTGAATGGAGTGCATACATCTTCCCGCCGGGATCTGGTCACAGACCTGCTCCGGGGTGAGTGGGGCTTTGAGGGCTTTGTCATGACCGACTGGGGCACCGAAAGTGATAAGGTGCTGGATCTTCAGGCGGGTAACGATATCATCATGGGAGGATACCGTGCGGAGAAACTTTTGGATGCTATGAGGCATGTCGCTCCTATATTCGGCGAAGATGGTGCGGTAAAGGAAACGGTGAAGTCCAGTCATATGGGTATGGTGAAAACTACTCTGACCCAGTGGGGCAGCTTTGTCCCGGAGGCAGATGGCAAAGATATAGTAAAGACTACGGTTGCAGCCGGAAAACCATTGGGGCAGCAGGTGCAGAAAGCGGTGGATGAGGGCATTGCAAAAGTGGAGGAAAAGGGAGACGGTACAAGGACAGTGACCTATCACGGCACAGACCGGGGCAGTTATCTCGCCAGAGGTACGCTGCAGGAATGTGCCATGCGCATTTTAAATGTACTGATACATTCTGCGGCTATGGATGAACTTCTGGACAGATAAGGAGATTCTCCCGCCCCATATCACGTTTGCATTCTATTAATGCGACATATGACGCAATACTTCCGCTTTTTATTACCGGAGCGTCATTGAGTCAAACGGGGAAATTTTGTAACAAGTTGAAAATAAACACTGATAAATTTTCATAAACGCAGATTTTTTGTTGGTGTGTTGCTGGGGAGAGGATATAATCAAACCATATATACAAGAAAAATCTGCAATACAGGCTTTCCTTGTCAAAAATGATATCAGGAGGATACATATGAGCACACAGACAAAAGGTAAAAAGAAAGTAAAACCCGCAAAAGTTATTACGATTGTAGCTATAATTGTGGTAGTTCTTACAATAACCCAGTTGGTTATTTTGGGAGCAAAGGGCGGGATAGGACCGTTGAAATTCTTGAAAAACAACAGGATGGCGAAGCTCCTGGGAAATGCAGAACAATACCATCCGGAAAACCTGACTGCCCTGGAAGATTCCCCGCTGCAGGGCAGGCGTTTCCTGTTTTTGGGTTCGTCCGTGACAAACGGATCCGCAGCTTTGGAGGTGTCCGTGGCAGACTATATCCGGATCCTGGATGGGTGTGAAGTCGTAAAGGAAGCACAGAATGGGACAACGCTGGCGGATAACGGCGGTTCTTCTTATCTTTCCCGGCTCAAAAAGGTGGATACCAATCAGCGCTTTGACGCAGTGATCGTCCAGCTTTCCACCAATGATGCCAAACAGAAAGTTGATCTGGGAGAAGTTTCAGATTCCAGGGATCCCGATGCATTTGACACGTCTACTGTCGTAGGTTCCATGGAGGCGATCATTGCCTATGCTGCTGAAACGTGGGACTGTCCGGTTATTTTTTATACCGGGACAAAATTTGAAAGCGCGGAATACCAGGCTATGGTAGAGACGATGCCATTGCTTCAGGAAAAGTGGGGAATTGGTGTTATCGACCTATGGAATAATGCTGAGATGAATGCAGTTTCGGAAGAAGATTATGCGTTTTATATGAGTGATGAGATTCATCCCACACAGGCGGGGTATTTGTTATGGTGGACGCCCGTGTTCCAGGAATATTTATATGACGTGATGGAATGATTTGTCTGAAACGGAGGCTGTGAGTAGAGAACCGGGGATTCCTTTTTTAAAAGGGAAAGGAGTCCCTGGTTTCTTTTTCATTTTCTGGAAAAGGAAATTTTGCAGAAACTATTAAGAAAATCTCTCAAAATATTAATGCGACACATATTGCAATATAGTCGCTTGTTTCTCCAAACTGCATTCGGTATAATAAAAACAGGAAGCGTTTTATAATTGACGATGAGATGTTATCATTTGGAGGTTAGGATGAAACGGGATATTTTGGATTCCAGGATATTTGATTCCCGGATACGGCAGGCGGATGTGGGGAAGAAAGAGCGTGTTCTCGGATATTTTATCGGGCCGGTCAGCGTGGTTTTGCTGAACAGTGTCCTGAACAATTATCTGAATGTCTATTACACGGATGTGGTACAGTTGGGGGATGTGTGGGGAGGATGGTTCCTTACGTTCTTTCCCATTGTGGTAAAGATCCTGGACGCACTGACGTTTATGCTGATGGGGGTGATCGTGGACCGCTTCTATTCCAGGCAGGGAGTGGCAAGGCCGTGGATCCTGTTTTCCGCGCCGCTTCTGGCGGTCAGCTTTGCGCTGCTGTTTGTATTTCCAACGGGCAACAGGGCGGTCATGCTGGTCTGGATCTTTATCAGTTATAACCTTTTTTATTCGGTGGCCTATACAGCCTATAATACCTGCCATACGCTGATGGTGCCCCTGTCCACCAGGAACCAGGAGCAGCGGGGGAGCCTGTCTGTATTGACCAACACCCAGGGGATGATGTCCGGTATGCTGGTTGCGGTCATGTTCCCCACCTTCGTGATCCCCGCCATCGGTATCGACAGGGATTCGTGGATCCTGCTCATGTCGGTTCTGGCGGCGGTGATGTTTCCCTGCGTCCTGTTGGAATATTACTATACCAGGGAGCGGGTAACGGAGGAAAGCCGCAGGGAAAAGCGGGACGGACGGGTAACAGGGGAAAGCAGCGGGGAAATACCGGACATACAGGAAATAAAAAAGGACGACAGTGTAAAGCGGAAACAGCAGCGGGCAGGAGCAGCGGGCAAAGCACCCAAAATGACGATCTCCGAACAGCTGAAGCTGTGCATGAAAAGCAGGAGCTGGGTGGTGCTGATGGTCTATCTGGTGCTGAACCAGCTGGC
>JAMPFR010000052.1 GCA_023664365.1 Acetatifactor muris | reverse complement strand
GATATGATAAAGACGGAAAACCCGGGGATACTGGAGGCTGTCAAAGAGGTAAAGGCTATGAGTCTGAGAAAGAATTTACGGGCATTGTATGAGGGTCACATGAGAGAGATACGGGACAGATACGCCAGAGATGATTATGTCAGGGCTGAAGGGATTGCCGAAGGAAAGGCGGCTGGAATCCTTGAGGGAAAGGCTGAAGGAAAGACGGAAGCAGTTCTGGAGCTGCTGTCTTCAAAGGGGAAAATTTCAGGAGAGTTGGAACGGAAGATTCGGGGACAGAAGGATATGGATGTATTGAGTACCTGGCTGGCAGCAGCGTCTGCGGCGGAGAGTGTGTCGGAATTTGAGGAAAAGACCGATATCAGCGGAGAGCCGGACATATTCAGAGGCTGAGACTGCCGGCATGACAGAATAGTTTATCGTCTTTTCGACCATACTACATAAAAATAAAAGAAAACTGTTCAAAGGATCGGTATTTGAGCGGTTTTCTTTATGAATAAACGGGAAGAGCCGGAAGGGATGTTTGCTATGGAATCATTGTGGGAAAGCACGGTACACATAGCCGGGAGAAAACCGGCGGAAGGACTGTATGAACGGGATGTGGTGGTAATCGGAGCGGGAATGACGGGAATTCTGACAGCCTGGCATCTGCAGAGAGCGGGCAAAAGAGTGGCGGTGTTGGAGGCCGGGAGGATTGGCTCCGGACAGACGGGCCGCACCACTGCAAAAATCACTTCTCAGCACGGCATGATATACAGCCGCCTGTTACGGGAAATCGGGCAGAAGAAGGCAAGGCTGTATGCGGAAGCAAACCAGAAGGCCATTGCGGCATATGAGCGCATTATTAAAGAAAGCGGCATTGACTGTGACTTTGTGCGGCTGCCTGCCTATCTGTATTCCGTCTTGGACAGGACGGGACTGTGCGCCGAGGCGGCGGCAGCTTCTGCCCTGGGGATTGCGGCTTACGAGGCGGGAATCCGGGAACTTCCTTTTGCGACGGCGGGAGCGGTATGTTTTGAAAACCAGGCGCAGTTCCACCCGCTGAAATTTATCCGGGCGTTGGCTGCCAAACTGGAAATCTATGAAAACAGTCCGGTGAGAAGCGTGGGGAGTCGGATAGTCTGTACTGACCGGGCAAGGTTCCTGACAAAGAGCATTGTCTTTGCCACACATTATCCCCTCAGAGACGTACCCGGCTTTTATTTTTTAAGGCAGCATCAGGAGAGGAGCTATGTGGTGGCGCTGAAGGGCTGCGAAGCTCTCCATGGCATGTATTACTGTGTGGACGCCGCGGGACTTTCCCTGCGCAGCGCAGGAGACGTTCTTCTGCTGGGAGGGAACGCCCACCGGACGGGAGAAAGCAGGAAGGGGGGCGCCTATGGCAGTCTGAAGGCGGCTGCCTGTAAGTTTTATCCGGAAGCCCGGATCGTTCATATGTGGGCAGCCCAGGACTGTATGCCTCATGACGGCATCCCGCTGATTGGCAGATATTCTCTGTGGCATCCCAATTGGTATGTGGCAACAGGATACGGAAAGTGGGGCATGACATCCTCCATGGTGGCGGCCCTGCTGCTGACTGACATGATTACGGGAAAGCGAAATCCCTGGGAGAACCTTTTTGCACCCGGACGCATTCGCACCGAAACAGGGGGAGAAAAGTTTCGGACGGATGTGAAGGTGAGTGTCGACGGGTTATGGAAGGGGCTTACCCGGAGCAGGGAACGGTGCAGATGCGGTGAGGGTGAATTGCAGGCCCGCTGTACCCACATGGGCTGTAAGCTGGTCTGGAATCCCCATGAGAAAACCTGGGAATGTCCCTGCCATGGATCCCGGTTTGACGGCAGGGGACGGCTTCTGGACGGCCCGGCACAAAAACCTTTGAGCATCAGGCAAAAAAGCATAAATAAATCAGCAAAACCATACGATAAATAAATGAGCAGGATAATACTGTATTGACAAGAAAAACCAATATGGAGTAAGATATAAAAGTACAAAAGTACCATTTTTCCAAAGATGAACTGAGGTGCGCAGTACCGCGCGCACAAGGGGGTAATCATTTATGAAAAAACTGTCAAAGAATCAAAAAATCGGCGTGGCAGCGGCAGCGGCGGTGTTTGTGGCTGCAGTCGTGACTGTCATTGCGGTATTTGCCGGGAAAACAGGGGAAAGCTACCGCTCCATTAAGATCGTGGAAATGAGCGGTGAGGTAACCATAGGAAGGGAAGGAATCGGGGAGCTGGACGCAGCCGTTAATATGAACCTGGTTTCCGGAGATTCCGTACATACGGGCAAGGACGCTTATGTGGTGCTGATGCTGGATACAGACAAGTATGTGATGCTGGGAGAGGCAGGCTCCATGGAGGTGGTCGCAGAAGGAGACGAAGCCCGTGGCAGAACATCCATTTTGCTGGAGCAGGGCAGCGTACTGAGCGAGATACAGAATCCTTTGGGCCAGGGCTCTTCTTATGATGTGGTGACGCCCAATGCCACCATGTCTGTGCGGGGTACTGTGTTTGAGATTGACAGAGCGGCAGACGGACTGGTTTCCCTGTTGGTGTATGACGGGGCTGTAGCTCTGGGAATGGACGGGCAGGAGCCTGCGCTTTACAATGCCGGCGAGTATATGCAGTTTGAGGAAGGAAATCCGCCGAAGGTCATTGTTGACAGGGAGCCTATCAGCGAGGAGGTAATAAATGAGCAGATGCGTCAGCGTCTGGAGGAGATAAATGAGTCGGGAAGAAGCCTGAATACGGGAAATGTGCAGCTTGCGGATAAGGATGCGGTTCCTGACGCCGCGGATTCGGAGAATGTTTCCGATTCCACAGCCGCACCGGAGCCGGCAGGGACGCCTGCGCCGGAAGTGACGGGGACGCCGGAACCGGAGTCAACGCCCGAGGCTGCAGAGACGCCTGAGCCTGCGGCCACGAAGACGCCGGAAAAGAAACCGAAGCCCACGGCAACGCCTGAGCCCACACCCGCACCTACACCGGAGCCCACACCCGCACCTACACCGGAGCCCTGGGTGCCGCCTACACCTTCTTACACGGTGACTTTTGCCAACCCCAATGTGTGGACGGGGGAGACTGCCGGAAAGAGTCTGAGGGATTTGATAGGGCAGGATGGTGAATACGGTTATGCATACAGGCAGGTGGAAGAAGGACAGAAAGTGACGGCGCCGAAGGAGTCGGAGTTTATTCCGAACAGCAGCGACAGCAGCGTAAGTCTGAAGCTGACAGGCTGGTATCTGGAGAACGGTACAAAGTGGGATTTTGAGAATAATGCGGTCACAGGCAATGTAACCCTTTATCCCGCGTGGGAGGAGGTCAAGGCGGATGTTTCGGGAGGCGATGTTTCCGGTGGTGATGCCGGAGGCGCGGAAACAAAGAAATACTGGCCTGTAATCTTTAAGGGAACTCTCTGGGGCGAAAACGGAGGCAGCGGAAGCAGATGTGCCTGCCTGCCGGAGGGTACCACGGCAATGCCGACGACGGATTTGAGTAACGGAAGCATCAGCGGCTGGGAGAAGGTTTATGGAACTGAAACCGCTGCCACTGAAAAAATGTGGAGCGCTGCGGACAGTGTGAAGAGTGTAATTGCCCTGAAGAGAATGGAGACTCCGGCATCTACGGAGTCCCCGGCACCCACCGAGACTCCTGCAGCCACCGAGTCCCCGTCACCGTCACCGACATCATAGGGCCGATAAAATGAAGAGATTTTTACTGATTATAATTGCAGCTTTTTTTGCAGGGTGCCTTACTCTTTGGGCACCCTTTGACAAAGTGGAATATTGGTTCTGTGACCTGCTGTATGTGGGGGAAAAGCCGGTGGACAACCGGATCAAAATCATAGGAATTGACGAGAGGTCCCTGGCAGAAATGGGGCCTTTTTCAGGTTGGAGCAGGCAGCAGGCGGCGGATTTGCTGAAGGCCTTTGACCGGGAACACGCTCCGGCAGTTATAGCCTTCGATATCAACTTTGTAGGTGAAAGGGATCGGGAGGGAGATCTGGCGCTGGCGGAAGCGGCGGAAGCCTTTCCCCATGTGGTTATGGCTTCCTATATTAATTACGGCACCCGGGTACTGCAGTCCGAGGCCGGGGAGTATCAGATTGACACCATGTATGTGGAGGATCTGGAGCTGCCCTATGAAGCGCTGCAGAGCGTGACGGTTCATGGCTTTACCAATGCGGTGCAGGACGTGGATAATTATGTCCGGCGATCCATGCTGTCGGAATCGGAAGACGGCCTTCAGGAATGGAATTTTGCCTGGAAGATATATGACGAATATCAAAAGGCAATGGGAGAGCAGAGTCCGGAGCCGAAGCAGGTAAACGGGATTTACGGTTTTGACTACACTGCTGAGCCGGGAATGTATGAAGTTTATTCCTATGTGGATGTGATGGAGGGCAGATGTGACCCGAAGGTATTTCAGGACAGTATTGTGCTGGTGGGCGCCTATGCCCAGGGCATGATGGATCAGTATATGGTGCCCATAGCAAGAGGGACCGTCATGAACGGGGTGGAGGTGCAGGCCAACCATGTGGACGCACTTTTGAACGGACGTACTTTTGTAGCCGTCAACAGATGGATCCAGGCGCTGGCGGCGTTTCTGGTTGCAGGGTTTTATGTGTGGCTGGTGAGTCATAACAGCTTTCTGGTAAATACGGTGGGCGGCGTACTTCTGGAAGCAGGTATTATAATTGCCGCCAAATGCCTGTACGGTGCAGGCTTTTACTGGGGGTGTTTCGTACCGTTTGCCTTTGTACTGATTATATTCCTGGTGCGTGTGGCCACAGGCTATCTGACGGAGCGGCTCCGCAAGCGGAAGATCTTAAGTGTGTTCCGAACCTATATGGCGCCTCAGGTGGTGGACGAGCTGGGGCGGAGCGGCAATTACAAAATAGAGCTGGGAGGACGGGATCGGGAGGTTGCCGTACTGTTCGTGGACATCAGAGGGTTTACCTCCATGTCGGAGGGACTTTCGCCGGAAAAGGTGGTGGGGATACTGAACCGCTACCTGGGCATGGTTACGGAAGCAATTTTCCACAATGAAGGGACTCTGGACAAATTTATCGGAGACGCGGTCATGGCAGTTTACAATGCGCCTCTGGACGTGGAGGATTATGCATGCAAGGCGGTACAGACCGGACTTGACATTGTGGATGCAGTTGGTAAAATAAATATTGAACTGAAAAAAGAATTCGGTATTGAGATTGCCTGCGGCGTAGGTGTGCACAGCGGCAGGGCGGTTGTGGGTAATATCGGCTGCAGTTACCGGATGGATTACACAGCCATAGGTGATACCGTAAATGTGGCGGAACGGCTGGAGAGCATAGCAAAGGGCGGCCAGGTGCTGATCAGCAGAAATTTGTACGAACAGGTAAAAGACCGGTATCATGCCGTGTTTGCAGGCACTCAGAGCCTGAAGGGCAGACAGGAAGGCATGGAAGTTTTTTTGGTGGAGGGAACGAATGGAACAGAAGCAGGCGGAAAAAATACTTGAGGTAGGGATTCAGCTGACGGCGGAGCGGGATTATGACGAGCTTCTTGCCAAAATCATAGGCTGCGCCATGGAACTGACGGAGTGTGACGGAGGTACGCTGTATCTTTTTGAACAGGACTGCCTTCAGTTTTGTATTATGAAGAACAAGTCCTTAGGGATAGACCAGAAAGGCACCAAGGATGAGAAGTATCCTCCGGTAACCATGGACGAAAAGAATATCTGCGCCTATGCGGCAATTCACAGGGAGTTCCTGAATATTGAAGACGCTTACAGCAGCAGCCAGTTTGATTTCAGCGGCCCAAGGGAGTATGACAAGCTTACGGGTTACAGGACGAAATCCATGTTGGTATTTCCCTTAATCAGCCACGAGGAAAAGCTGATTGGAGTGGTGCAGCTGATCAATGCCAAAAACGAGGCGGGGGAGATTATTCCCTTCAGCAGGGACTGCGAGAAGGTGCTGAAGTCCCTTGGCTCCCAGGCTGCGGTGGCGGTAGCCAACATGCGGTTTGTACAGGAAATTGAGGATTTGATGATTTCCATTACCCAGGTGTTTACAGACGCCATTGATACCCGCATCCCCTACAACTATTATCATTCCAGAAATGTTTACCTTTATGTGAAGCTTCTGGTGGAGTATATCAATAAGCAGTATGCCGCAGGGAAGACGGATAAGCACTATACGCCGGCGGAGCGGGATGAGCTTCTGATGGCGGCGCTGATGCACGATATCGGTAAGCTGGTAATACCCAATGACATTATTGACAAGACCACCAGGCTGGGAGGTAAGCTGGAGCTGGTGATGGAGCGCTTTGAGCGGCTTTCCCTGCTGTATAATATCGATTATCTCCAGGGCAGACTCAGCAAGGACAAGTGGATAGAGAAAAAGAACTATTTCCTGGACGCCAGGGAAAGGGTGGAGGAGATTAACAGGAAGCCCCGGCTTTCGGAGGAAGACATTGCATATATCCAGAATATGTCCAGAATGAATTATACCGATTCCAACGGACAGAAGATAAATTATCTGTCTCTGGGAGAGGCGGAATGTCTGACGGTCAGTTCCGGAAATCTGACAAGGGCGGAGCGGGAGGTCATCTGTTCCCATGTGGAGTATACGGAGAAATATCTGCGGAAGATGAATTTCGGCGTGCGTTATCCCCATATTATAGAATGGGCGGGGGCGCACCATGAGTTTCTGGACGGCAGCGGCTATCCCAGGGGGCTTAAGGGGGATGAAATTCCCTTTGAGGCCAGGATTCTGGTGGTAGTGGATGTGTTTGAAGCTCTCACAAGCGCAGACAGGCCCTACAAGAAGTCCATGGAGGAGAAAAAGGCGTTTTCCGTCCTGGACGATATGGTGAAGGAGGGCAAGGTTGACGGAGAGGTGCTGAAGTTGTTTAAGGAAGCCGTTGCCGATTCGCCGGGGGGCATAAAATTGTTTATTCACCGCGAGGATGAAGAAGCATGATAGAGATTATTCCTGAAATAGATAAAATAGAAGAATATGAGGAGCTGGCGGAGAAATATTCACTGGGTTTTGAGTACAATGACTTTTTTGACCCGGATTTGCTGGACGAAGAGGAGCGTATCAAAGAGAAGATCAGGCGTTACAGGCAGCTGGGACGCCCTGAGAAAAGGGATACCATGCACGGCGCTTTCTTTGACATTGTCCCCTTCAGCTGGGACAGGGGAATCAGCAGGCACAGCCTGTACCGGATGGAGCAGTCGGCGGAAATAGCAGCGGAGCTTGGCTGCAGGGCAGTGATTTTTCATGCGGGGCTTCGGCCCGAGTTTGCCGGAGGCGAGAGGTATTACCGTAACTGGCTGGAGACTATGGCGGAGGCTGCGGGAAAGTTGGCGGAACAGTCGGGAGTGGAGATTTACTATGAGAATGTACAGGAGACGTCTCCGGCACAGTTGGCGGAGCTGGCGGACAGGCTGCGGGAGGAAAGTCGTTTCGGCATCTGTCTGGACGTGGCTCATCTGATGCTGACGAGGGAAACGCCGCCGGAGGAATGGTTCCGCAGGCTGGCGCCCTATATCAGACATTTTCACCTGAATGACAATCATCTGAAGACGGATGACCATCTGGCGCTGGGCCGGGGGAATATCGACTGGAAGGAAATGTTTGACGGTATCCGGCGGTATGGGCTGCAGGACAAGAGTATGCTGTTGGAAGTAAACGGATTGGAGAAAATAAAATTAAGTTTAGAATATCTGGAAAAGGCGGGAGTTTGGCATGAACATTCAGGAGATAATTTTACAGATAGATAAACTTTTGGAGGAAAATAAAAGAGAAGAAGCCGAGAAGCTTATGCAGGAGAGTATCGCCCGGGCGGTGGCGGAGCAGGATGACGGCAGCCTGCTCCGGCTTCTGAATGAGCTTCTTGGATTTTATCGGGAGACAGGCAGACATGAAGAGGCATATCTGATTGGTGACCGAGCCGTTGCCCAGGCGGAGCGTATGGGACTGACAGGGACGGTTCCCTATGCCACCACCCAGCTGAACGTGGCAAATGCTTACAGGGCGGGGGGACGTCTGAAGGAATCTCTGGAAAAATATCTTCAGGTACAGGAAATTTACCGGCAGCAGCTGTCTCCTGACGACATGCTGGCGGCCGGATTCCAGAATAATTTCAGCCTGCTCTATCAGGAGCTTGGAGAGTACGGAAAGGCAAGGGAGTGTCTGCTGAAGGCGCTGCAGATTGTGAAGGAGAAGGGCAGCAGCTATGAGCTGGGAGTAACCTATGCCAATCTGGCGGCTACCTGTGTACAGTTGGAGCAGATGGAAGAGGCCGGGGAATACGCCGCAAAATCCATGGAGGTTTTTGAAAAAGCCGGCATTATGGACAGCCATTACGGGGCGGCGCTGTCCGCTCTGGGGGCCTGGCACTTCCACAGGCGGGAGTATGGGGAGGCGGGCGACGCTTACCGGAGAGCCATGGAGCTGGTGGAGCGATGCAACGGCAGAAATCATGCCTATCTGCGTTTGAAAGAAAATGCGGAGGAATGCAAGAGGAGATGTACCCGGACGGCTGCGGGGGCAGAGGACGACGGGACAGTGCCCGGCGGAGCGGTGTCCGGAACGACGGGGGGAAGCGCGGCGGAAGCGGGCCGGGATTTGCCTGAGGACGGAACAGCAGAAGCTATGGCAGCGGCGGATAGACCGGAAACCGAAGAAAACAGGGGCGGCATCGGCCTGGCCCTGTCACGAGATTATTATGAGGCTTACGGGGCGCCCGTGATTCGGGAGCAGTTTGGCGAATACGAGAACAGGATTGCAGTGGGGCTTGTGGGAAGAGGCTCTGACTGCTTTGGCTATGATGATGAGCTGTCGCTGGATCATGACTGGGGCCCTGATTTCTGTATGTGGGTGACAGACGAGACCTATGCCGAAATCGGCGGCAGGCTGCAGGAGGCATATGAGGATCTTCCGGCGGAATATAAGGGATACAGGCGCGCGCCTCATGTGAACGGAAGAAACAGGCGGGGCGTTCTGCGGATTTCGGAGTTTTACAGGGGGCTTGTGGGTGCAGAGCGCTATGAGGAGATAGACTGGAGAAGCGTCAGCGACGCCGCTCTTGCGGCTGCGGTGAACGGAGCGGTTTTTCGGGACGACGAAGGAATCTTTACGGCTTTTCGGAACCGGCTTCTGCGGGGGTATCCGGAAAATATATTTTATCTGAAGCTGGCGGAAGCAGGAGCAAAATATGCTCAGGCGGCGGAATACAATTTTATGCGGATGCTGGAGCGGGGAGACGAATTGACGGCCCGGATGTTTGCATGGGACGGCGTCAGGGAAGCTATGCGGATACAGCTGTATCTGGATGGAAAATATCCGCCCCATGACAAGTGGCTTCATCGGAGTCTGAAGGAATCCGATGAAGGCAGGAGGGTGGCGGCCCTTCTGGAGGATGCGGGAAAACTGCTGTCCGCTTCCCCGGGAGACGGCAGGCGTCTGCAGAAAAAGCTGGAGGAATTGGGCGGGTTCCTGGCCCGGGAGCTTTACCGCAGAGATATTATCAGCGATATTGATTCTTATCTGGATGCACACAGTCAGGAGCTGGTCTGTAAGGCAGCCATGGCGGAGAAAGACAGCGTGGCGCTGGCGGAGGAAATTGCCGGGCTGGAATTCGAGGCTTTTGACAAGGTGCAGAACGAGGGCGGCAGAGCCGGATGCCAGAATGACTGGTTTACCTTTTCCATTATGCGGAAAAGCCAGTATCTGACATGGGACAAAACCATGCTGCTGCAGTATTTTTATGACTTCAGGCGGGAATATGAGAGGGGACATAACCTGATTACGGAAAAGTACGGGCGGATGATGGAGAGTACCGCGCCGGAAAAATATGAGGAGCTCAAAAAGCATTTTCCGGAGCTGACAGAGGAGAAGCAGAATATTATCCGGCAGATTTGCAGTATGCAGGTACAGTGGATGGAGGAATTTGCGGCGGCATATCCTCAGCTGGCGGACAATGCCAGGAGTATTCATACTTCCGAGGACAGTGCCTTCAACACCTCCTACGAGACTTACCTGCGGGGAGAGCTTGGAACCTACTCGGACAAGATGCTTGAGCTGTACGGCAGATATATTGTAAAATATGCCAGGGAAAACAGGAATCCGGTTTATGACATTATGGAAAACAGTGTAAAAATGTACGGCTACCAAAATCTGGAGGAAGCGGAGAGAAAGGCTGCGGCCGCCATGAGCTGAGAAAGCGGAGCTGCATTTTTTTGAAACAACTGCACATACTGATTAAGGGACAGGACAGTCGATTGCTTACGGCTGTCCTGTTCTTTCAAAAGCAAACAGCTCTACGGAAATGAAAGGAGTGTGCAGTGATGGATGTAAACGGAGTCACCGGAGAAGGCTATGGCACGGGCTACGGCGCAGGCGATCTTCTTCCCTTGGGGTTCGGCATGAATCTGATGATGAATGAAGGCGCAATGCAGGGCTATGCGGGACTGACCGAGTCGGAGAAGGAGCATCTGCTTATGAGGTGCAGGGATGCCAGATCCAAAGGCGAGATGCAGAAAATTGTGGATGACCTGGCGCCCGGCACGGATGTGCAGGCAATCATGGACGAGGAAAGGGACAACAGAGTGTTCTGAGCCGGGCAGCCTAGTACCATCCGCCATCTATGGTAATGACCTGGCCGGTCATATAGGCGGGAGCCTGGGCTGTCTGGAGGATGAGCGCTGCGGCTTCCTCCGGCAGCCCCAGCCGATCGGCGGGAATCTCTGCGGTAAGGGCGGCTTTATCCTCCGGAGTCAGGCAGCCGTTCATGGCGGTGTCAATAACGCCGCAGGCCACCGCGTTGACCTGAATGCCGCTGGGCGCAAGCTCCTTTGCAAGGGCTCTGGTGAAGGCGTTCACACCGCCCTTGGAGGCGGAATAGGCCACCTCCATGGAGGCGCCCTGAGTGCCCCAGACAGAGGAGACATTGACGATTTTGCCCCGATGGCGCTTCAGCATCAGGGGAATGGCAGCCCGGCAGGTGTAAAAGCAGGAGTCCAGATTCACAGCCATAACCCGACGCCATTCTTCGGCGGTCATATCGGTGAGAAGCCCCATATGGGCGATACCTGCGTTATTTACAAGCACGTCCAGACTGTCTATGGACTGAAAAAGCCGCAGCACATCTTCCTCCTTGCCCATGTCCGCCTGAACGGCATCACATTGAATCTGATTTTTTTCCCGGAGCCGGGAAGCCGTCTCCCGCAAAGCTTCTATGGAATGATTACAGGTAAGAATCAGGTTGTAACCGGCAGCGGCGAAGCACTCTGCCGCGGCAAGGCCGATTCCCCGGGAAGCGCCGGTGATAAGAGCGGTTTTTCTGTTTGTTTCCATAGGAAGTCCTCCCTGTTTTCCTTTTGCGCTTATTATAGCACAATTTCTTGCTTTTCCACACATAAACTGGTACACTTAGAAAAGCGGTTATTATGGTATCCGCGGAAATGAGGGAAATATGTACGATCTGATTATTATCGGTTCCGGCCCTGCGGGACTTTCCGCAGCGGTATACGGGAAAAGGGCGGGTCTGAAGCTGCTGGTGCTGGAGAGTGCGCCTATGAGCGGCGGTCAGGTGCTGAATACTTACGAGGTGGACAATTACCTGGGAATGCCGGGCGTGAACGGCTTTGACATGGGAATGCAGTTCCGTGCCCATGCGGATAAACTGGGGGTGGAGTTTAAGGAGGCGGAGGTCACCGGGATCCGGGATAACGGGCAGAGCAAAATCGTGACTGCCGGCGGCGACGAGCTGGAGACCAGGACGGTGATCCTGGCCACGGGGGCGGTTCATGCGCACCTGGGGGTGCCGGGTGAGGAGGAACTGTCCGGAATGGGAGTATCCTACTGTGCCACCTGCGACGGGGCATTTTTCAAAGGCAGAACTGTGGCAGTGGTGGGCGGCGGCGACGTGGCTCTGGAGGATGCTATATATCTGGCGCGAACCTGTGAAAAGGTATATCTGATTCATCGAAGGGATGAACTGCGGGGGGCGATGGCGCTGCAGGAAGAACTGAAAAAACTGCCCAATGTGGAGATCCTTTACAGCTGCACCGTGGAAGAGATACAGGGAGAGAACGCCGTGGAGAAGCTTCGGGTCAGAAAAGTGAAAAGCGGCCAGGTATTTGATTTGGAGGCGGCGGGCATTTTCATAGCGGTGGGCATCCGGCCCAATACGGATCTGGTGCGGGAAAGCCTGAAGCTTGACCCGGGCGGTTATATTCCGGCGGGAGAGGACTGTGCCACGGAGATTCCCGGTCTGTTTGCAGCCGGTGATGTGAGAAGGAAGCCTATCCGGCAGATTATTACCGCAGTGGCAGACGGCGCAAATGCAGCGGTTGCGGCGGGGGTCTTCTGCAGAAAAAAATGAAAGATTTTCTTAACAGTTTTTAATAAAAAAGTCATCACTTTTGATGGCTTTTTTTGTGTGCAAAGGCTAAAAAGACTGAAAATATGGGGTCTTCAGCGGAGATTGCCGAATTTGGCCAGACAGTTGACAAATGGAGGCAGGAGTGATATATTTGTTAATATCCGTAATAATTCTGTAACAAATAAGAGCAAATTTTAATAATTAATACATTAGACAGAGTCTTTCTATAAAGTAGGAAGGGAGATACGATGAATTACAGGAGTGTAAAGGCGACAGCATGTGTTCTGGCAGCAGCAATTACGTTTTCAGGCGCCGGGCTTACTGCGGAAGCGTCCGTACTGCCCAGCGGCGGCATCGGGCTGGTGCTTGCAAACGGCAATAAGCTGGAAGATGTTGCAGAGCAGACGACGATTCCCATAGAATCCATTGTGGAGTGGATTAATACAGACGAAAACAATACGGCAGAGACGGCTCCCGAGGAGCTTACCGAGGAGGATTTGTTCCGCAATCTTGTGATTGCGCAGGTTCGGGCTTATGTCAATGTGAGAAGCCTTCCCAGCGAGGAGGGTGAAATTGTAGGAAAGCTTTATAATAATTCCGTAGGAACCTTTATTTCCGAGGAAGACGGCTGGTACCAGATTCAATCCGGCTCCGTCACGGGATATGTGAAGGGGGAATACTGCGTTACAGGTGAAGACGCCGTGGAAATTGCACGAAGCGTAGGCACGAGAATCGCTACAGTGAACACCCAGACGCTGTTTGTGCGCAAGGAGCCGACTACGGAATCTTCCATTCTGGGGATGGTACCCCTGGCGGATGAGCTTCTGGTGTTGGAAGAGGCTGAGGGCTGGGTCAAGGTTGACGTAGAGGAAGGAACCGGCTGGGTATCCGCCGATTATGTAGAGCTTCACAGCGAGTTTGTCCAGGCGGAATCCAAAGCAGAAGAGGAAGCCCGTCTTGCAAAGGAAGCCGCAGAACGTAAAAAGGCGCAGGAGGCGGCAAGGGCAAAAACCGAGCGCAATGCGAATACAAATACGGGTACGGAGAACAATGCATCCGGTAATACGCAGTCTTCCACCACATATGCAGTGGGCGCGGGAAGCGAGATGGGTGTTGCGGTGGCGGAATATGCGCTGCAGTTCGTAGGTAATCCTTATGTATACGGAGGCAGCAGCCTGACTAACGGCGCCGACTGCTCAGGCTTTGTCATGAGTGTTTATGCGAACTTTGGCGTGAGCCTGCCACACTCCTCCGCATCGGATCGCACGCAGGGCTATAAGGTGGATGGCCTTGAAAATGCGCAGCCCGGCGATTTGATTTGTTATTCCGGACATGTGGCTTTGTATATCGGTAACGGGCAGATTGTCCATGCGTCCAACAAGAGAACCGGAATCATTGTTTCCCAGGCGAATTACAGAAAGATTCTGGCGATCAGAAGAATTTTCTAAAACAAAAAGACAGGGGAGCTGTTGCAGCGGCAGATGAAGTATCGGCCGGGGCAGCGGCTCCTTTTTATCTTATAGGAAATTCCTCCGGCAGGAGGAATCTTGTGTTAAGGGTTCGACGGAAAAGTATATTCAAATTCCAGGAGTTTTCAAAATATTACACTTGGTAAAAAAGGGGCATTCCTCTGCAGCTTCTGTGCATATTGTACAAAAGATAAAAAAAGAGAAATATTTTGTCGAAACCAAAATCCCATCGGAGAAAGAGTTATCCACATCAAAAACACCCTGAAAACGGACAAAAGTGACTTATACACTAAGTTATACACATTATCCACTGTTTTCAGGGCGGAGTGATTACTTAAACAGGGGCTGAAATTTGGAACATCTGTTTTGTGAAGTTCTAATAAAAATACTTTTTTGTCGAAAAAAATAAAAGGGGGGCGCAGTTAAAAAAATTGGTAAATTGTTGCAAAACCGTATGAAGACATGGTACAATGTTTATACAATAAATAACCGAAAGGGATGATCAGCATGAAATTTATTATTGTAGGCAGGAACATCGAAATTACGCCCGGCCTGAAGGCGGCAGTGGAAGAAAAAATCGGCAAGCTGGAAAAGTATTTTAATCCTGATACGGAAGCTCATGTGACACTGAGCGTTGAGAAGGAGCGCCAGAAGATTGAAGTGACAATTCCCGTTAAGGGCAATATTATCCGTTCCGAGCAGGTCAGCAACGATATGTATGTATCCATTGACCTGGTGGAGGAAATCATTGAAAGGCAGCTGAAGAAATATAAGACGAAAATTGTGGACAAGCAGCAGACGGCAGGCTCCTTCAGCAAAATGTATGTGGAAAACGATTACATGGACGAGGAGGAAATCAAAATTGTCCGCACCAAGAAATTTGACATAAAGCCCATGTATCCTGAGGATGCCTGTATCCAGATGGAGCTGCTGGGACATAATTTCTTTGTGTTTATCAATGCGGATACGGATCAGGTGAATGTGGTATACAAGCGGAAGGGCGATACCTACGGACTGATAGAGCCGGAGGCATAAGCGCGGGTTTGCGAGTTTAGGTGATATGACGTCCGGGATATGGGCGGTGAGCGAATAAGTTCACCGCCTTTTTCATATATTTCAGTGATAAAAAGCTACCCGGAGCGGTGATGAATAAAAGACAGAGGGAAAGGTATGTGACCTGGCTGAAGAAGGGAATACTGGCAGAGTGTGTGCTGGTGCTGGCGCTGGCGGCAGTTGTGGCAGGACGTCAGGGCGGATTGGGAGACAGGGCGGCCGCAGGCAGCATGGTTCTGTCCATAGAAAATGATTACATAAAGTGGGTGGATTTCACGGTGTCCTATGAGGCGCTCTGCAGCGCCTATGAATGGGATGTGAAGACCCACGGCACAGACCATGAAATCTGCTGGGTGGAGCTTCTGGCCTACACGGCGGCAAAGACCGGGGGAAAGTTTGACAGCAACGCCTTAAAAACCATGGACAAGGCGGCAAAGAAGCTTTCGGAGGGGGAGACCACCCTGGAAGAGTTGACCGCCGACATGAAATATTATGAATATTACAAAGAGGCCTATGACGCCGCCATTGGCGGGCTGGTGGGAGAATACCGGAGAGAGGCGGGCACCGGGGCGGAAATCGAAAGCAAAGGCGCGGCATCCGGGGCGGGAATCGAAAGCGAAGGCGCGGCATCAGGGGAGGGAATCGAAAGCGGAGGCGTGGCATCAGGAACGGGAGAATCTGCAGTCGGAGCGGAGTATGAGACGGTTTACGGGCTGAAGGGGTACTTCCCTCTTGCCAGGGGCTTTGATTATACCCATTATGATGATTTTGGCGCAGGCAGAAGCTATGGCTATCAGAGAAAGCATCTGGGACATGACATGATGGGCCTGGTCGGCACGCCCATCATGGCGGTGGAGTCGGGGGTGGTGACCGCTTTGGGGTGGAACCAGTACGGCGGCTGGCGCATCGGCATCAGCAGCTTTGACGGGAAGCGGTATTATTACTATGCGCATTTGCGACAGAATTATCCTTATGCGGAAGGCCTGGCAGAGGGCAGCGTGGTGACGGCTGGGGATGTGATCGGCTATATGGGCCACACCGGTTACAGCTCAAAGGAGAATGTAAACAATATCGACGTGGTGCACCTGCATTGGGGACTGCAGCTTATTTTTGATGAGTCACAGAAGGAAGGGAATAATGAGATCTGGATTGACCTGTATGCCCTGACCAGGTTTCTGGCGAAGCATACCCAGGCGGCAGCGAAGGTGGAGGGGACGAAGGAGTGGAGGAGGACGACGGGGATTGTGGATCCGGCGGTGGAGGAGTATAAGGTGCAGTCTTCGGAGAGAATGATGCCCCGTGCAGGGGAGGATTTTTTGGAAGGAGAATTGCAGGAATCGATTGGAGAATCAGGGGGAACAGGGGCGAAATAAGAATATAAGTGTATGCATGGGAAAGCATGCGGCTCTTCGGTGAAGAGAAGCCGTTTTATGAAGCAATATGGATATACGCAAATTAATTGAAAAATGTCTTGATAAAATAAAAAATGAATGTAGAGAAACTTGACAAAACAGACAATTTGTGTAAAATAGATATAAGAGAATCAAGGAACAGATTCTATTATCAAAATTCTATTGTAAAATATTGAAAGGATAAAATGTTTTGGACGTATTTGATGTTAAACAAATTCAGCCTCTTTTACGGGTGATTGTCAAGGCGCTTGTAAAAGCGGTTGGACCAGATACCAGACAACATATAGCGGACAACAATCTGGATTACTAATAAAGCCCTTGCCCAGCTTCCTGGGGATTTCCTTAATACCAATCTCAGGGATATGATTTTGTACGAGTCTGTTGAACGAAGACATTTTAAAAGATGTACATGGACAGGCCATCTATTGATAGATAGGGAATATAAAGTTACCATATTGCTTCTGGCAAAAGGTACGCTTAGCAGAAATAAGAAAAGAAGGGGCAGAAAAAGCCATATTACCTTCAATCATTATGTTTTGTGGAAAATGGTGATTTGGAAGCACCCTGCAAGCAAATAAATCCGGGTGATTTTATAGATAGATTTGAACCGCTGTTTTCTGATGAAACTTATGAGCAGGATTTTAACAGTATTATGGCATCTGATGTCAATCGGGGAGAGGGATATCGGCATTGCGTCATTGTGTATGAAAAAGAGCATTATGAATTGACGCATGTATCTTTCCTGGTTCTTGATAAGGATATGGACATTGTCCAGAAATGTTCCCTTACGGAATTATTGCAGCCTGATTTTGGAACTCTTACGGCTCCGGCTGTCCAGAATGAAGATAACGGAAAAAGGGATGTGCATAATCTGGTAAAAGTTAAAGTTGGTGTAAAGAGCAGGAATACAAGTGAACCGGAACAGAAAACGGAAATAGTGCCAAAGCAAGAGGAGGTTAAGAAGCAGCCCTGATAACAGATAGGGGATTGTTTCGGTAGATTATGTTAAGGAAAAAGTTCAATGGTGACAGACTGAAGGAGGCATTGCAGTTTAGGGGGATAAAGATGGCTGAACTGGCAGGTCTCACAGGTATCACTAAGCAGTCTTTGTCTCTTTATGCAAACGGGGGTAACGTGCCTCCTTATGAGAATGTGAGAAAGATGGCATTTGCGTTAGGATTTCCGGCAGATTATTTTATGGTGGAAGATATGTGTACGGCTGTGGCTGATAATACTTATTTCAGGTCACAGGCAACAGCAACAAAAACAGCAAGAAAAGCACAGTGCATAAAGATGGAATATGTTGCAAAAATGTATAAAGTATTATTGAACTATGTTTCTTTTCCGGTACTTGATATACCCAATGTCAGTTTTGACGATAACAACAATCCCGTGGGAGCTGACTCAAAGGAAATGTTTGACGAGATTGAATATGTAACGAAACAGGTGAGAAAAGCGTGGAAACTGGGTATAGAGCCGATAGAAAATTTCCAGTATATATTAGAGTCCCATGGCATTATTGTAACAGGTTTAAAAAATGTAGATGCTGAGATAGATACATTTAGTCAAAAAACGCGCCTGGAAAAGGATATTGTTTTTATTGTTGCATTGGCTTTGGGGGAAAAACCGATTGAGAGACTGCGTTTTGATATGGGTCATGAACTTGGGCATATCCTACTGCATTCGTGGGATGAATGTAATGAGGATTTGCCCAAAGAATTATTTAATGCAAGAGAAAAGCAGGCAAATATGTTTGCAAGCGCCCTGCTTCTGCCGAAAGACCCGTTCTGCAGGGATATTGCACCATATGCAACAGATATTGACTATTATAAGCATTTAAAGAAAAAATGGCGGGTATCCATGCAGGCTATGATGTATAGGGCGAGACAGCTGGATGTTATTACCGGGAACCAATTAAGCTATATGATGCGCCAGGTGTCAAAGAATGGATGGAGAAAGCGTGAGCCGGGTGATATGCCAGGATGTCTGAACAGCACTATTTTTCAGGGGGCTTTGGATATCCTGTTTGATGGCGGTTATCTGGATTCACATGAACTTAGAGTGGAATTTGCCAAGTATGGAATTGTTTTATCAGATAAGGATATGGAAGATCTGATGGGCCTGGAAGAAGGAACGTTAATACCGGAGCCGAATGATACTGCGGCTCTGGAACCGGAAGCGAAAATCATACCATTTAGCATTAAAAATCAACAAAAGGGCGGAGAGGAATAGGGGAAATGATGGATGGCAGATTTCAAAGCGGGAGGATTGGTCATGGATAATTTTGATCTGACTTCATATGAGGATATCTATTCTGAGATAAAAGAAACGCTTCTGCAGTCACGGGATCATGCATATAATGCTGTTAATTTTGCAATTGTACAGGCATATTGGCAAATTGGGCGTATTATAGTGCAACATGAGCAGAATGGAAGCCTGCGTGCGGAATATGGAAAAGCTGTGTTACAGGAAATATCAGAAAAGCTACAACAGGAGTTTGGAGGTGGGTTTTCTGTCCGCAATCTTCAACAGATGAAGAAATTCTATGTGCTGTTTCCAAATACGAACGCACTGCGTTCGCAATTAACTTGGACGCATTACCGTGCACTTTTGCGTATTGAAAATGATGAGGCAAGAAATTGGTATATGGAAGAATGTATCCGTTCTGCGTGGTCAAGCCGACAACTAGAACGCCAGATATCCACATTGTATTATGAAAGATTGCTGGCAAGCCGGGATAAGGAGTCTGTCATGTCTGAAGCGGAAAATCTGTTGAAACCTTTTGCCGCTGAAAATTTTATAAGGGATCCCTATGTGTTGGATTTCCTTGATCTTAAGAATTATCCTGCTTTGCGTGAATCTGACTTGGAGCAGGCATTGATAGATAAGTTGCAGGAATTTCTGTTGGAACTTGGCCGCGGTTTTTGCTTTGTTGCAAGACAAAAGCTTATGAGGTATGAGGATGAGGACTTTTTCCTGGATTTAGTTTTTTACCACAGCATACTGAAATGCCATGTGCTGATTGATTTAAAGATAGGGAAGCTGACCCATGGTGATGTAGGTCAGATGGACAGTTATATCCGGATGTTTGATGCTTTGTATAGAAACAGCGATGATAACCCGACTATAGGCATCATTCTTTGTTCCCAGAAAAATGAAGCGATTGTAAAATATTCCGTTTTGAGTGAAGCGAAGCAAGTATTCGCTTCAAAGTATAGGTTTACGCTTCCTACTGTGGAAGAATTACAACGGGAAATCGAAGAGGAACGCAGGACAATTGAAGAGTCAGGGAACTGACAATGGTATTTCTTCAGCAGATGAAGACATATTTTATATATGCAAAAAGCATATATTTTTGTCAGTATTGCATTTTCTTCATTTTTTGCATATTCAGATAGGGCATATCATTTTTTCCTGATTTCATTTAAGATATAAGTACAGGAGGATGCCAAATATGTTTATGTTAGAAAAAAACAACAAAAAAATCGGTGCATATCTTAACAAACTTATTCTTGCAAAATATGAAAAAATGCGAAGGTTCTGTATAGCCTATGTAAAACTCAGCGGTTTGGACGGGAACGATAGTTCTGTGATTGCAAAAATGCAAAATCGAATGTCCCAAATTATAAAAGGTAATAAAGCAATTCAAATTTATGATCTTCCTCTTTTTTGTGAGCTACTGGGTATATCTTGTGAAGAAATATTGAGCGCCGGAAGACATTTTGCTCCGATTAGCGGACATGTTACCAATTATGAAATTGCTTTTTCCAAAGATAAGATCATGTGGGATAAATATATTAACCATGAGGATAAACTTATACTAAATCCGGATGAATATAACAAAACGGTGATTGACTATGCACTTGAGTTTAAGAATTATGATTTATTGAAATATTTGATGGATAATGGATATATTTGGTTTGTGGATGACAGTAAGTATGACTGTCATGAACGGGCTTTTGGTTTTTCCGCAGGAACAAGCATTAAAAGGCGTGAAATAGGTTATCAGGATACGCTTGGTGTAACTTTGAAATATCACTGTGAAGAGCGTGGGCTTAGGCAGAAAATGATTGCCTTGGCTATAGGGAATCAGGATTTTGGCATGTTGGATTGCCTTCGTGCGCGTGAAGTACCAGCATTGTACCAGGCTTGTTGCTATATGAATCCGCAAACAAAGTGTAAAGATTATTATGATGAAAATGTTGTAATAGAAATAGCAAAATCAAACAATGATAAAGTTTTCAGCTATTTTTCAGAAGATTTCTTGATAATAGACCAATTTGAATGTGAACACTGGTTTATTTATCCATATATGGGAAAACTGCTTGGGCAGTTAATTGCGAATAAAAATAAATATGTGGAAGCTGTTTTGAGGCGTACTATAGATCACAACAAACGGGTTTATAATAAATTAAGAGAAATGGTTAATGAAGCATTTGAGAGGTCAGAACATTTTTTTAATCATAACGATAGCTTTAAGGTTCCGGTTGAAACAGTTGTAGGAAATATAATGCATTACTATCAGTTTGATGACGAGGATGGTTTTCTGTCATATATGTTTGCGAAAGCAAAAAAAGATTATTTAAGGTTCTGCGCAAATGTTATTTACGTTGAAGAAAAGTCTGATAATTTTTTGGTTCATACGCTTATTGAAGAGTTAAACAGGTCATATGAGGCGGTAAGGAATATACAGCCGGATGTTTCGGCGTATTGATGATGGGATTGGTAATAAAATAGAAAGTAAGTAATTTTACAGAAGAACAGGTAGCATGTATTAAATGTTACGATTATGATAAGAGAACAGTAATGGATTAAAGCGCTTCGGAAAAGATGGTATAATGGATTTAATAAAGTCAGGCAAATAGGTAGAAGTAATTATATAAATGCTGCTAAGAAAAGTAAAAATATATGTTTTGATTTGAGTAAGCAGCGGGATTTGTTGGCATGGGAGGATGCGAATGCTTCAGGAGAGTAATCGTATAGAACTAAAAGTAGCGTTGAACGATAAAATGGAAAAGGAAATAGTGGCTTTTCTAAACAACCGTGAGGGCGGCATTCTCTATATAGGCGTTGATGATATGGGAAATCCTGTTGAAATTCAGGATATTGATTCTATGCAGCTGAAGATTGCGGACAGAATCAAGAATAATATTTTGCCGTCCACGCTTGGATTGTTTGATATTGTGACTGAGTATATTAACAATATTCCGGTGACGAAAGTTGTGGTATCCAGCGGCTTGGAAAAACCATATTATATAAAGAGTAGAGGAATGTCTCCAAACGGGTGCTATATGAGGCTGGGAACATCAACGCAGCCTATGTCCACGGCGCTTATAGACGAACTGTATGCAAAAAGGATTCATACGACTTTGCGTAATATACCATCGCCCAGGCAGGATCTTACTTTTGCCCAGCTTAAAATTTATTATCAGGAACGTGGATTTGAGTTGAATACAAAGTTTGCCGACAGCCTTGAATTACTGACACCGGATGGGAAATATAATTACATAGCATATTTGCTGGCAGATGAAAATGGAGTGTCCATTAAGGTTGCAAAATATGCAGGTGCAGACAAAGTGGATTTGATTGAAAATGAAGAATATGGATATTGTTCGTTGATTAAGGCGACAAATCATGTTCTGGAAAAGATGAAAATAGAAAATATCACAAAAACGAAAGTAACCAATACAAAAAGGATTGAAAAGAATCTGGTAGAACCGGTTCCTTTGAGGGAAGCCCTGATTAATGCCGTGGTTCATAATGATTTTACGCGGGAAATACCGCCGGTTTTTGAAATTTTCAGTGACAGAATGGAATTGACTTCTTATGGCGGCTTGATTCCGGGACAGAGCGAAAGAGATTTTTTCAGTTGCAGCAGTATGCCTAGAAACAGAGAATTGATGAGAGTGTTTAAGGATGTGGGTTTGGTTGAACAACTTGGTTCAGGAATGAGCCGTATTCTGAAGTATTACGATAAGAATATCTTCGAAATATCAGATCATTTTATAAGAGTCATCTTCCCGTTCTATTCATCAGAAAATGAGGAGAACAATGTCATTGGCGATAATAATGGCAATAATACTGCCATTGGCGATAATAATGGCGATAATAATGGCGATAATACTGCCATTGGCGATAATAATGATGAAAGGAAGATTATGGCTCTGCTGGCAAAAAAACCGTATATTACTGCTAAAGAGATGAGCATGCAAACTGGATTCAGTACCAGAAAAATCAGCAGAATTATGCGGAATTTGCGCGAAACGGGCAGAATTGTTCGGGTGGGTTCTCCAAGAAAAGGTTACTGGGAAATTAAGGATTTGACAGAATCCGACAAAAATCTACTTGACATTAATCTAACATGAATTTGACGAGTCTCAGAAGGAAGGGAATAATGAGATCTGGCTCCCTTGACAAGGTTCCTGACGAAGCATATCCAGCCCGTCGAGAAGGCGGAGGGAGGAGCAGGAACAGATAAAGGGTATGGCTTGAAATAGTAGTCAAGGCTGATTATATGGTTTGTGGAATTGCTGCGTTTGTCAGCAGTTCCACAAATACGTTCAGAATAGCAAGAGTAGTGTAAGTTTCATGTACTGAGTTTTTGAAAGATATTTAATGTGTTTTGAGACAAATGAATATTTGTGTGTGGCGTGTGATAATGAGTTGGAAGGCGGGAAAAATGCGTTGTATGAGTATATTAACTGCTGACTACTTTTGACTTTGAGAATGATGAAAAACCTGTTATACAGAGAGGGCAGTTCCAACTTTATCATTGATTAATTGAAAAAACGGGGTAGGATACGAAAAGGCGGTACAGTCCTTGCAGGTGGGACAGTAGCGCCTTTTCGCCCCCATTTTAAATCTTCTGAAAAATACTCAAAATTGCGCCCACAGAGCGGATTCCTCTTGATGTTGACGCCGGGACCAAGGAGTACCGCAACATCCTCCTTCCGGCATTCCTCTCCCAAGGCTTTTCCCATCCGTTCTAAAGGATCGGCGTCAAAGGAACAGGCGGAAGCGGAAGCCGTAGGAAAACAGGTTGCAAGGATAGATGCTGCGACACAATCATATCGCGTTTTTTTGATCTTTTGCTTTTAAAACCTTCTCTACCCGCAGGAAGAAGAACAGGATCATCATCAGCGCCGCCCCCACAAGCTCCACGCCATAGTAGGAGCCGAGGATGCCGGTCAGCGTGGCCGGAGCCTGCGTCGCTGCCACAGTCACGTCGTCCACAAGGCTGGGCGCCACATATCCGGTGCGGGACAGGATTAGGTTGAATACACTGGTACACAGACCGGCCATGATCGTAATGATGATGCTGTATACGGACATACCAAAACCGTCACAGCGGAAGTGGTGCGTCAACTCAAAGTGATCCAGGCAGTCTGCGAAAAAAGCCATAAAGATATAGGAGCTGGGGATGGTCCCCACATTCTTGATGATCTGTCCGGCAACGACTACGGCCATATTGGCGGGAGCCAGCAGACAGATGGCAACTCCTGCTACGGTCAAACCGCTGCCGATAAGGAACAGGGTTCTCTTTTCAAATTTCTTTGTCAGCGGGATGATAATGAACATACCCAGTCCCATGGGGACGCCGCCTATCACCTGCAATATGGTGGGTGTAAAACCATCGTTGTAACTGCCAAGGATATAGTTGCAATAGTAGAGCAGGCTGGTACTCCGCATGTAGGCGATAAACTGCGTGATAGCAAAGATCAGCAGTACCATGACCATGTATTTGTCCGTGAAACAGGCTTTCATCTGCTTCATGTAAGGGATTTCTTCTTTCTTTTCGACTGTTCCTTCATTTTCTGCCTCTGTGATCCGCTCCTTAGTGAAGAAGTACTCCAGCAGTCCAAGGGGCAATACGATAATGGCTACAATGCAGATCATGGTGATCCATTTTGCCTGATTTACACCAATTATCGGCAGCACGAGCATGGGTACCAGAACAGATGTCAGTGTTCCCGCAAAGACAATGTTGGAAATGCTGGCAAGAGTGGAGAGTGTCGCCCGCTGACTGGAATTTTTAGTGGAGAGCGGTATCATCATGTTGTGGCTCATGTTGTAGATCGTATAGCTGATGGCATAGTACAGATTATAGGAAATGACGATCCAGACAAGCTGGACGGCCATGCTGGCCTTAGGGATCGCATACATCAGTATGCCCGCGATAGGCATGAGAACCGCACCCAGCAGAATATACGGACGGGCTTTGCCCTGTTTCGTCTTCGTATGATCGATTAAGTATCCCATCAACACATTGGTTACAGCATCAAGAATTTTGGATACCAACGGAAAGATGGCCAGAAAAGCGCCTCCTGCCACGGCAGTCAACCCCAAGACATCCGTGTAGTAAACGTTGATATATCCATTAATGATGGCATTGAACAGCAGTGCGCCTACCGGTCCCAGCAGATAACCGAAAGCCTTTTCTTTGAAGGTTGTGTCCTCCGTAGTGATTCTGCTGTTCCAGATCTTTTTCTCAAAAAAGCCTTGTTTGCCTTGTACTGCCATAGTGTCCCCTCCTTATTCAATCAAAATTCTGCTATTTTTGTTTCATGCCGAATATAAATGTCAAAATATCCATGACAGCCTCAATAATCAGCGAGACCGCGATAAAGTTCCAAAGAAGTACCGTAGAAGTAAACGGATTTGTCAAGACAAGAACGGCAAATACTACAGACAGCACTGCCCCAATCAGCGCAATAAACCAGTATTTCTGTTTCAGCCGCAGCATATCTACCGCCCACTGTATTTTACTGATCCCGGACAAAAGAATGAGTACTCCATAAAAAACCGTGATCAGCGGAAACGCTGCAATAAACCACTCTGTCTTGAAAATACATACCAGTGCAACGCTTAGCGCTGCAAGTCCTATGGCAAGCCCGCTTTTCTGTGCTGCATCCTCCGGGGCAGCCCGGAAATAGCCGATAATGCTTACAATTCCAAGAACCGCCAAAAAGCTGCCAAGCGTGATAATAATACCCGCGGTAAAGCCCACCGGATCGATCAGCAAAAGAATACCGATCACAATTTCTGCCAGACACATCAGAAGATTTCCTAAGGAAACGCTGATTAAATCAGTATTTTAACTATCTTTTCGCCACCATATAT
>JAMPFR010000051.1:14393-26749 GCA_023664365.1 Acetatifactor muris | reverse complement strand
GAAAGATATGAGGCATCCGGAGCAGGCCATAACAGAATTTTCCTTTCAAGGCTGCGTAGGCGTTTCCGCATTTGACAATCGGCGCAAATAAAACTATAATAAATTTTCAGTATTTACAGTTTACAGAAAGGCATGGATATCAGTATGAGACAATTTACATCGGACGAGCTTAGAAAGACCTGGAAGCAATTTTATATTGACCGCGGACATAAGGATGTGGGAGCAGTTTCCCTTGTCTCCGACGGCTCCACGGGGGTTCTTTTCAATGTGGCCGGAATGCAGCCCCTGATGCCCTACCTGCTGGGGAAAAAGCATCCCCTGGGGACCAGACTCTGTAATGTGCAGGGCTGTGTCCGCACCAATGATATTGACTCCGTAGGGGATAAGAGTCACGGAACCTTTTTTGAGATGCTGGGAAGCTGGAGTCTGGGGGACTATTTTAAGGAGGAGCGCTGCCGGTGGAGCTATGAGCTTTTGACGGAGGTGTTCGGCTTCGATGCGGATCATCTTGCCGCAACCGTGTTTGCGGGAGACGAGAATGCGCCCAGGGACGAGGAAGGCGCGCAGTACCGCATTGCTTCCGGATTTAAGAAGGAAAATATTTATTATCTTCCGGCGGAGGATAACTGGTGGGGGCTGGAATATGGCCCCTGCGGCCCGGACAGTGAAATGTTCTACATTGAGGACCGGCCGGACTGCGGCCCGGACTGCGGCCCCGGATGCAGCTGCGGAAAGTATACCGAGCTGGGGAACGATGTATTTATGCAGTATGAGAAGCATCAGGACGGGACGCTGACGCCGCTGAAGCAGAAGAATGTGGACACCGGCTGGGGGCTGGAGAGAATTCTGGCGTTTTTGAACGGAACCAGGGATGTTTACAAGATTGATTTGTATGCGCCGATTATTGCCTATATTGAAAAGGTTTCCGGCACAAAGTATGAGCAGGATGAGAAGCTGACCCGATCCATGAGGATTCTGGCAGACCACATCCGCACCGGCGTCATGCTGATGGGAGATGAAGCCAAGCTTCTTCCCTCCAATGCAGGCGCAGGCTATGTGCTCCGGCGTCTGATTCGCCGTGCGGTGAGACATGCAAGGATTCTGAATTTAAAGACCGGGGACATACTGAAAATTGCGGAGATGTATATCCGGGATATCTACGGGGAGAGCTATCCGCTTCTGGTAAAGAATCAGGAGTTTGTGCTGTCTGAGCTGAAGAAAGAGATTGACCGTTTTGAGAGCACGCTGGAGAACGGCATGAAGGAGTTCCGCAAGATTCTCGATGAGAAGAAGGAAGAGAAGGCACAGGTGATTGACGGGAAATCGGCGTTTTACCTCTATGATACCTTTGGCTTTCCTCTGGAGCTTACGGTGGAGCTGGCGGAGGAAGAGGGACTGAAGGTGGATGAGAAGGGCTTTGCAGAGGCCATGGAAGGCCAGAAGCAGATGGCTCGGGACAATCAGAGCTTTTCGGCAAAGCTGAATGTGGGCGCCGGTCTTTTTGACGGGCTGGACAGCGGGATTACAAGTGAATTTGTGGGCTATGACACGCTGAAGGGGGAAGACAGGATTGCGGCCCTCGCCTCCGAGACAGAAGTACGGACATGCCTGGAAGCGGGGCAGTCCGGTACTGTCATTGTGGAGAAAACCCCTTTTTACGCTACCATGGGCGGCCAGAAGGGAGATGTGGGAACAATCCGCACTTCCGACGGCGTGTTTGAGGTGCAGGATACCGTAAAGCTTCCCGGCGAAAGAATCGGGCATGTAGGCAGGGTGGTGAGCGGCTCAATCCGCACCGGCGCGGAGGCGTCTCTGGAGGTGCATCCGGAGAGCCGCAGGAATACCTGCAGAAACCACAGCGCCACCCATCTGCTTCAGAAGGCGCTGCGGGAGGTGCTGGGGGATCATGTGGAACAGTCAGGCTCCTATGTGGACGGGGAGAGACTGCGGTTTGACTTCAGTCATTCCGCCCCCATGACCCGGGAAGAGCTGGATCGGGTTGAGGCTATGGTAAATGAGAAAATTGCGGAGAACCTGCCTGTTGTCACGGAGGTGATGAGCCTTGAGGAAGCAAAGAAGACAGGCGCCATGGCGCTGTTTGGAGAAAAGTACGGCGACAGGGTGCGGGTGGTCAGAATGGGCGACTTTTCCGTGGAGTTCTGCGGCGGCACCCATGTGGCAAATACCGGAAATATCGGCAGCTTTAAGCTTCTGTCCGAAAACGGCGTGGCAGCGGGAATAAGGCGTATCGAGGCGCTGACCGGCAGCGGGGTCATGAATTATTACAGAAATCTGGAAAAGACGCTGGAAGAGGCCAGCAGAGTGCTGAAGACAACTCCGGCGGCACTTGTGGAGAAATGCGGGCATATCATGGCGGAAGTAAAGAATCTGAATTCCGAGCTGGATTCCCTGAAGGCGAAAGCGGCGCAGGACGCCCTGGGCGATGTTATGGATCAGGTACAGGAGATCAAAGGCGTAAAGCTGCTGGCTGTCAGTGTGGACGGAGTGGATATGAACGGGCTGCGGGATCTGGGCGATCAGCTGAAGGGTAAACTGGGAGAGGGAGTCGTGGTGCTTCTGTCCCGGCAGGACGGCGGCCGTGTGAACATGGTTGCAATGGTGACGGAAGGCATACTGGCAAAGGGCGCTCATGCAGGCAATCTGATTAAGGGGATTGCCGGGCTTGTGGGCGGCGGTGGCGGCGGCCGTCCCAATATGGCCCAGGCCGGCGGTAAGAATCCCGAAGGAATTCCCGCCGCAATCGCAGAGGCAGCCAGGGTGCTGGAGAGCCAGCTGGCGTAAAACCGCAGCGATTGTTAAATCCGCAAAAGTTTTTGAAATATGCGACAAAAAACAGTTGACGAATGGGACATTTATGTTATAATACTTATTGTGTATGTGGCAGGAATGCTGTATTACATAATATTAACCCAATCAGTCGAGATGCTTGAGGGACTGAAGGGAGGGTAGAGATGTCAAACGTAATCGTAAAAGAAAATGAGACTTTGGACAGCGCACTGCGCCGTTTTAAGAGAAGCTGCGCCAAGGCTGGTATTCAGCAGGAGATTCGTAAGCGTGAGCATTACGAAAAGCCCAGTGTAAGACGTAAGAAAAAGTCCGAAGCGGCAAGAAAACGTAAATATAACTAAAAGCGTAAACGGACCCTCGGTTGTATAAACCGAGGGTTTCCTGTTCTATTGAATATGACAGCCTCATATCTTTGAATATGGAACTTGGGAAATTGGAGTGAGGCATTATGTATTCAAAAAAAGTTTTGGCGGCGCTGCTGCTTGCCGCGGTCCTCTGGGTGACTGCCGTTCTGCCGGCAAACGCAAACATATCGGTTTCATCCCCTTCGGCAATCCTGATAGAAAGCTCTACGGGGCAGGTTATTTATGAATCAAATGCTACGGAACGGCGCAGCCTGGCAAGTGTTACGAAGGTGATGACCCTGCTTCTGACTTTTGAGGCTCTGGATGAGGGAAAAGTAAAGCTGACGGATGATGTGCTGACCAGCGAGTATGCCAGTTCCATGGGCGGCTCTCAGGTATTTCTGGCACAGGGAGAGGTGCAGTCTCTGGAGACCATGATTAAGTGTATTGTGATAGCTTCGGGAAATGACGCCAGCGTGGCTGTGGCGGAGCATGTGGCAGGCAGCGAGGAGACATTTGTAGAGATGATGAACGAAAAGGCCCTGGAGCTTGGAATGGTGGACACTCATTTTGTGGACTGCTGCGGGCTGACGGATTCTGAAGATCATTATTCCTGTGCCAGGGACATTGCGGTGATGTCAAGGGAACTGACGGTAAACCACCCGGAAATTTTTAATTATACCAAAATCTGGATGGAGGACATTACCCATGTGACGCCTCAGGGAACCAGCAGCTTTACTTTAAGCAGCACCAATAAGCTGCTGAAGCAGTACCAGTATACAACAGGCCTGAAAACCGGATTTACCAGTAAGGCAAAATACTGTATTTCGGCTACGGCAAGCAAGGATGGCATAGATTTAATAGCAGTTGTTATGGGAGCGCCGGATTCCAAAACCCGGTCGGGAGACGTGCAGACTCTTATGACCTATGGCTTTGGCATCTGCAGGCTGTACATAGACGAGAATGCCGATACGCTGAATCCGCTGACGGTGAAGGGCGGTGTAGAGGATAAGGTATCGCTGAAGTTTGAAGGAGAATTCCGGTATCTGGATACACAGGGCAGCAATCTTGCCGCTGTGGAGAAGGTGGTTGATCTTCCCGAATCCGTGCAGGCGCCTGCGGAGGAGGGCGGCGAAGCCGGCAGAGTGCGGTACTATCTGGATGGCAGTGAAATCGGAAGCGTGCCCATTCTGTATGCCGAAACAGTGGAGAAGGCCGGTTTTACAGATTATATGAAGAAGGTGCTGGGATTCTTTCTTCTGTAATACAGAAGCATGTGATATGGAAGTACGGATGGTGGAGGAATAAAATGACAGATGTTATTATTACCATTCTGGTAATTCTCTGTATTTTCATAATGTGGGTGATGCTGTATGACAGCAACCGTTTTGTGGTGCGCCGGCTGGAGCTTAGTGACCGGCGCATCAAAAAGCCTGTGCGGGCGGTGGTGCTGGCTGATTTGCATAACAAATGTTATGGAAAAGGAAACAGGATGCTTCTGGAAGCAATTCGGGAGCAGAAACCGGATATGATATTGATAGCAGGTGATATTTTGACGGCACGGCCCGGAAAGTCTCCGGAGCCGGCGATTCATTTCCTTTGTGAGCTGTCGAAGGAGTTTCCGGTGTATTACGGCAACGGCAACCATGAGTACCGTCTGAAGCTTTATCCCCAGATCTACGGGAGCATGGCGGAGGAGTATGGACAAGCCCTGGCGGATATGGGGATTCATCCGCTGGTGAACAGTCATGTGAAGCTGGAGGACAGCGGAATCAAGGTGTATGGTGCAGAAATAGAGAAACACTATTATAAGCGGTTTACCCGGAGCCGGATGGAGAAGGAGTATCTGGATCAGCTTCTGGGAATACCGGATAACGGCCGTTATACAGTGCTGCTTGCCCATAATCCGGACTATTTTCCGCAGTACGCCCGATGGGGGGCCGACTTGACGGTATCGGGCCATGTACACGGCGGGGTAATCCGTGTCCCGCTTCTGGGCAGAGGAGTGATTTCTCCCGGCCTGCGCCTGTTTCCGAAGTACGACGGCGGTATTTTTAAGGAGGATGAGGCAGTCATGCTTCTCAGCCGGGGACTGGGAATGCACACAATTCCCGTCAGGCTGTTTAATCCGGGAGAATTGTGGGTGGTGGATTTCGGGCCGGAGAAGCCCCGGGAATCATAGAAAAGGAACACAAGTTCCCCTTGCGGTTCTGCGGTGAAGTCTGCTACAATATTGGACAGACTTTTATGTGTGAGGAAATTATGGCGATACCTGTAAAGCTTGAAGTGTTTGAGGGTCCCCTGGACCTTCTGCTTCATCTGATTGACAAGAATAAAATTGATATTTATGACATCCCCATTGTGGAAATCACGGAACAGTATCTGGATTACATCAAACAGATGGAAAGCAGAGATATGAATGTGATGAGCGAGTTCCTTGTGATGGCGGCCACTCTGATTGACATTAAGTGCCGTATGCTTCTGCCCAAGGAGGTAAACGAGGAAGGGGAGGAAGAGGATCCGAGAGCGGAGCTGGTACAGAAGCTGCTGGAATACAAAATGTACAAGTTTATGTCCTTTGAACTTCGGGACAGGCAGGTGGATGCGGAAAGGAACCTGTACCGTGTGCAGAAACTGCCGGAGGAGGTGGCGGCATACAGGCAGCCCATTGATTATGAAGAGCTGCTGGGTGACATGACGCTGAATAAGCTCCACGAAATATTTAAGTTTATTGTGCGGAAGCAGGAGGATAAAATCGACCCCATCCGAAGCCGGTACGGAAATATTGAGAAGGAAGAGGTGGATATGGAGGCAAAGGCGCTCTATGTGGAAGCATATGCCAGAGAGCACAGGCAATTCAGTTTCCGCAGGCTTCTGGAGAAGCAGTCCAGCAAAATGGAGCTGATTGTCACATTTTTAATCATACTTGAGTTGATGAAGGTGGGTAAAATAGTAATCAGCCAGGAAAATATTTTTGACGATATTATTATTACTTCGCAATTAGCCAATGTGCAGTGAGGAATACGTATGGAACGAACCAGAGCGGAGGCGGTACTGGAGGCGGTACTGTTTACCATGGGAGATTCGGTGGAGGTAAAGAGCCTTGCCGATGTAATAGAAGAAGAGGTAACGGTTACAAGAGAAATACTGCAGGAAATGGAGAAGCGGTATGCGGAGGAGGACAGAGGAATTACCCTGGCCTGGTTTGAGGACGCGGTGCAGCTTTGTACCAAGGCGGAAATGTACGAGTACCTGATTAAGATTGCCAGGGCGCCCAAAAAGATGGTGTTGACGGATACCGTGTTGGAGACGCTTTCCATCATTGCCTATAAACAGCCCATAACCAGAGTTGAAATTGAGCGGGTCAGAGGAGTCAGCTGCGACCATGCAATTAATAAGCTGCTGGAATATGACCTGATAACGGAGCTGGGGAGGCTGAACGCCCCCGGCAGGCCGTTGCTGTTCGGAACCACGGAGCAGTTTCTGCGCAGCTTCGGGGTGAAAAGCCTGGAGGAGCTTCCGGAGCTGAACCCGGTGCAGATAGAGGAGTTCAAGCAGCAGGCGGAGGCGGAAGTACAAATGCAGTTGGATATTTAGAAAAACGGCCTCATATATTATTAAAAATCCATGTTTTGTGAGACGAAATATGCGGATGAAGATAATGTGGGGCTTTTTTTGCGCCGTTTTTCTGGCAGTGCGGCTAAGTGCGGGCGCCGTTTGGGAGACGGTGCTCCCGGAGGCGGGCATTCTGCAGTATGCAGACGGGAGCGCGCTGTCCCCGGAGGCGGATACGGCCCTGTATGCCACAGAGGAGGAATTGCACCCGGCAGCGGATACGGCTCTGTATGCCACAGAGGAGGAATTGCACCCGGAGGCGGATATTTCCCTGTATGCCACGGCGGCGGTGCTGATGGACGGGGATACGGGAAGGGTGCTTTACGGGAAAAGTGAGAATACGCCCATGGCTATGGCCAGTACCACTAAGATACTGACCTGCATTCTTGTGCTGGAAAATGTCTCTCCGGACGAGGTTCTTGAGGTTTCTGCCTACGCGTCAGGCATGCCCAAGGTGAAGCTGTATCTGAAACAGGGGGAACAGTATACCGTGAAAGATCTGCTGTATTCCCTGATGCTGGAATCCCATAACGATTCGGCGGTGGCGCTGGCGGAGCATGTTGGGAAACGTCTGCTGGATCCGGCCCTCTCCGAAAAACCGTCGGGGGAGTACACTGCGGAGGAGAGCGGAAAGGCAGTGGCGGCTTTCGCCAGGCTGATGAACGAAAAGGCAGTGGAGCTGGGATGCAGGGACAGCTGGTTCATTACGCCAAACGGCCTGGATGCCACCCAGGAGTTTATCCTGCAGGACGGCACCGTCATACAGAAGGAGCATTGCACTACGGCGGCGGAGCTGGCAAGGATTATGTCTTACTGCGTGGGAGAATCTCCTCAGAGGGATGCCTTTCTGGAGATTACGGGAACATTGAATTACAGCTTTTATGCAAACGGACGCAGCTTTTCCTGCACCAATCACAATGCTTTTTTAAACATGATGAGCGGCGCTCTCAGCGGAAAGACCGGTTTTACCAACAAGGCAGGATACTGTTATGTGGGGGCGCTGGAGCGGGACGGCAGAACCTTTGTGGTGGCGCTTCTGGCCTGCGGCTGGCCGAACCATAAGACATGGAAATGGAGCGACACAAAAGAACTGATGGAATACGGTCTGGAGAATTATTTTTACAGGAGCTTTGAGGAGGCGGGAACCGCCTTTGACGAGAGTCTGCTGAAGCCTGTGCCCGTGGAGAACGGACAGACGGATCGCCTGGGAACCCCGGCGTATACGAATCTGGCTATACTGGAAAGCGAAAATCCGGAAAGCGAAGAGGCGGACTGTCCTAATGTGGACGGACTGCTTCTGCGGGAGGATGAGGAAATCCGGACGGAATACGAATGGGAGAAAACGCTGGCAGCTCCGGTGGAGCGCGGAACCCAGGTGGGAGAGATCCGGTATGTTGTGGGAGAAACCGTCTACAGGCGTGAGAAAATCGTTACTGCAGACGCCGTGCCGGAAATCGGCTTTGACTGGTGTGTGAAGCAGATCCTGAATCGGTTTCTGGGCTTATGAAAGGGATGAAAAGAAAAATCAGGAAAATTTAGAAAAAAATGCAATTCGTTCTTTGCGAGTTGCTTTTTTTATGGTATACTGGAATGGATAATCGGGGGTATTAGTTTCCCCGATTCGGAATGTTCTGCATTTATTTATATAAACGGAGGGCTGAAAGCATGAGTAGTACATCTAAAGCGAGTCAAAGAATAGCAGCTTTGCTCGATGAAAACAGTTTCGTTGAAATCGGCGGACTTGTAACTGCAAGAGCCACGGATTTCAATATGAAACCGGACGAAACTCCTTCTGACGGTTGTGTGACCGGCTATGGAGTGATAGGCGGCAAGCCTGTGTATGTGTACAGCCAGGACGTATCCGTGATGAACGGTACGATAGGCGAGATGCATGCAAAAAAAATCACCAATATCTATGATCTGGCCATGAAGACAGGTTCCCCTGTCATAGGGCTCATTGATTCTGCCGGGCTGAGATTACAGGAGGCGACGGATGCGCTGAATGCTTTCGGCGCAATCTACAGGAAGCAGACTCTTGCCTCCGGTATGATTCCTCAGATTACGGCTGTTCTGGGCAGCTGCGGCGGCGGACTTGCCCTGTTCCCCACACTGACGGATTTTACCTTTATGGAAGAAAAGAACGGGAAGCTTTTTGTCAACGCGCCCAATGCGCTGGACGGCAATGTGGTTACAAAGTGTGATTCTTCTTCCGCGGCCTTTCAGTCTGAGGAGAGCGGCATTGTGGACGTGGTCGGGGACGAGGCGGCTCTTCTGGCAAAAATTCGTGATTTGGTGGGATTCCTGCCTGCAAATAATAATGAGGGCAGCGATATTGTGGAATGCACAGATGATTTGAACCGTGTCTGCGGGGATCTGGCAAACTGTGTGGGAGATACCTCCATTGCCCTGTCCATGCTTGCGGACAACCATGATTTCTTTGAGGTAAAGGCAAACTATGCAAAGGACATGGTAGTGGGCTTCCTGAAGCTGGACGGTGTGACCGTCGGCGCCGTAGCCAACCGCAGCGAGGTGTGCGATGAAGAGGGCAAGGTGGCGGAGAAGCTGGATGCTGTCCTGTCAAAGCAGGGCTGCGACAAGGCGGCGGATTTTGTAAACTTCTGCGACGCCTTTGACATTCCCGTGCTGACGCTCACCAATGTAAAGGGCTACAAGGCGGACATGTGCTCCGAAAAGGGCATTGCAAAGGCTGCGGCAAGGCTTACCTACGCTTTTGCCAATGCAACCGTGCCCAAGGTAAACGTGGTGATCGGCAAGGCCCTGGGAACAGCGGCTGTGGTCATGAATTCCAAGGCAATCGGGGCGGATATGACCTATGCGTGGCCGGACGCGGAAATCGGCGCCATGGAAGGCAGGCTGGCGGCGAAGATTATGTATGAGGGTCAGGGAGCCGACGTAATCAACGAGAAAGCAGCCGCCTATGAGGCTTTGCAGCTTTCAGCCACAGGCGCTGCAAGGAGAGGGTATGTGGACAGAATTGTGGAGGCAGCGGATACCAGAAAATATATCATCGGCGCCTTTGAAATGCTCTTTACCAAGAGCGAGGACCGTCCCGCCAAAAAGCACGGAACAGTATAGAGAGGTGATGAGAGCAAGATGAAGAAGAAACTATTGGCTTATGTTTGTATGATTGCCTGTGTCTTCGGACTGACTGCCTGCGGGGAAGGCGAGGGGCTGACAGCCAACGAGCAGGGCAGGGTGAACAGCGCCGGAGAGGCATCGGCTGCCGTTGTATCCCTTTTTAGCAATTACCTCTGCAATGACATACCCTTTGCCGTGGAGGATATGGAGACGAACGAGGAAATCGAATATCTGTGCGAGCAGTATTTTGGGATCATGGCGGACGGTAACGCGGTGGTAACCGGCGTACAGTCCTTTGACTCCGCCCTGAAGACCATAGGAAGCATTACGGGAACGGGCGAAGCAGAGGTAAAGATTGACGGAAAGCAGATCATCGTGGAGCTTCCCGTTACGGGAGAGAAGCAGAATGCGGTTGCGGAGATCGTTTTCTCCAATGACCTGTTTATGCGGCTGGAATCCGCAGCGCTGAATCCCACCGCCTCAATGGGCCAGCTGATGGCAAAAGCGGCCATGAATACCCTGATTGGTATGTTAACCGTGTTCGGTGTACTGATTTTGATTTCCTTTATCATTTCCTGTTTCCGTTTTATCTCTAAAGCGCAGGATGCCGCAGCAAAGAAGAAGGCGGCAAAAACGGCGGATAACGGCGAAGGTGCCGATAATGCGGCAGCGCAGCCTGCGGATCAGGAAACGTCGGCGGACGAGACGGACGATGCGGAGCTTGTGGCGGTGATAGCGGCGGCCATAGCGGCCAGTGAAGGCGCCGCGTCAGCGGACGGATTTGTGGTGCGGTCCGTCATAAGACGATGAGTATGCTTTAATCTCATATGTAACCGAATGAAAATCAGAGTAAGCAGCAATAACAAATATAATTTTGGAGGAAAATAAAATGAAAAATTATACCATTACGGTGAACGGAAACGTATATGACGTGACAGTGGAGGAAGGTGCATCCACAGGAGCGCCTGTGGCGGCAAAGGCCCCCGCGGCCCCCAAGGCAGCGCCCAAGGCGGCTCCCGCAGCAGCGCCCAAGGCTGCAGGCGGCGCAGGCAGCGTTAAGATCGAGGCAGGGGCGGCAGGAAAGGTGTTCAAGCTGGAGAAGAAGGCTGGCGATGCCGTGAAGGCCGGTGATGCCGTTGTCATCATCGAGGCGATGAAGATGGAAATTCCCGTTGTCGCTCCTCAGGACGGAACAATTGCAAGTATTGATGTCGCTGTCGGCGATGCGGTAGAAGCGGGTGCGGTTCTGGCTACCATGAACTAAAGTGCTCATCCACTATAGACAACGACAACAGGAGGTCAACAAATGGAATATATAGGTTCTACGCTGAACAACCTGCTTCATCAGACGGCGTTTTTCAACCTGACCGTAGGGAATTACGTCATGATAGCGGTTGCGTGCTTTTTCCTTTATCTGGCTATCCGCCACGAATTTGAGCCGCTGCTTTTGGTTCCCATAGCTTTCGGTATGCTGTTGGTAAACATTTATCCCGACATCATGCTTCACGCAGAGGATGCCTCCAACGGTGTGGGCGGACTGCTGTATTACTTTTATAAATTAGACGAGCTGGCGATTCTGCCTTCCCTGATTTTCATGGGAGTGGGCGCCATGACGGACTTTGGGCCGCTGATTGCCAATCCCAAGAGCTTCCTTCTGGGGGCGGCTGCACAGTTCGGTATTTTTACCGCGTATTTCGGAGCTATTGCTCTGGGCTTCAACGATATGGCGGCTGCGGCAATCTCCATTATCGGCGGCGCCGACGGCCCTACCTCCATCTTCCTGGCCAGCAAGCTGGGGCAGACGGCAATCATGGGACCCATTGCGGTGGCGGCTTACTCCTATATGGCTCTGGTGCCTGTTATACAGCCTCCCTTCATGAAGCTCTTTACCACGGAGAAAGAGAGAAAGATCAAGATGGGACAGCTCAGACCCGTTTCCAAGCTGGAGAAGATTTTGTTCCCTATCATTGTTACTATCGTGGTAAGCCTGATCCTTCCTACCACGGCTCCCCTTGTGGGCATGCTGATGCTGGGCAACCTGTTCAGGGAGTCCGGTGTGGTAAGACAGCTGACAGAGACGGCGTCCAACGCACTGATGTATATTGTGGTTATCCTGCTGGGAACCTCTGTGGGTGCAACCACCAGCGCAGAGGCATTTCTGAACGTGGATACCCTGAAGATTGTAGGCCTGGGCCTGCTTGCCTTCATCGTGGGTACCATTGCCGGTGTGCTGTTCGGCAAGCTGATGTGTTGGGCGACTCACGGCAAGGTGAATCCCCTGATTGGTTCCGCAGGCGTTTCCGCCGTTCCCATGGCGGCCCGTGTGTCCCAGAAGGTGGGCGCGGAAGCAGATCCTACAAACTTCCTGCTGATGCATGCCATGGGGCCTAATGTGGCCGGCGTAATCGGAACCGCCGTAGCCGCCGGCACATTCATGGCCATATTCGGGGTCTTTTAAGCAATGCACAGACATGATTGTGCGAGCGGATG
>JAMPFR010000051.1:0-14293 GCA_023664365.1 Acetatifactor muris | reverse complement strand
CCGTGCTTGCACGAGCAGCCGTGCGTACAATCATGGATGTATATCGCGCATAGCGCGATGAAATAAGCCCGACAGGGCTTATGAATGCATTGCGTGGCTTGCACAGTAACCCGCGAGCGGATGCCGTGCTTGCACGAGCAGCCGTGCGTACAATCATGGATGTATATCGCGCATAGCGTGATGAAATAAGCCCGGAGGGCTTATGAATGCATTGCGTGACTAGCACAGTAATTTCGTTGGAAAATATAAAAACATGGAGGAGATTCGCAATGTCAGAAACTACAAAAAAACCGATTAAAATTACGGAAACCATACTGCGTGACGCGCACCAGTCTCTGATTGCAACCAGAATGCCTACCGAATTCATGCTTCCCATTGTGGAGAAAATGGATAAGGTGGGATACCATTCCGTAGAATGCTGGGGTGGCGCAACCTTTGACGCATCTCTGCGTTTCCTGAAGGAGGATCCCTGGGACAGACTCCGCAAACTGCGGGACGGCTTTAAGAACACCAAGCTGCAGATGCTGTTCCGCGGACAGAATATCTTAGGATACAGACCTTATGCAGATGATGTTGTGGATGCGTTTGTACAGAAGTCCATTTCAAACGGTATTGACATTATCCGTATTTTCGACTGTCTGAACTATCTGCCCAATCTGCAGGAGGCGGTAAACGCCACCAACAGGATGAAGCAGCAGGAAGGCAGGGGCCATGCCCAGGTGGCTTTGTCCTATACTCTGGGCGATGCCTATACATTGGAGTATTGGGCGGACATGGCTAAAAAGATTGAGGAGATGGGCGCTGATTCCATCTGTATCAAGGATATGGCGGGCCTGCTGGTTCCCTATAAGGCAAGCGAGCTGATTGCAGCCATGAAGGAGAATACCAAGCTTCCCATTCAGCTGCACACCCACTATACTTCCGGTGTGGCAGGCATGACTTATCTGAAGGCGGTAGAGGCGGGAGTGGATGTGATAGATACTGCCATGAGCCCTCTGGCTATGGGAACCTCTCAGCCGGCAACCGAGGTTATGGTGGAAACCTTCCGGGGTACACCCTACGACACCGGCTTTGACCAGAATCTGCTGGCGGAGATTGCGGATTACTTCCGTCCCTTCAGAGATGAGTGCCTGAAGAACGGCCTGCTGAATCCCAAGGTTATGGGCGTTGATATTAAGACACTGCTTTACCAGGTGCCCGGCGGCATGCTTTCCAACATGGTGAGCCAGCTGAAGGAGCAGAATGCTGAGGACAGATATTATGATGTGCTGAAGGAAATTCCCCAGGTGCGTAAGGATCTGGGAGAGCCTCCTCTGGTTACGCCTTCTTCCCAGATTGTGGGAACCCAGGCGGTATTCAACGTATTGATGGGCGAGAGATACAAGATGGCTACCAAGGAGACGAAGGCAGTGCTCCGCGGTGAGTATGGGCAGACTGTAAAGCCCATGAATCAGGAGGTTATCGACAAGGTAATTCCCGGAGAGACCAGACTCACCGGCCGTTTTGCAGATACCTTAAGCAACGAGATGGATAAGCTGGAGAATGAGATGAAGGAGTGGAAGCAGCAGGATGAGGATGTTCTGTCCTATGCGCTGTTCCCCCAGGTTGCCATGGATTTCTTCAAGTATCGGCAGGCACAGCAGGAAAAGGTGGATATGACTCAGGCGGATACAAAGAACGGAGCATATCCCGTATAAAAAGAAGCATATGGAATTATTATCCCCGCCGGAAAGGAAGCTGCCTTTCAGCGGGGATTTCCATGATACAAATTTCCATGATACAAGTTTGAGACAATTCAGAGGTAGGATTGACAATGTGCCTTTCTATTGACAGATTTTCCGGTATTGCGTTAAAATAACAGGAGTATGCAGACAGTGATGAGGTAAGGACAGAAGATGCGGGACGGAGAGATGACAAGAGGCGCCGGACAGCGGCCGGGAACGGCCGGGAACGGCGGCAGACGTCAGGGCGTCAGAAAGAGGAAGAGACGAAGAAAAGTGAACCTTTTGCTGGCAGGCATTCTTTTGATTTCGGGACTGCTTGTGGGGGGCTGCTTTTATATTGACAGTCTGACCTACAAGGTATGCTACGCGGAGGCGGGAGTGGAGGTTCAGGCCGGGGATTTCTTTAAAAAACCCACACCTGATGCGGCTTTTGCCGAGGACAGCCCTGCATTTGATATTCATGCGCCGGGAGAGTACAAGGTCAGGGTCAGAAGCGGTCTGTTTTCCCATGAGTGTACGCTTTGTATTCGGGATACCATTGCCCCGCAGGCCACAGTGAATGCCATTCAGCTTGGTTACGGGCAGATTTGCAGGCCGGAGGACTTTGTGTCTGACATACAGGACGCCACTACCGTGTCGGTGGTATTTGAACAGGCGCCGGATTTCGGACAGTGGGGAGAGCAGGCGGTTACCGTTTTGCTGAACGACAGAGGCGGGAATGTTGTACGGCTGGAGACAACGCTGTTTATTACGCCGGTTCTGGCGGAGCTTCAGTGGGATGTGGGAACGGCCGCGCCTACGGCGGATGACTTTACGCTGGCAGGCAACGAGAAAAAGCTGCTGACTACGGATATAGATACTTCAAGACCATCCAGACAGGCGGTAAATATAGAGGTGGATGGAATTATCTATGAATCCTTTTTAAATATTACGGATACGGTTCCTCCGGTGGTGGAGGTGCGGAATCTGACCCGTTTTACCAACACGCCGGTATCGGCGGAGGACTTTCTGGTGTCCGTGCAGGATATTACTGAAGTGACGGCGGCATTTGCGGAAGAGCCGGATATCACTGTTCCGGGCAGCCGGGAGGTGGCGCTGGTGTTTACGGATGAGAGCGGGAATGAAACAAGGACTTCGGCCGTGCTTACCCTGGAGGAGGACACGGAGCCGCCGGTCATCACGGGAGCCAGGGACATCACATATGTTATGGGCACCTCCATTTCCTACAAAAAGAACGTTACGGTGTCGGACAACAGCGGCGGGGAGATTCCCCTTAATGTGGACAACAGTCAGGTGAATCTGGAGGCGGAAGGGGTATATCCTGTCACATATTCTGCGGCGGATGATTCGGGCAACACTGCGTCGGTGACTATAAATGTGACGGTAATTGCCATGACCTATGACGTGAATGAGGTTTACGGTTACGCAGACGCCGTGCTTGCCTCCATATTTACGGAGGGAATGACGGAATACGAAAAGCTTCGCGCTATTTATGATTATGTGAAGGGTAATGTGGGTTATATCAGCCACTCCGACAAGGGAGACTGGGTGAAAGCCGCCTACGAAGGCCTTGTAAACAAACAGGGAGACTGCTATGTTTTTGCCAGCACCACAAAGGTTCTGCTGGACAGGGCGGGAATCACCAATATGGATATTGAAAAGATTCCGGCGAAGACGATGCATTACTGGAACCTGGTGGATATCGGGGAAGGCTGGCACCATCTGGATACCACGCCCAGAAAGGATCATCCGGTTATCTTTTACTGGACAGAGGCCGAGATGATGGATTATTCGGCAAAACACGGAAACTCACACAATTATGACCATGAACTGTATCCGGAGGTACCATAGCGAAAAGGCTGTGAAGTATAAATTGAGGTATATAGGATGAAAAAATTGGGAATTATCGGCGGGCTGGGACCTATGGCCACCACCTATTTCTTATATCTGCTGACCCGTATGAGCAAGGCGGAGAATGATCAGGAGCATATGGAAATACTGATGCACAGTAAGCCGGCCATTCCGGATCGTACCCGCTATATTCTGGGGTTAAGTCAGGACAACCCTGCCGTGGAGATGGCGGAAATCGGGCGTGAGTTAAAAGCCATGGGGGCGGAGCTGCTGGCAATTCCCTGTGTTACGGCGCATTATTTTCACGAGGAGCTGGAGAGGAATACAGGACTTAAGGTGCTGCATGCCGTGAGGGAGACTGCAGAGTATCTGAAGCAGGCAGGGGTGGAGAAGGTGGGAATCCTTGCCACGGACGGAACGGTAAAAAGCGGACTGTTTGACGGCGTATTCCGCAGCTATGGAATTGCAACGTTGCATCCGGGGGAGGAATCCCAACGGATCATTATGGATTTGATTTATCGTCAGATAAAATCCGGTGAGAAGGGTAATCTGGAAGAATTTATCCGAGTGGGACAGGAACTGTCTGCGGCGGGCGCCCAGGTGAATCTGCTGGGGTGCACGGAGCTGTCTCTGTTAAAGCGGGATTATGAGCTTCCTGCCGGTTATCTGGATGTGCTGGATGTGCTGGCAAAATGTGCAGTGCAGGAGTGCGGCAGATTTGACCCGCGGTATCGGAATCTGATTACAGAATAGAATTTGTATGAGAGAAAGGCATGGAGCAATGCAGAACAATGTTTTGGACTATCTGGACGAGACGGTTTTAAGAGTGCCGGAAAAACTGGCGTTTTCCAATGGTACGGAGGGAATGACCTTTACCGAGGTGGACAGGGAAAGCAGAGGGGTGGGAACCTGGCTGCACAAAAGAGGAATTTACAGAAAGCCGGTGGTGGTCTTTATGAATAAGCACCCGAAAGAGGTGACTGCCTTTTTCGGCGTAGTCAGGGGCGGCTGCTTTTATGTCCCCATAGATGCGGAAATGCCGGCGGCCCGGATTGATCTGATTTTGGAAAATCTGCAGCCGGAGGTGATTCTCTGTGACGGGCAGACTGCCGAAACGGCGGAGAGCTTTTCGGGCGGAGCGGAAATTGTGCTGTATGACGATATTTGCCGCACGGAGATTGATCGGGAGGCACTGCAGGAAATTCACGACAGAGCGATAGATACCGATCCTATTTATGTAGTGTTTACGTCGGGCTCTACGGGAGTGCCCAAGGGAGTGGCGGCCTGCCATCGATCGGTGCTGGATTATATCGAGCATCTTTCGGAGGTTCTGGAGTTTAATGAACATACGGTGTTCGGCAATCAGACGCCCCTGTACTTTGACGCATGCCTGAAGGAGCTGTATCCTACTTTAAAATACGGAGCCACCACCTATCTGATTCCCAGGGAACTGTTTATGCTGCCGGTGAAGCTGGTGGAATTCCTGAATACCTATCAGATTAATACGGTGTGCTGGGTAGTGTCCGCTTTGACCTTTATCTCGGCCTTTGACACCTTTAAGACAGTAGTTCCCGAGTACCTGCATACGGTGGCATTCGGAAGCGAGGTCTTTCCCATCAAGCAGTTCAGAAGGTGGCGGGAGGCGCTGCCAAAGGCAAAGTTTACCAACCTCTACGGACCTACGGAGGGCACGGGTATGTGCTGCTATTATAAAGTAGAGCGGGACTTTGAGCCGGATGAGGCCATACCCATAGGGAGACCCTTTGCCAATACAGAAATTCTCCTGTTGAAGGAGGATAATACGCCGGCGGGGATGGGGGAGACCGGGGAGATCTGTATCAGAGGCACCTCTCTGACCCTCGGATACTATAATAATTTCGAGAAAACCAATGAGGTGTTTGTACAGAACCCGCTGAATACGGCCTATCCGGAGCTGATATACCGCACAGGGGATCTAGGCAGAATAAATGCAGACGGCGAACTGGTCTTTGTATCCCGCAAGGACTATCAGATTAAGCACATGGGGCACCGCATTGAGCTGGGGGAGATAGAGGTCAACGTCAATATGCTGGAAGGCATAAAGAGCTCCGGCTGTGTCTACGACCGGGAAAAGGGAAAAATTGTGCTGTATTATGTGGGAGATATGGAGGAGAAGGATTTGGTGGTTCTTCTGAAGGATAAACTGCCCAGATATATGATTCCCAACTACGTCAGGAAGCTGGAGCAGATGCCTTTTACCGCCAACGGAAAGATTGACAGGGTAACGCTGATGAAGTATCATCAGGATAGTACACGAGAAGGCTCTCGGAAAGAAAAGAGGTAAAGTTATGGAAGAACTGCTGAATATTTTGAAGGATCTTCATCCGGATGTGGATTTTGAAAAGGAGGAGCATCTGGTTGACAATAAGATTCTGGACTCCTTTGACATTATTTCCGTGATTTCGGAGATAGCGGAAGAGTTTGATGTGGTGATTTCCGCAGAGTATATTCTGCCGGAGTATTTTAATTCGGCAAAGGCGCTGTATGCCCTGATTGAGAAGCTGGGAGATGAGGACTGAAAATGCTTTTTACATCCTATGAATTTCTGGAATTCCTGCTTCTCCTTTTCCTGCTTTACTACATACTGCCGCGCCGGTGGCAGTGGAAGCTGCTGCTGGGGGCAAGCTTTTTCTTCTATTTTTATGCGGGCCCGGTGTACTGTGTCTATATTTCGGTAACCATTCTGACTACCTGGTTTGCGGGCCGCCGTATAGAGGCGGAACGGAGCAAAAGGGACAGCTGGCTGCAGGAACACCGGGAAGCTTTAAGCAAGGAAGAAAAAAAGAGCTATAAGGCCAAGGTAAAGCACAGAACCTGGCTTTGGACTTTGGGGTGTCTGCTGCTGAACCTGGGAATTCTGGCGGTAGTCAAGTATACAAACTTCGTGATTGCCAATATTAACTCGGTGCTGGAAGCAGCAGGAACCGGGAAGACGTTGAATTTTCTGGGCATTATTGTGCCTCTGGGAATTTCTTTTTATACCTTCCAGAGTATGGGGTACATCATTGACGTATACCGGGGAACTGTGGAGGCGGAGAAGAATCCCTTCCGCTTCGCTCTTTTTGTGTCCTTTTTTCCCCAGTTGATTCAGGGGCCTATCAGCAGATTCGGTGATTTGAAGAAAACCCTCTTTGAGGAGCATCCCTTTGACCGGCAGACTGTCTGCCTGGGACTTCAGAGGATTTTGTGGGGTTTCTTTAAGAAGCTGGTGATTGCGGACAGGATTCTGGCGGGGGTAAATACGCTGATTCACGACGGGGATACCTATCGGGGCGCCTATGTGTTTGTGGGAATGCTGTTTTATGCCCTGGAGCTGTATGCGGATTTTACCGGGGGCATTGATATTACCATAGGAATTGCCCAGACCTTCGGCGTCCGGGTGACGGAAAACTTCAACCGCCCGTACTTTTCCAAAAATATCAAGGAATATTGGAATCGATGGCATATTACCATGGGTTCCTGGTTTACGGATTATATTTTTTATCCCATATCCGTATGCAAGCCCATGCTGAAGCTTTCCAAATTTTCCAGGAGCCGTTTCGGGGAGGTTATCGGGAAACGGGTGCCTGTGTACCTGTCCTCTTTTGTGGTCTGGTTCGCCACCGGTATCTGGCACGGCGCAAGCTGGAACTTCATTGCCTGGGGCCTGGGAAACTGGCTGGTGATTATGGTATCTCAGGAATTGGAGCCTCTGTATAAAAAGTTTCATGACAGGTTTAACGTAAAAGACAGGTTTGCTTTCCGGCTGTTTCAGGTGGTGCGGACGGTGCTGCTGATGAGCGTTTTGCGGCTGTTTGACTGTTACAGGGATGTGCCGCTGACCTTCCGGATGTTCGGCAGTATGTTCAGCGAAGGGAACTGGAACATTCTGTGGAACGGAGCTTTGCTGCATATCGGACTGTCTGCGGTTGATTACGCCGTGCTTCTGTGCGGCCTGGTGCTGCTTGTCACAGTGAGCCTTGTGCAGCGTTCGGGAAGCGTGCGGGCCAAAATCGGCGCTTTACCCTACTGGGGCAGGTTTGCAATCTGGTACGGTCTGTTTCTGGCGGTGCTGCTGATGGGCGCTTACGGCGCAGGTTATGATTCCAGCCAGTTTATCTATAACCAGTTTTAAAGCTGCAGGCGGCTGCTCTGTGAGCTAAAGCAAAGGAGTATAGTCTGGTGACAGAAACGAGGAAAAGTATGAAAGGGAAAAAAATCGGCAGGGTCATTGCTTCGGTATGTATTGTGGTATGCAGTCTGGCCCTGCTGCAAAGGCTGTTGACACCGAAGTACACGGACGGTATAATCGAAGGGGCGTTGATAGCGGAATACTATGGAGAAGAAAAGAATCATGACGTTATCTTTATAGGGGACTGCGAGGTGTATGAAAATTTTTCTCCCGCGGTTTTGTGGCAGGAGTACGGCATCAACAGTTATATCAGGGGAAGCGCCCAGCAGCTTATCTGGCAGTCCTATTATCTGCTGGAGGATACGCTGCGTTATGAGACGCCGAAGGTGGTGGTATTCAATGTGCTGTCCATGCAGTACAACGAACCCCAGAGAGAGGCTTACAACCGGATGACGCTGGAGGGCATGAAATGGTCCGATTCCAAGGTGAAGTCCATATATGCGTCCATGACGTCCAAGGAGAACTTTGAGGATTATCTGTTTCCCATTCTCAGGTATCATTCCAGATGGAGTGAATTGAAAAAAAGCGATTTTGAAAATATGTTTCAGGTGCCGAAGGTGTCCCACAACGGCTACTATATGCGGGTGGATGTGAAAGCGGCGGGAGATATGCCCGACCCGGTGCCCCTTGGAGATTACCGGTTTGGAGAAAACGCTTATGACTATCTGGACAGGATGAGAGAGCTGTGTGAGGAGAAGGGCATTCAACTGATTCTCATTAAGGCCCCCAGCCTGTATCCTCACTGGTATGAACAGTGGGAGAGCCAGATGGAGGAGTATGCCAGGACGCATGGCCTGCTCTATGTCAACTTCCTGGAGTGCGCGGATGAAATGGGACTGGACTTTCAGACGGATACCTATGACGGGGGACTGCATCTGAATCTGTCGGGAGCGGAGAAGCTGAGCTCGTATTTCGGCCGGATTCTTGCGAATGAGACAGAGGCGCCGGACAGGCGGGGAGAGGTGGAACTGGAGAAAGCGTGGGCGGAGAAGCTTTCGGCCTACGAACGGGAAAAGCAGCAACAGTATATTCAATATGGAATAAAATAACAGGAGGGTACTTATGAAAAAGTGGATTGGTATTTTGTTGGCGGCATGTATGCTTTTGATGACGGGCTGCGGCGACAGCGAGAGGGTCATCGACGGCGAGGTGTCAAATGCGCCGGGAGGCGCTTCCCAGACGGCAGGGGATTCCGCAGGAACCCAGTCGGGAGGTTCCCAGGCTGCCGCTAAAGGCTATGTTTTTCAGTATAACGGCGTGACCGTGTCGGTGGATGAGGACATGGCGGTGGTTCTGGAAGGACTGGGGGAGGCCAGGGATTATTTTGAGGCCGCAAGCTGCGCATTTGAAGGGCTGGACAAGACCTATACCTACGGCAGCTTTGTGATTGAGACTTACCCCCAGGGCGAAAAGGATTATGTTTCAACGATTATTTTGAAGGACGACGCAGTATCCACGGCAGAAAATATTTCTATCGGCAGCACGCTGACAGATGTGACGAATGCCTATGGAACGGACTATACGGAGCAGGGGAGTATGCTGGTATATTACAAGGACGGCATGAAGCTCTGTATTCTTGTGGAGAACGATACGGTAACTTCCATACAGTATTTTTCGACGGTACTGGATGAGTAGGAGAGGAAGGCAAAAGCTTAAGGGCAGGGGTGTTCCTGAGGGATACCCCTGCCTTTATCGCTTCAGGCCGGGCAAATGTGACGGCGCCGAAGGGCAGTCCTTCCCATGCCGACCCGCTTTCGCCGGTCGGCGCGACGCAGCGGTACATAAGTTTCGGAAGGAATTGCTTGACAGACGGAAAATATTTCTGTAACATAACATATGTTACCAACGGTGCCTGAAACAACAGGCTGTCGGACAGATGAGATTGAGGGGAGAGTGCTATGGCACGAAAGGAAACAATAACATTACAGATGATTTTGGATACCGCCTTTGCAATGACCAGGGAGGAAGGCTTTTCCAATGTGACGGCCAGACGGGTGGCGGCAAAAGCCGGCTGCTCTACCCAGCCTATTTTCCGTGTATATAAGAACATGGACGAGCTTTGGGATGCGGTTTATGAACGGGCTGCAGCACATTTTCAGGACTACTACAGCCTGTATCCCAGGATGGGGAAGGCACCCTTTTCCAACTTGGGGATGTCGTACATAGCGTTTGCCCGGGAAGAAAAACACCTGTTTGAATTGCTGTTTGTAAACAGCAGGCCCGGCCGGAAGAGCATGTATGAGCTGTTAAACGGCAGGGAGGGAAATGTGGTATATGAAATAAATCTGGCAAAATCCGCGGGCTGTCCCGACCCCGGAAGCCTGTTTATGAGGATGTGGATTTTGATACATGGCGCGGCCTGCATGTCGCTGACGGGGGATTACGACCTGTCCGACGTGGAGACCCTTGAACTGTTGGAGCGATCCTGCAGGGCTTTTATGGCTGAAGCATAGGGGCAGGGAGGGACTGCCGCCCGGCTGCATGGATTGAGCAGATATAGAACGGTGCGGCGGGACGAAGGCAATGCAGTTCAAAAATGGAGGAAATTGTGGGAAAAGAATATGATGTGTTGAGCCGAATATCGGATAAATATAATAAGATGAGCAAAAGCCACAAGGCCATTGCCTCTTTTATTCTGGAACACTATGATCAGGCCGTGTTTATGACTGCGGCAAGACTTGGAGAAATGCTGGGGATCAGCGAATCTACAGTGGTACGGTTCGCTTCCGGTATCGGGTACGAGGGATACCCGGAGTTTCAGCGGGCGCTGGAGGAGTGCGTTAAAGGGAAACTGAGCAATATACAGAAAATGGATGCCAAATACGGCAGAAGCTCCCAGTCCGAAGTGCTTACATCTGTTATAACGGCTGATATTGAAAAACTGCAGCATACCATAGACCATTTGGATCCCACGGCTTTTGAACTTTCGGTGAATACCATTCTGGAGGCGGAAACCATTTATATTATGGGTCTGCGCAGCAATGAGCCCCTGGCGGAATTTCTGCATTTTTATCTCAATATGGTCAGAGGGGGAGTGGTGCTGTTGAAGACCACCAGTGTCAGCGAGACCTTTGAGCAGATGATACGGATTAATGAGAAGGACTGCTTTATCGGCATCAGCTTTCCCAGATATTCCATGCGTACTCTGAAGGCAATGGAATTTGCCAGCGACAGAAACGCCAAGGTGATTGCCATAACGGACTCCACCCATTCGCCCATGAGCCTGTATTCCTCCTGTAATCTTCTGGCAAGGAGCGATATGGTTTCCATTGTGGATTCCCTGGTGGCGCCGTTAAGCGTCATCAATGCGCTGGTGGTGGCTCTGTGCCTGAAATGTCCCCAGGATGTGAAACGTAATCTGGAGATGCTGGAGGAAACCTGGAACAACTATCAGGTGTACCTGAATGACGAAATCAATTTTATTGACGACGAGCCCATGCTGAATTATTCTCTGCGCAAAGAAGTGTGAACGGAATGAAGATTTTGCACAGGTTCATTAATTGGTTTGTGCCGTTGAAGCGGCATGGACGGTATGGGGTGGCCGGAAGGGGATGGGGCTGACTGTATGAGCAGGATAATCGTGGTGGGCGGCGGCCCGGCGGGTATGATGGCAGCGGTGGCGGCAGCCGGAGCGGGAAGCAGCGTCGTCCTGATTGAAAAAAACGAAAAATTGGGAAAGAAGCTGTTCATCACGGGCAAGGGACGCTGCAATGTGACCAATGCCGCAGACATGGACGCCTTGTTCGCCAATATCTGCACCAACGGGAAGTTTTTGTACAGCGCCTTTTACGGATTTAACAATACAGATGTTATGAATTTCCTGGAGCAGGCGGGATGCCGGCTGAAAACGGAACGGGGGGACAGAGTGTTCCCGGCGTCCGATCATTCCTCGGATGTGATAGCGGCGCTTCAGCGGGAGCTGAAGAGGCGGGGGGTGGAAGTGCTGTTGAATACAAAGGCCGCCGATATTCTTATGAAGGTACAGGAAGAGGAAAGTGCGGCGGAAGCACAAGGGGCGGGGGAGCCGCAGAGAATGAATTCTCACCCCCATGGGGAGCAGGACAGAAAACCGGTGTTCGGGGGAGTGGCGCTTTCCGACGGCAAAACGATACGGGGGGATGCGTGCATTATCTGTACCGGCGGAATGGCTTATCCTGCCACCGGATCCACGGGGGACGGTTACCGCTTCGCGGAGAAAGCGGGACATAGTCTGGTGGAGCCCCGGCCTGCGCTGGTTCCTTTACGGGTGAAGGAGGCCTGGTGTGGGCAGCTTATGGGGCTTTCATTAAAAAATGTTTCCCTGACGCTGGTGTGCAGGGGCAGGAAGGTATATGAAGGGTTCGGCGAGATGCTGTTTACCCATTTCGGCGTCAGCGGCCCGCTGGTACTGACAGCCAGCAGTTATTATAAAAAAGGCGGCGGGGAGCTGTTTATTGATCTGAAACCGGCCCTGGACGAGGAGCAGTTGGACAAACGTCTGCTGCGGGACTTTGAGGAAAACAGGAACAGACAGTTTAAAAACGCACTGGGAGCGCTGTTCCCCGGGAAGCTGGTGCCGGTTATGGTTTCTTTGTCCGGCATTTGTCCCGAAAAGAAAGTGAATGAGATTACCCGGGAGGAGCGGCGGGGCTTTGCGAAGCTGATAAAGAGTCTTCCGCTGACTGTAACGGGAACCGGAGGCTTTGAAGAGGCAGTCATCACCGGAGGCGGGGTATCCGTGAAGGACATAAACCCTTCTACTATGGAATCAAGGAAAGTAACAGGCCTTTACTTTGCAGGAGAAGTGCTGGATCTGGACGGGCTCACCGGAGGCTTTAATCTGCAGATTGCCTGGTCCACAGGACATCTGGCGGGGCAGAGCGCCGCGAAATTACAGTGACAGGAGGAAGAGCATGGCTTATAATATAGCAATCGACGGCCCCGCAGGTGCGGGGAAGAGCACCATAGCAAGGGCAGTGGCCAAAAGAATGAATCTGATTTATGTGGACACCGGTATGATGTACCGGGCCATGGCGCTCTATGTGCTGCGGCAGAATATTGATCTGCAGGACGGGAAGAAAATTGCGGAAGCCTGTAGAGAGGCGGATGTTACCATACGCTATGAAGACGGCGTACAGATGGTATTCTTAAACGGGGAGAATGTGAGTCCCCTGCTGCGCACCGAGGAGGTGGGAAGCGGGGCGTCCGTCATCAGCCCCATACCGGCGGTTCGTGAAAAGCTGGTGGAGCTGCAGCGGAAGCTGGCGGCGGCGAGCGACTGTATCATGGACGGGCGGGACATCGGCACCTGCGTGCTGCCGGATGCACAGAAAAAAATCTATCTTACCGCAAGCAGCGAGGTGCGGGCAAAGCGCCGCTATGATGAACTGACGGCCAGAGGAGAGGTCTGTGATCTGACAAAAATCCGGGAGGATATTGAGGAGCGGGATTATCGTGACATGCACAGGGAAATATCTCCTTTAAGGCAGGCGGAGGATGCGGTTCTGCTGGATACCTCGGATATGACGAAAGAGGAAGTGATAGAACAGGTGATTCTTCTCTGCAGTGATAAGTGATGCAGAGCGGGCTTAAGAACAGGAAGCGGAGAGAAGCTATGGAGGTCAGGCTTGATAAGTGCGCCGGGTTCTGCTTTGGCGTGAAGCGGGCGGTGGATACGGTGTATGAACAGCTGAAAACGGGGAAAACTATATATACCTATGGCCCCATTGTGCACAATGAGGAAGTAATTCGGGAACTGATGGAAAGAAATGTCAGGGTGCTGGAGGATGTAAAGGCGCTGGAAGCGCTGCCTTCTGCGGGGGAGAGGGATCTCCGGGAAGAAGGCGGAACGGGCCTGCTCCGGGAAGGCAGTGAGGAGAAGCGTTCCGGGACAGCCGCCGGGCAGCCGCCGGTGGTCATTATCCGCGCCCATGGCGTGCCCAGGTCAGTTTACGGCATTCTGGAGGAAAAGGGACTGGAGTGTGTGGACGCCACCTGCCCTTATGTAAAGCGCATCCACAGAATTGTGGAGAGGGAAAGCGGAGCGGGAAAGCATATTGTCATTGCAGGCAATCCGGGTCATCCTGAGGTGGAGGGAATCCTGGGCTGGTGCCGGGGAGGGGCTACGGTGCTGGAGACGGCTGAAGAAGCGGAAAAATTTGTCCCGCCTGAGGGACGGGAAATCTGCATTGTCTCCCAAACGACATTTAACTACAATAAATTTTATTATATAGTTGAAATTTTTGAAAAAAAAGGTTACAATGTTAGTGTTGTGAATACTGTGTGTAGCGCGACAGAGGAGCGGCAGCGCTCTGCAAGAGCCCTTGCGGAGGAGGCTGACGTGATGATCGTAATAGGAGGCAGGCACAGTTCCAATACCAAAAAACTGTATGAAATATGCAGTGAGGTGTGTGCGGAGACCTATTTTATACAGACACTGGATGACTTGCATTTAGAACTGCCTAAATCTGTTGGACTGGTGGGTATTACAGCGGGGGCTTCCACCCCAAATAAATTAATCGAGGAGGTT
>JAMPFR010000050.1 GCA_023664365.1 Acetatifactor muris | reverse complement strand
CGGTCCACGCAGCCGCAAACCGCCCCGGGCAGCTGCCGGTCCACGCAGCCCCAAACCGCCCCGGACAGCAGTCAGTCCACGCAGCCGCCTGCAGGCCCCATCCACGGCTATATTACAGCCGCCTCTACGCCGGAGGGCCGGCCCTACGGCTATGTGTTCCGAAACTGCAGGCTGGAAAGCGACTGTCCCCCCGGCACCGTCATGCTGGGACGGCCCTGGCGGGAGTGGGCAAAGACTGTATATTTAAATTGTGAAATGGGCCCTCACATCCACCCGGCAGGCTGGGCGGACTGGGGAAAGCCCCACGGACACTTCTACTACGGGGAATACCATTCCACCGGCCCCGGCGCGAGCTCGGAAACACGGGCAGATTTCTCCTGCCAGCTGACAGATAAGGAAGCCGCGGAATATACTGTGGAAAATGTACTGGAGGGCTGGATACCGGGGATAAAACCCGAAGACAAAGGTTGAAATGCAGAAAATTGCAGAGAAGTCCATTGTCATGATTACATACAATAACGGGCGGCTGACTGCCGCCCGCTGTTTTACTTATTTTTCTCTTTTTCTTCTCCTGAAACGACGTTCTCCGATGCCATGTCTCCTGATGCTGCGTCCTCCGATACCGGTTCTCCCGATATTGCATTCTCCGCACTGCCGATACTGTTCTCCATGTCGTCGATTTCCTTTTTGACGGACTGAATCTTGGTATCCTGGGCAATGGCCCTCATAATCAGGTTCAGATCCTCCGGTGAAAACATCCCCACCGCCTTTGACAGATCCCCGATGTTATTGCGGTTTACCTTCAGATGTCCCCCGCCGGAAAGTGCCACCGTAATCACCTGGCTCTTGTCCTCCATGTTTCCCAGGCAGATACTGTTGGTTTTCTCATCGCAGACGAAGGTAACGCCGTTGTAGGTGATAACCCCGTCCTTCGCCAGATGTCCGTAGGGCACCTTAGGCGCTGCCCGAAAGCTGCTGATGGGATTCGACTTCCCGGCCACAGCCGCCTCATAGATCTTGGAAGCCTCCGAGCGCTTTCCGCCGTCTGCCTTCTCCGCCGCCCCGGAGTCCTCTTCCCCCGATCCGGTGACCTGAAGGCTCTGCACCGTCTGCGCATCCTCCGGTTTCTTTGTCTCTTTTTCCGTCTCACGGGCAAGCTCCTGTATCCGGCTGCTTACCTGCGTCCATATACTGTTCTGTGCTGCGTCTGCATAGTTCTTCCCTGAAAGACGCCCGCCTCCGATTGCGGAAGCCTTCCGGCTTCCTGCGGAATCCGTTCCTATGCCATAAATTCCCAGCTGCATTCTTCCGCTCCTCCTGTTCCATGTTCCCTTCACGGGCCAGCCTCGCAGACCTGCGCTCATGCGCTCTGCCGCCTGCTGCCGCAGACGGTCTGCACGCTGACGATGCATAAAACAACCTGCATCTGTTATATCGGCTTTTTCATCCCAGAAAATTATATCGGCTGAAATAGGAACTGCTTATGTCCCCGCCTGCATTATATCTGCCGGAGGCACTCCGGGTGTTTGCCGCCGCGCTGTCGGAAACCCTTTCAGACACAATGCCAAGCCGCTTCGTAAAGCCTGCGCCGCTCCCCAGCGCAGCCTTTACCGTTTCCCCATCCGCCTTTTCAAACTGCGTCCGATTCAGGCTTAAATGTCCGTCCTTTCCGTAACTGACGCCTATCTCCTGCAGGGCGCTGAGATTGTCCGTGGCGGCCTGCCGTAATGTCTGGCGGTAAAAATTATTCAGAGAACCGTCACACTGATACAGATTTTTCAGGGTATCGTTATAGTCTGACAGCAGACTCTCCACATCCGATGCGGATACCTTCCCCTGATCCGCCTTCTCTCCCAGAGCACTTGTCCTTTTTTCCAGAGAAGCCGCGGATTTCTCCAGCTTCTCATAGCCTGTTTTCGTATATCCTGCCGCCGCGGCACTGGCCAGGCTGCCTGCTTTCGTACTGCTCCTGCTGCCGCTTTTTGCCATCAGGGCGCTGAGCCGGGAGCTCCCTCCCGATTTGCCGGACTGTATATAACTGAGCAAAGATTTCCGGCTGTCAATCAGCCCGCCGCCGTGTCTGTTTATCATTCCCGTCGTAACTCTCATATGCATACCTCCTTTTAAGCTTCCTCCTGTCTCCGGGTCATGCGCTCCTGAAGTCTGGCTGCCCGATTGGAAGCAAGCCTGTCTGTCAGACTTCCCCGCCTCCCCAGCTGTGCCTGTATCTGAAGGTCAATCTGCTCCTGCCGCTCTTCCAGGCGGCTCTTTTCCGCGCCGGAGGTGCCGGAAGCTGTCGAACTGCCCACAGGTGTCATTCCCTCTCCGTAACTCTCTCCGGCGCTGCCCCCGATGACCCGGAAGCCGAATTTCGGCGCGTAACAGGAATACTGCGCCTGAAAGTCCTTTTGCAGCCCGTTTAATACTTCTTTTTCATAGGCCGGATCCTTTTGCATATTGACAAAAGCCTCCTCCTTCAGCACAAGCACGCCACTGCAGTTGGCCCGGCAGCTGGCGCTGACCGGCAGAGCGGAAATTTTGCCGCAAATATACTTTTTGTACTCTTCCGAGGACATGTCCGCCCTTTCTTTGCTTACGTCCGCCTTGTAATCAACATCCGCCGCCGGCGGAAAGCTCAGCACCACATCCCGGCCCTGCTGAAAGGTCTGCCTCTCGCTCAGAGTCTTCTGCAGGGCATCTGTAAATTTTGCATATACGGGAGCAAGGGGAGACAAAGCCCCCAGACCGCCTGCCAGCATCCCGGTCAGGTAGCTGCCGGAAAGCCCACTGCCCGCCGCCAGCCCCGACAGGTAGCTGCCGGAAAGCCCGCCGCCTGCTGCCAGTCCCGACAGGTAGCTGCCGGAAAGCCCGCCGCCTGCTGCCAGTCCCGACAGGTAGCTGCCGGAAAGCCCGCCCGTTGTCATATTCTGGTAGTAGCTGCCCAAACTATATAAATCCATCCGCACTCACCTCTTTCTCTGCTGTCTGTATAAGAAATCGGCAGTATGACAGACGGATTTTTGTTTTTTGTCATCAAACCTTTTTAAATTGTCATAAACCTTTTTCCGGCCTTAGCATTACCGTCAGCGTAAAGACACCCGCCTCTGCTTTCCAGTCCACGCCGCCGCGATATTTCTGCGCTGTGGACTTGATGCTCTGCAGTCCGATGCCATGGAGGCTGTCCGCCTCCTTCAGGGTTTCCGGAAATTCCTGTCCCGGGGAATACTTCAGCCTTCCGTCATAACTGTTGGCGATCTCCAGCAGAAATAAGGCCCCCCGCATCCCGGTGCCTGCACGGATCCACAACTTTTCCGTCTCCGTCCCGCCCTGTTCTACGCCACCCTGTTCTGCCGCGCTTTGTTCTGCCCCGCCCTGTTCCGCCCTGTCCTGTCCGGCATCTGCCTCTCCCCCGGGAGGCGCTTCGGTCTTCACAAGCCTTTCGCAAGCCTCTATGGCATTGTCCAGACCGTTCCCCAGTATCAGGCTTAAGTCCATGGGACTGACCTTCAGATCCGGCGGCACCAGCAGATTTTCCACCTGAAAGGAAATGCCGGGAATCCTCTCCCGCATTTCATGATATTTGATCCCCACCAGCGTATCCACTGCCGCGCTGCCTGTACGACAGGGAAAATCCAGTTCACTCAAGGTTTGATTCAGCTGAGCCAGATAAGCCTGCAGCCCCGGCCGGGCATCAGGCTGTCCCGCCAGCTCCGCCACTACTGCCAGCTGGTTCTTCATATCATGCTTCATGGCCCGCACACCGGCATACACCCGCTCCGTCTCCCGAAGATGTTCCTCCATGCTTTCCAGCTGCTGTCCCAGGATCATACTCCTGTTTTTCTCCTCATGCAGGCTTTTCAGTTCGCAAAACCACCGTACACTGTAAACCACAGAACACAGACACAGCACCAGCAGAACCGGCACTACCCCCATCAGCAGCGGATACCGATCATAAAGGGAGCTGGGGATCTGCTCTTCCACAGTCACCAGAATCACCCGAAGCAGCGCACAGAACATCCCTGCAATACAGCCGGGCAGGAGAAGAAACTTAAGCTCCGCCCTGTCAAAGCCCCGGATCTCACCGTGAAACGCACTGCTCACCCGGCGCAGCGTTCCTCTCAGGAATACCAGGAACACCACGTTCATAAATATCTGGACCAGGAAGAAATATATCTCAGCCAGCAACAGATACGTCTTCGCACTCATGACGCCTTCCTCAAACAGCCAGACCCCCGCATCATACAGCCCGTTTCCCAAAAGCGACGCGGCATGGGCCAGAAACCTGCTGATCTCACTGACTGCGGTAAAGGTCACAAAGGAAAAGAGCAGCGTCCCACGCCTGCCCTGATAAAATATCCGCAGGAAAAGGAGCAGGCCGCCATAAGTCAAAGCCGTCCTTATCAGCGAATGGACAGTGTCGAAATCCGTCTCCACCAACAGCGTGAACAGCTCCTTCCACGCCACCCAGAAGCACCACATGGGCCAGCCGTTCCTGAGAGAATTTATCCGGCCCGGCCTCACACCCCCGTCTCCGCCAGCTTTCCTCCCGGCTTCCTTTGCCCCGGCGTCCCGTCCTGTCTGCCTCCTGCGCGCCTTCAGGGTCAGAAAACCGCCGCAGAAACGATACAGACACCAGCCCCAGAGCACAAAGACCACTGCATCCATGGCCGTAAGCATCCCATCAGCCATGGACGATTCCTCCCTTTTCCAGAAAACGCATATATGCCTTTACAAACTCCCCGTACTTATCCCGTGCCATGAAAACCGTTTCTCCGCTTCCCAGCAGGATTTTGTCCGGCTCATATTCCGCCACATGGGTCAGATTCACCAGATAGCCCCTGTGGCATCTGTAAAAATTACCGCCCAGCTGCTCCTGCATCCCGTTCATGGTCCCATAGACCGTGACACACTCCTTTACCGTATGGATGTCCACCTTCCGCCCTCTGCTCTCCACATATAAAATATCTTTTTTCAGCAAAGTAAAACTGCGGGTTCTGGTGCGGAAGAAAATCTGCTCCTCCGCCTCCTGCTGCCGCCTTTCCGCCTCCCGGCAGGCGCTCTCAAAGACCCTGGAGAACTTTTCGTCGGACACCGGCTTTAAAAGATAGTGGAACGCGGACACATCAAAGGCGTCAAACACATACTCCTTCAGCGCCGTCACAAAAATGAGCACTGCATTTTCATCCTTCATGCGCAGCGCCTTTGCCGTCTCGATCCCGCTCATCCCTTCCATCTGGATATCCATAAGAATAACGGAAAAGCGCTGCCTGGACTGCAGCAGCTGCTTTCCCGAATCAAACAGACACACCTCACAGTCAGCCCTCTGCTTCAACACCATCCGCTTCAGCTGACTGCATATTTCCTTTTCGTCGTCACATATGGCAATCCTCATATTTATACCCCGTATTTATTTCGGCATAATACAAAAAATTGTTTCCCACATGTCACGAAATATGCCCGAAAATGTTACCAATTCCTATGGCTGCCTGTTCCTCTGTCAGTCGGTTGCAGGACTTTCCTTTAACAGTTTCCTTTCGTTTACTCTGGTAAAATCACTGAGCCTGTATGAACGGATTCTTTCTTTTACGATAACGGGAATCAGGAAACCATTGCCGGACAGCCCGGCACATCGATTAATAACGGTTTTATTTGAAACATGCAGCATCCTGCTCACATCAATCGGCGTAAACTCATATAAATGCTTCCTGACTATAAATATCAGAAACTCCCTTTCCTTTAAGCTCAAATGAGAAAGTGCCGTATAGAAGGCGTCATCACCGGTCTCCAAAGACAAGCTGCACACCCTTGAGGAATATAACTCAACCATATGCAGGAAATAATCAATCCAGATTTCCGGGTGGGGCGGATTATCTCTGCCGGAGTAATACAGTGCAGGTAACCCCATTTGCAAAGAACTGTAATATTCATCCGGGTCATAGGCGAAGTATTCCTCCAGCGAACCGATACCGTTAAACCCATATCCGCATTTATCCAAAATAAAACCGGAAAGCAGGCGGGCAGTACGTCCATTCCCGTCCTCAAAGGGATGTATGGTCACCAGCTGATAATGTACAACCGCCGCAATAATCAATGGATGATCATCTGTCGTATTTACATATTCAACCAGCTCATCCAGCAATCCCGGAATGTCGGTATACTCCGGCGGAATATAATCCGGGCTTCCTGTCTCAGAATCATACACTGCAAACAGCACACCGGGAGGCATTGCACCGCGAAGGCCTGTCTTTTCCTTCGACGCGCCTTTTTCAACCATCGCCTGTACTTCCAGGATTAGATCCAGAGAAAAAGCGGCATCCTCCTTCACTCTTTTTTCCAAAAGCTTCAACGCCATGTAATAATTTCTTACTTCCTGTTCCGGCTTCATAAAATGCTTATGCGCATCACTTTCAATCACTGCATCACACTGCGCCTCGGTAAGCGGATTGCCTTCAATCTTATTGGACGCATAAGAGCTTTTCTTCCTGGAATTCTTTCTGAGCTTATGAATCGTAGCTGCGGGAATTGCAGACGCACCTATGGAATGACGGTTCGTATCAATAGCAGTTATCTTTTTTAAAATATTGTTGGTGAGATTTACCTTTATCAAAACAATCAGCCCCTTTTGTATGATATATTATTATACCCTTTTTCAACTTAAAATTCCATTATTTTTTCACTATTTTTTCACTAAATTTCATTATTTATTCGCGGTTTTTGCACTGTTGGAGCTGAAAAAAGTTGGAGCTGAAAAAAAGTTGACGGAAGCGCTGATAAGTGATAGCATATTTTTTTAAAATTTATGTTAGATTGGCTTAAAAAAGTTGTGTATACAGGCAGAGGAGGATGTTTCCATGGAAGACAACGCTATCATAGAGCTGTACTGGAGCAGGGACGAGGCTGCCATCCCCGCCACCGCCGAAAAATACACCCGTTACTGCAATACGGTTGCCATAAATATTCTGGGGAATGCAGAAGACGCCGAGGAATGCGTCAACGATACCTGGCTTCGGGTCTGGGAAGCCATTCCGCCCCACAGGCCCTCACTGCTTTCCGCCTTTCTGGGCAAGCTTACGCGAAATCTTGCCTTCAACCGCTATAAACACTTCCATGCCCAAAAGCGAGGCGGCGGCGAAACGGCTCTGGTACTGGAAGAACTGGAGGAATGTATATCCGGGAAGGAAACCGTCGAACAGGAGATCGACAGAAAAGAGCTGGCAGGGGCGATAGACGCATTTCTGGCCGATCTGTCTCCGGATACCCGCCGGTGCTTTGTCCGCCGGTACTGGTACTGCGATTCCGTGAAAAATATCGCCGCTGCATACGGCCGCACTCCGGCAGCCGTTACCATGCTCTTGTCCCGGACAAGACAGCAGTTGAAAACCTATCTGAATGAAAGGGGATACTTCATAGTATGAGCAGTGAAACATTAACAGAAACATTATTTGAAATTCTGAACCATATCGACGAAGCTTACATTGCGGAGGCCGCGCCCCAAGAGCAAGGCTCCCCGGATCGGCTGACACAGGTGGCAAAGGCAGACAGACGACTCAGCAGGACGGACAAACAGCCGGGACAGATAACCGGACAGTCGGGACACACTGCCGTACAGAACAGCCGAACTGCTACGGCACACCGCCGAACAGAGCAGCCGGACAGCCGGACTGCAAAGACCCCCGGACTGCGCAGCCGCGGGATCCGCACAGCCGCCTGCGCAGCAGTCTTCCTCTGCGCAGCCGCTTTCATTTTTACGGGAGTCCGGCTGTACAGGAACGGCTCCGGACGGGTATCCATTCCCCTCTCCGACGCCTCAAAGAACGTCACAGCCAGCTATGTGGAATCCGCGGATATACCGGCGGTATCCGCAGCGGCAGATCTGGCCTTTCTGACGGAAACGGAAATCTTCAGCAGATACGATACCGTCATCTTCCGGGGAACCGTAACCTCCGTCCGCAATATTGAACTGGACTTCAACGGCTGGAAGGAATACCAGGCCCTTGCGGAAATCCGGATAAGCCGGGTCTTCCGGGGAGACCTGAACCCCGGCGATACCCTCACCGTGCTGCTGCCCTGCCCTATTATGGCGGGCTGCCATGTATCGGACTGCACCGTGGCGGAAGCCATCCGTCCGGGAACGGAAGGCATCTTTATGCCTGTAAAATATGACGACTCCTATCTCTGCGTCCGGAACAACGCCACCCTGCAGTACAATGACATTGCAGATTACGGTCTCTTTGACGGCTCCCGTTGGGCCTTCCTCTCCACAGACACAGGGCTGCTCTTTGATCCAAGTACCTTCGAGAGCCTGAAGGATCCTGAGACCCTGGATGATATAGAACTGTATATCACAAAAATGCTGGGGCAGCCTTAAACCGTCTCATAGATCACGCTGTAGGTTCCCGGCTCCAGATAGCAGACGCCTTCCCGCACATCCGCGAACAGGATAGGTGTCCTTCAAATAAGTAAAGGCCAACCCCTTAAAGTCCGGTTTTTCCAAACAAAACTCTTGTTCCCGCGTCCTTTATCCAGTATACTATTTATGAACCGGCCTTGCAATAAAACCATTGCAATCCCATCAAAATATGACAACAATACTCAAGGAGGATCATGCTATGTTTTATGACAATAAGATCTGGATCGGCGACTCCGACGGTGAAAAGGTGTGCATCCTGCCCCAGATGGCCAACCGCCACGGCCTGATTGCAGGCGCTACCGGCACCGGCAAGACCATTACCCTGAAGGTACTGGCGGAATCCTTCAGCGACGCGGGCGTCCCCGTCTTTCTGGCGGATGTGAAGGGGGATCTGGCGGGAATGTGCCGTCCCGGAAAGAGCAATGAGGAAATACAGGGGCGCATTGACGGTTTCGGTCTGCCGGAATGCGGCTTTACCTTTCAGGATTATCCCAGCGTATTCTGGGATGTATACGGGAAAATGGGAATACCCTTACGCACCACCGTCTCCGAAATGGGTCCTATCCTGTTAGGCAGGCTCATGGACTTAAGCCCCGCGCAGAACGATGTGCTGAACATCGCCTTTAAGATTGCGGATGACAATAACCTGCTGCTCATCGATACCAAGGATTTAAAATCCATGCTGCAGTACATGGGGGAAAATGCCGCTGATTTCAGTATGGAATACGGCAATATTCCCAAGGCCAGCGTAACTACCATCATCCGCCATGTGGTGGCGCTGGAATCTCAGGGCGCAGAGGCGTTCTTCACGGAGCCGGCCCTGAATATTGCGGACTGGTTTACCACGGGAAAAGGCGGCAGGGGCACTATCAACATTCTGGACTGCCGGGAACTGGTAAACGACCCTACCATGTACTCCATCTTCCTGCTGTGGATGCTGTCTGAGCTTTTTGAGACTCTGCCGGAAATCGGCGACGCGGAAAAGCCCCGTATCGTGTTCTTCTTTGACGAGGCGCATCTGCTCTTTGAAAATGCCACCAAGACCCTGAGGGACAAAATCGAGCAGATTGTAAAGCTGATTCGTTCCAGAGGGGTGGGCATCTACTTTATCACCCAGGCCCCCAAGGACATTCCCGACGGCGTTTTAAGCCAGCTGGGCAACAAGATCCAGCATGCCCTGCGTGCCTACACCCCTGCGGACGAAAAGGGTATTAAGACAGCTGCCGCATCCTTCCGCACCAACCCGGAATTTGACACCAAAACGGTACTTTCCCAGCTGGGCACCGGAGAAGCTTTGATTTCCGTGCTGGACGGGGACGGTATTCCCACCGTGGTAAAGCACTGCAACGTACTGCCTCCCCAGAGCCTTATGGGGCCCATCACCGACGAGGAAAAACTGCGTGAGGTTAAAATGAGCAACCTTTATTTGAAGTATAAGGACGCCCACGATCCGGAGAGCGCTTATGAGTTCCTTCAGAGAAAACGGCTGGACGAGGCTGAAGCGCTGGAACAGCAGAAGCAGAGCGAGGCAGCGGCAAAGGCGGCCGAGAAAGAGAAGGCGGCAAAGGAGAAGGCGGCTCAGAAGGAAGCCGAGAGAAAGCAGCGAGCCGTCAAATCAGGCATCAAGAGCGTTGCCAGTTCCGCAGGAGGCACCATCGGCCGGGAGGTAGGCAACAGCCTGGGCAAGTCTCTGGGCGGCTCCTTCGGCAAAAAGCTGGGCGGCAACCTGGGGGCGTCCCTGGGACGCAGCATTCTGGGTACTCTGTTCAAGTAAATGTACGCCGCACGGCGCACGCTATACGGCAGCTGCCTCCCGGTCAGGCTCATACCCGCCGGGAAACAGCTGCCGTTCTTACTTCTGCAGGCAGCGAGCCATGTCAACCAGGTTGAACTTTGGGCCATTCATACCTCCGCGTACTTCCGCAGGATAAATTCTCTGGCCTGCTGATTGTTCTCCGGTTTGGTGTCCTCCAATGTAGCGTGTATAAACGGCTTTCTTTCCTTCACGAATTTCAGAATCTCCGTGTAATCCATCTCTCCCATGCCGCAGCCAACGGAAATCATTTTACCGTTCTCTATACGGAAATCCTTCAGATGCACCATGGCAATATCCGGCCCCAGCAGATCCATGGCCTCCCGAAAAACAGCGTCCCTCTCCCGATAATTTGCCATGTCAAGCAGATTCACCGGGTCAAAGATAACCTGCAGGTTCGGGGAGTTGATTTCATCCAGCACCCTTCTGGCCCGGGCCGGATTACACACAATATGGCGGAACACCGGTTCAATGGCAAACACCACCCCCATGCTCTCCGCATAGGCTACAATGGGCTTCAGCCGCTCAATAAACAGCTGCAGCGCCTCCTCCGTACCGCATTCCGGGGTAAAGGCATAGGCTTCATTGGGCGCTCCGGTCTCCGTTCCCACCACGCCGCAGCCCAGCCAGGATGCAAATCGGATATGGGCCATATAGCGGTGAACCGTCTTTTGAAGTTCCTCCTGATTCGGCGTAGCCAGGTTCAGATAGCAGCCCAGCACGGCAATATCCACATGATTCCCGGCAAACACATTTTTGATATACATGGCAAGCCCCGGCGTCAGCGCCTCGTCCGTGGTGGGAAACTCGCTGATGAATTTTGCCAGGGCAAGATGCCCGCAGGCAAAGCCGCCTTCCCGTACTGCGGCCACACGCTGCTCAAAGGGCAGCTTCTGCATGTCGTGTAATCTGATTCCTAACTGCATTCTCTTTCCTCCCATATCACGCTTTTTTATACTACGGTGTGAAAACTGTCCACTCCCTCCAGCTCGTAAGCCTCCCCGTCCTGCCCCTCAATCACCACATTGTCCAGGGTCAGCTTTGAGACATTGCGGGCATACAGGCCGCGCCTGCTGCTCTCCGGCACTCCCACGGACATGGCGGGTACGCCGCATTTTGCATCCTCCGCATAGCTGAAGGAAATATTCCGCATGACAATCTCCTCAATCTTCTGCTCAGGCAGTCCGTCAAAATAGGCCGCGGCCACATGGCAGTTGGTGCATTTCATATCTTCAAATACCAGCTTTTTAATTGAGGGCGTCCTGTCATCCACGGGATAGACGTCCCGGGACTGCACATAGGAAGTCTTGCCGTCCGGGTCGCAGAAATAAAAGGAATTCACCACCAGCGGCGTCATCACATGGTCGAGCTCCAATCCCCGGAAAACAATGTTATTCAGCACCGCGTCCTTGCCCCTGCCCCTTCTGGTCTTAACCCGCAGTCCCCTGTCCGTATGACGGAAAATACAGTCCTCCACCGTGAGATTTAAAATCCCGCCTGCCATTTCGCTGCCCAGAGTCACCGCCCCGTGGCCGTTTTCCATAAGACACTGGCGGATCCTGATATTTTCGGAGGGCACCCTGTAGGTCCTGCCCATATAGATTTTGCCGCTCTTTACGGCGATGCAGTCATCCCCTAAAGAGAACCGCACTCCCAGAATATCCACATTTTTGCAGGATTCCGGATCACAGCCGTCGGTGTTGGGCGAGTCTGCGGGATTCAGCACCTGCAGATCAATAAATTTCAAGTCGTCGCTGAAATAGGGATGCAGGGTCCAGGCGGGAGAATTACAGCAGGTCACCCCCTGTAAGGTCACATTCCGGCAGCCGTTGATAAAAAATAATCTGGGGCGGAACACGTCCTTATAGCCCTTGGGATTTTTCCACCAGTCCTCTTTCGAGGCATTGCCGTTGATGGTTCCCCGGCCGTAAATCACCACGTCCTCCACGTCCACGCCGCAGATGACGCCCGTGTACATGGGCAGGGGATTCCCCTCCCAGCTGCCTAAATTATACTGCTCCTGTTGGTCATAGCTTTCTATCATGCCGGGAAATACGGGGAATTTCTCCCTTTCCGTAAATGCCTTCAGCTCCGCGCCCTCCGCCAGTTCAATTCTGGTGTGGCTCTTTAAAAACAGGCTGGTGATACGATAGGTTCCCGCAGGGATCAGCACACGGCTGTCTTTTGGACAGGCCAGTATGGCCGCCTGAATGGCATGGGTATCATCCTGTATCCCGTCTCCCTTTGCGCCAAACCGCCGCACATCCAGGGTTACAAACTCACGGGCTGTCCGAAGCTTCAGGCCGCCCTGTTTCTCCGCCCCTGCATAAACCTCCACGGCATAGTCGTTTTCAGGCTTCAAATCATACAGCGACACAATGGTTTTGTCTGCAAGCAGGGCTTCCCTGCCGTTTATCAGGATACGGTACTGCCCCTTTGTAAAATACTTTCCGCCGTCCGAGATCTCGATCACCGCGCTTCTGGAGGTGACCATCACCTGCCTTACTTCCAGACCGCCGCAGGGAGCGCTTTCCTGTACTCCAGACTCCCCGTACAGGTATTTCTCCGCCGCCAGCAGATACAATTCTCCTGCCCCGGCTATGGTTTTCTGAAGCTGTGTCTCTGCTTCCCGGCCTCCCCGGGTCAGCGTCTCCTTTAAAACCGCCTTGAACCTGTCCGCCAACTCCCGATAGTACTCATAGAGCTGGGGGCTTATGTTCTCTATGGTTGCAAGCAGCCCCTCCAGATACAGTATCCGATTCTCCGGCGTATCGTCTTTTTTCAGTTCTTCATCCAGTATCCGCAGCTGTGCAAGCAGGTCAGGATATCCTTCCTTCCCGTTGCAGTCTGTCTCATAAGCCGCATATACGGGAAATACCTGTGCTGCTGCCCGAAACAGATTTTCATCCACTGACTGCAGTTCAAAAAAACCATCCTCTCTTCTGGGAAGCTGTTTGATTTGTTCCGCATTTAACTCTTCCTTCATTTTTATACCCCTGCCCTTCTTCTCTGCACACAGGCCTGTTGTATCTGATATGGATATCGGCAGACTGCGATGGTGCGTTCCTAACCATTGTACCATAAAATTCCTGTAAAGGATATAGTCTGCTTTAATCAAATTTCATTGGAATCGGAAGAATATTTGTGATAGGATAATGGTATTGAGGGGATGCCTAATATGCAGATAACTGTTGATGGATTAACAAATTGGGAATGTGTTGGGGAATTATCTGTCGGCGGATTGGAATGGGTTGGCTTTTCAAAAGAACATTGCAATAAATTACTTTGTATCTCGTCACAAAGATGTACTTTAATGGATTGTAAAACAGGTATTATCGATGAATGTGACTGCGAATATGATGAAGTAACACACACAGCACTATGTAGTCTGCTCCCTGACGATGTAATATATATTTCCGGACAATACGGAGGGAAAATTTTGCATTCTACTCAGAAAAGAGATAAAGTCAGAATTGAAATTCACGCCGATAATCGGACATCGGTCTATTTTGCAAACGATTCACAGTTCGAAACGATTATATTCAACGATTATGGATTTTATACCTGCGGATTCAGTTATGATGGTGAATATTTCGTGTTTGCACAAGACGCCGGAATCACTTTGCTGAGAAGAGTATAGCTTCCGCACAGCTTGTGCAAACAGCGGTTCGATTCATCTGCTCTTCTCTTTTGCCCTCTTATCGTTGATGATGTCCATATGCTCTGCTGTGATCAGAGTCACGCCGTTTTCTTTAGCCCATTCCACGCAGCCCTTCAATGCAGCAGGCAGGAAGATCCTGGGAACCTTGATCATCTTCATGCAGGCCTCGTCCGTGAACTTGATGTCCGGATCGATTCGGTTCGCGGCATATTTCACGGAATCCAGATTACCCTCCCGCACCGGAAGCAGCTCGGGAATCGCCCTTGGAAATTTGGTATACCAGAAATTCTTGGAGTCCCGATAACCGTAATCCACCGGCACCCTGGGAAAGTCCTTGGCGCGGACACCGTTTACAATGGCATTGTAATATTTTTCTTTCATCAGTATCTTGTCTACCCGCAAGATGAAATGTGCGCCGAATTTGCTGGTAATTCCATTGAAATCATGGTAAGGCTCTTCATATCCGTTAAGCTGTCCTGCCTTGTCATTCTGAGCATTGTCCAACGCATCCATCCATGTACACTCAAACACCTGATAACACTCTTGGACCACCTGAGGATATGTCCCCTCCGGATCCTCCGCCTGACACAGTCCGTCTTCCAGAGTAAAGAGACAGTCCTTCATCTTCTCTTCCGGTGTGTCTCCCGGAAATCCCATACGGACGGCTTCTTTGAAATATTTTCGGTCATCCGTAATGAAGTTCAGGGTGCATTTCTTATGCTTTAGAATGTTTTGCGCCGTATTGGATGAATTGCGGCAGCACAGAAGCATGGCGTAGTAATCCCTCCCTGCGATGTAGTACGGCTGACACAGGCTGTATGGTCCAAGGGTAGTCGTGCCTTGATCCGTCAGCGTCCCCACCAGAATCGTCGGCATGGGAAAGAATGCAGAGGTCTGATAAAAATTGTCTACGATCCTCAAATCTTTAAAGCTGCTCATTGTATTTTTCCTCCTCATAAAATCTCTGCATATTGCCTTACAAGGTCACGCCCTGCTTGAAGATTGCCATATCGTGGAAGCCTGCCGCCTCGCTGCGAACCTGTTTTCCGGAAGCCACCTCCACCACATAGTCAAAGAGTGCTTCCGTCTCCTCTTCCATGGTCTTATCCTCCACCAGCACCCCCGCATTGAAGTCAATCCAGTTGGACTTCCTGCCTGCCAGCCCGGAGTTTGTGGAAATCTTTACGGTGGGAACAGGGGAGGCAAAGGGTGTGCCCCGGCCTGTGGTAAACAGCACAATATGGGCTCCGGCCGCCGCAAGGGCCGTGGCCGCCACCAAGTCGTTGCCCGGTGCGCTGAGAAGATTCAGACCCGCCGTCTCCACTCTTTCGCCGTACTGCAGCACGCCTCTCACCGGGGCGCTGCCCGATTTCTGGGTGCAGCCCAGGGATTTATCCTCCAGAGTGGAGATTCCTCCCTTCTTGTTGCCTGGAGAAGGATTCTCATAAATGGTCTGGTTATGGCTCTTGAAATAGTTCTTAAAATCATTTATCAGGTTCACGGTCTTGTCAAAAAGCTCTTTGTCGGCGCAGCGGTTCATCAATATAGTCTCCGCCCCGAACATCTCCGGCACCTCCGTGAGAATGGTGGTTCCCCCCAGAGAGATGAGCTTATCCGAGAAACGGCCTACCAGAGGGTTGGCGGTGATGCCGGAAAGCCCGTCGCTGCCGCCGCACTTCATGCCGATCACAAGCCTGCCGACGCTGACAGGCTCCCGCTCAAACCCGGCTGCATAGCCTATCAGTCCCTTTATAACCTCCAGGGACTCCGCGATTTCATCCTCGCAGTCCTGGGATACCACGAACTTCACCCGGTTTTCGTCATAGCTGCCGATATAAGGCTTCAACACGTCGATATTGCTGTTTTCACAGCCCAGCCCCAGCACCAACACACCGCCCGCGTTGGGATGCCGAATCAGATCCGCCAGAATCTGCCGGGTATGCTCCTGGTCATCCCCCATCTGGGAACAGCCGTAAGGGTGGGGAAAGGCAATTACCTCTCCCACACTTTTGTATTTCTCCCTGTTTGCCTCAAGCCAGCTGTTTGCCTTCCCGGCAATGGCAGTGGCTACATTGTTCACGCAGCCCACCGTGGGAATGATCCAGATTTCATTCCGGACGCCCACGCTGCCGTCGGGACGGTTGAAGCCCATGAACATGGCTTTCTGAGCGCCGTCCGCCTCCGCTGCCTCTGTGCCGCTCTGCGCTGCTGTCTCCCGTGCTCCGGCGCCTTTCGCAACGTCGATACCATTTCGAACGCCGGATGCCCCCGATACGCCGCCGGCTTCCTCCGCTGCCTCTGCGCCGCTCTGCACCCCGGCCACAGGCTCATAGGTATACTCCAACAGATCCCCCAGAGCGGTCTTGATGTTATGGGTGTGTATCCAGGCCCCCGCTCTGATGTCCTCCTTTGCATTGCCGATACGATAGCCGTACTTGATGACCTCGTCTCCGGCGGGAATATCACAGATTGCCATCTTGTGCCCTGCGGGTATCTCCTCCAGCGCGGTAATCTGCCTGGTTTCGCCCTGTACCTTCACCGCCAGGGACTCCCCTGCGGGAATGGTCTTCAACGCTACCACTACCTTGTCGTTGTCATGAATTTTTATGAAATCCTGCATAATGCTGCCCTCATACCGTTTGCTTTTATATCGTCCAGATAAGAAACCACTGCGTCGGTAAGCCCCGGCACCTGATTCAGATCCCGGCCCTGGAAGTCCTCTCTCCCCAGATAAGCTGTCACAAAGCTTCTGGTGTCCTTCTCACAGTTATCGCGGAAGAACTCCAGCACCGCCAGATCATCCTTAATATCATAGGGCTGCCCGTTCCTGTCCCCCTTAAGTACGCCGTCCTGAATCTCCGTGCCGTGATAGAATGCCATCAGCGCCGCAATGGAGAAAGTCAGGTGCGCAGGCAGACTGCCGAACTTATCCACATATCCCAGCAGGCTGGGCAGACACCTTGCCCGCCATTTGGATACGGAATTTAAGGAAATCGCCAGCAGCGCATGATCCACATAAGGATTATTGAACCGGTTTACCACCTCCCCTGCAAACTCCTTCAGCTCCTCCTCCGGAAGGGTCAGGGTAGGAATCACTTCCTCGAAAATCGTCTTGTTCATGAAGTTCCGCACATCCGCATCCTCCATGGACTGTCTTACAATATCGTTGCCGCAGAGCCAGGACGCCAGCACAAAGGAGGTATGAGCGCCGTTTAAAATACGCACCTTCCTCTGCTTGTAGGGATGGTGATCCCCGGTAAAAATAACGGGCAGGCCCGCTCCGGGCAGATCAAACTCCTTGCTGATATCCTTCTCCGACTCGATGACCCAGAGTGCAAAGGGTTCGCCGGTCACCATGATACGATCCTCATATCCCAGCTTCTCCCACTCCTCCTGCTCCGTGGCCTTCGGATAGCCGGTGACGATGCGGTCCACCAGGGTGGACGTAAAAATGCAGGCGTCCTCCACCCAGGCTTTAAATTCAGCGGAAAGGCCCCAGTTCTCAATCTGCTGCAGCACACACTTGCGCAGCATGACGCCGTTGTCGTCAATCAGCTCCACGGGGAGCATTACCAGACCCTTGGACTTGTCGCCCTTAAAGGTCTCAAACCTGTGATACAGGAACTTTGTCAGCTTTCCCGGAAATGTTTTGGGAGGCTTTAACTCAAATTTGTCGGAAGGGTCATACACAATACCCGCTTCCGTTGTATTGGAGACGACAAACCGCAGCGTATCAATCTCGGCAAGGGCCGCGTATTTCTCATATTCACCGGCGGTGTCCACAGCGTCTGCAACGCTGGTAACCACCCTGTTGATAATCCTGCCTTCGCCGTTCACATTGCCCCGCAGAGACACTGTATACTGACAGTCCTGCTTATGAAAATTGTCCAGGTTGCCGAACTCAATAGGCTTGATAAGAATAATATCCCCATCAAAAGTCCCTTTTTCATTGGCAATATCAACCATATAATCCACAAACGCCCGAAGAAAATTTCCCTCCCCGAACTGCACCACCTTAACCGGCCTTGCCTTTCTGTTGGACATCGATTTGTTTAATACTTCCATTGTCAGTCTCCCTTCTAAAAGTGTAAGTACTTTCATAAGCTATTTTACTGCCAAAACAAGCTTTCGTCAACACCCTTGTACCCATTAAAAAATGTCTTGAAAAAAGAATTGGCGTCGGATATAATTTAAAAGGAGTTTATGTAACTGCTTACATAGAGGCTTCTTGGCTCCGGCTGAGTACGAAGCACTTTGCAGGGATTGCTCTCCCACATAACTTACAGGAAGGCATTTACAGGTATGACCATCTATGATATATCGGAGAAGGCCGGCGTATCCATAGCTACGGTGTCCCGTGTGCTGAACGGAAGCAGCAGCGTCAGCGAAAAGACGAAGAAAAAGGTACTGGACGTCATCAATCAGTATGAGTATACCCCCAATGCCTTTGCCAGGGGACTGGGCCTGAACACCATGAAAACCATCGGCATCATATGCGCCGACAGCTCCGACCTCTACCTCGCCAAGGCAGTCTACTATATAGAGCAAAAGCTGCGGGCCAACGATTACGACAGCATCCTGTGCTGTACGGGCTATGATCTGGACGCCAAAGCCGCCGCGGTGAATCTCCTGATTACCAAAAAGGTGGACGGTATCATCCTTGTGGGCTCCAATTTTATTTACGAGGAAGAGGCCGATAACCGATATGTGGCGGAGGCCGCCGCCCAGCTTCCCCTGATGCTCTTAAACGCGGCGTTGGACGCCCCCAATGTATACAGCGTAATATCAGACGACTATACCTCCATGTACGAAGCCACTCTGCAGATGATTTCCACGGGAATCCGGGATATTGTATATTTCTACAATTCGACTTCCTACAGCGGCAAGAAAAAGCTTGCGGGCTACCTGGCCGCCATGGAGGAAAAAAAGCTCTCCCCGGAATCCGGCCTGCTGCAGTTTTACCAGGGCTCCCATGAGGACATTCCGGCCATGACGGAACACCTGATGGAGCTGCACCGCCGGGGATTTGCTTTTCACGGCGTCATTGCCTCGGATGACACTCTGGCCCTGGCCGCCGTAAAATACGCAAAGCTTATGGGATATTCCATACCCGGGGATTTCTCCATACTGGGATACAACAATTCCATGCTGGTAAACTGCTGCGACCCGGAGCTTACCAGTATTGACAATAAGCTGGAGACTCTGTGCCAGCATTTAATAACCACCCTGCTGGGAGTGCTGGACGGAAACGATATGCCGAAAAAGACCGTTTTTTCCGGCGAGATCATTCGGCGGGGCACCACACGAGCCTGAACCCAAATCGGCCGGGGAAAATTTTCTCGAAAATTTTGCACGGCCGCCGCACCGGGCGCGCACTGCTTCGGCAGCTGAACACATCGCGCGGCCGGGCCCAATATAATCGCCGCCAAGCGGCAGAAAGAAGGTAACAAAATGAAAGCATTTATGGACAAGGACTTTCTGTTGGAGACCGAGACAGCGAAGAAGCTGTTCCACGACTACGCGGAAAACACACCGATTCTGGACTACCACTGCCATATCAATCCCAGGGAGATCGCTGAGGACCGCCAGTTTGAGAATATCACTCAGGTATGGCTGGGCGGGGATCATTACAAATGGCGCTTTATGCGCTCCTGCGGCGTGGATGAAAAGTACATCACCGGCGACGCCTCCGATTATGAGAAGTTCTGCAAATGGGCGGAATGCCTGGGCCATGCAATCGGCAATCCCCTGTTCCACTGGAGCCATCTGGAGCTGCAGAGATATTTCGGCTATAACGGAATCCTGAACAAAAACACCGCAGATGAAGTATGGAAGCTCTGCAACGAAAAGCTTGCTCAGCCTTCCATGAGTGTACGCAGCCTGATTAAGCAGAGCAACGTCACCCTGATCTGCACTACGGACGACCCCATTGATTCTCTGGAATGGCATAAAAAGATTGCGGAGGATGCAGGCTTTGACGTAAAGGTGCTCCCCGCATGGCGGCCCGACAAGGCGATGAACATTGAGAAGCCGGATTATCTGGACTATCTGGATAAGCTTGCGGCGGTTACGGGTGTGGCGGAAATCAACACCTTCGCCGCCCTGAAGGAAGCCCTGAAAAAGCGCATGGCCTTCTTTGCCTCCATGGGCTGTAACGTATCCGACCACGCCCTTGAATATGTGATGTACTGTCCCGCAGACGAGGACGAGATTGAGGCGATCTTCTTAAAGCGCCAGAACCGCATGATTCTCACCAAGGAAGAGGAATTGAAGTTCAAGACCGCGTTCATGCTCTTTGTCGGCAGAGAATATCACAGGCTTGACTGGGCAATGCAGCTTCATTACGGCTGTAAGCGGGACAACAACGGACTGATGTATGCAAAGCTGGGCCCTGATACCGGTTATGACTGCATCAACAACTATGCGCCCTCCTCCCAGATGGCGGATTTCCTCAATGCTTTAAACTGCACGGACGAACTTCCCAGGACTATCCTGTACAGCCTGAATCCTAATGACAATCAATCCATCGGCAGTATCCTGGGCTGCTTCCAGGATTCCACCGCCGTGGCAAAGATTCAGCAGGGCAGCGCGTGGTGGTTCAACGACCACAAGGTGGGCATGACGGATCAGATGGTTTCCCTTGCAAACTTGGGGAACCTTTCCGGCTTTGTGGGTATGCTGACGGATTCCCGAAGCTTCCTGTCCTACACAAGGCATGAGTATTTCAGACGGATCCTCTGCAATCTGATCGGCAGCTGGGTGGAAAACGGGGAATTCCCTGAAGATTATGAGACTCTCTCCGAGATCGTAAAGAATATTTCCTACTATAACGCTAAGAACTATTTCAAGTTCCCGCTGTAAAAGGCGGACGTAAACAACAGCTTGGGAAGAATGCTTTGCATTCTTCCCAAGCTGTGACATATTCAGATAATAAAGATCTTAATGCTAGTAATAGTTGTTGATTACTATCTCCTGTGAGTCGATTTGTTCTTGTATATTATCCAATTGTCTGGCAAGATCGTTCATCGCAGCCCTGTTCTCTTCCTGCGCTCTGCGCTGCGCTGCCGCAATTTCCCGCTGATTCTCTTCCTGCCTTTGCGTAACCAGATACTGTTCATAGAGATTTACGGCTTCCTTTAGAGTTTCGACCCTGGAGTTAAAAAAGCTCTCGGAAAAAAAGGCCAGTGCGCGGCTGTTTTGATATTTTGGCGGTATGTAATCCATATAGGGCGCGATCCTTTTCTGTGCTTCCTGCGCTGCTGCCGCCGCCTGAGGCAGCATTTTTTTGTAGTTCTCGCAGGCTTCTGACGCCTCTTTCTTTCTCTCCTTTGCCTGCGAAACGCGGCGAGCCTCAGAGATCATGTTTTTTACAATCATCACCGGAAAAAGGAGGACGAGGCAGGGCAACAGTGCATACCCCAAAATCAATCCCACAATGCCATATATCAGCGTGACCAGACCGGAATCAGTTTTGGCATAAATTGCAACATATAATTCTTCCACTGTCAGATCCAGTAGTGTGGTTGCCAGCTCATCATAATAATCGAACAGCTTTTCTCCATTTACGGGGACTACATTCAGAATAACATAAAAAACAATCAGAAAAGGAATACTCCATTTTACTGTATCCCCAAATATATCTTTGATAGTTCTTTTGTAGTCGAAGCGAATGGGCCTTTTGACATCTTCAGCTGCCTTTTTAAGCTTCCGTTCAAGTTCCCGTGTCAGGAACAGCCGATTCTCGTATTCCCGAAAGGGGGCTACCAGGGACTTATACAGGCTGAACAGCTCCGGCCCGTCCGGTATTCCGTTTTTCTTTTGTTCCATTTTCCTTCTCCTTTTTGCGCGGTCTTTCTGCGCATACAGTAACGCGATCCATCTGCCACCGCGGAACTTACCATTAGTCTATTTGCTCTCCCAATATTATAAATTGCCTATCAGCCAAGCAATTCTTCTGGGTCGGGCTGCAATATCCGTAGCTTATGTTTCCCTTCGAGTCGATATTTCCGTTTTTCATTGTTCCGTCCGTATCGAAAGTAAAAGTCATATAATTAACCAAGTACAGGCAGGCTCCGGAATAATGCTTGTGATTATACTCTACCGCCTGGTCGGTCTCGCTAAGCTTGTAAGGTCTGTAAAAAGTTATTTCCTGCACTCCCTCACAATAATAATGCGGCACATCTGCGAATTCTGCAGGCTGAAGTACATTTTGTGTAGTGATTCTATCTTTAGAACTGGGAGCGTAAGGCCTCTGTTCTTTTTCTACCTCTACAAAACCGGCTTCTGAAAGATAAGCAAGCACATCATCCCGCGTCTTAAGACCCTCCAGTTCTAAAGTTGCTTTATCATACCAATTTTTTCCCATATATGAATTACCATATTGCACTCTAAAAAGATTAGGATTGTCGTACGTCTTAGACCCCGACTCATACTCGGAATAATCCTCCTCGTTAGCCAATCCATATTCTATTGCTGCTTCTGGAACCCATGGGCCCCCATTGAATGAGGCTATCCATATTCCATCCATTTCAAGATGCCCAGGGACGACATTTCCATCTGAGTCAAACGCATCCACAAGCTCAACATCATATGCAGATCCCTCTACGATTTTCCTGATGTCCTCCGCTGTCATATAAGTATCAAACACCATGTCGTAAATCTGCACTTTCTGCTCCCACCACTCGCTGTTCACAAGCTCCGGCAGCGGCTCCACTTCTTTTGCTTCAGAGGACTGCTCAGTGGCATCGCCCTCCTGCCCGGCGGCGTCGCTTTCCTCATCCTCATCCTCTCCGTAGAGTTCGTGAGCCAGATCCTCGGCGTCCTCCTTGTCAAGCCCAAGTTCACTCCGGTAATAATTCGCCGCCTGCTGTTCCTTGGAATCCTTTCCGCATCCTGCCACAGACAGGGCAAGGCAGATTGCAAAAATCCCACATACAAATTTTCTTTTCATTTCTCTTCTCCGTTTCTTTGTATTTTGCCACCGTATGGTAGCATTCCACCTCATAGTTTACCACCGTACGGTAGCATACGCAATATAAAATTGTAAAAAAAGCTACAGGGGAGGTGGCAGAATGTATTTTCAGCGAGTTGAGGATTTGAGGATCGATAATGACATGACGCAGCAGGAGGTGGCTGATCTTTTGCACTGTAAGAGGGAGGTTTACAGGCGGTACGAAAAGGGGGTGAGAGAGCTTCCTTTGTCATACGCGATCATGCTGGCAGATTTCTACAAGGTATCTCTTGATTACCTTGTAGGACGGAGCGACAGGAAGTAGATTGAAATTGCAGCAAAAGAAATGGCTGCCGCATGCACCGATATGATGCCTTGCGACAGCCATCTTTCCTCACAGGGGCTGCGCCTTCTTCTCTACACATAAATCCCCCTGGCTTCTCTCGCTTAAACCTGCCGTCACAGAGAATCAATATGTTTTTTAACAGCAGCATTAATTCTTTTTTATCATCAGGCAACGATTTCTACTCCTTCCTCCTCAATATTTCTGTAATACGGTAATACATCCAAAAATCTGACGTACTCTTCATATGGTATCACAGTAGGCGAAAGTATGATTTCATATTCAAGCTCCAAATCAGAGGAAATGTCCCATATCTGCTTTAAACGCTCCTGAAGTACACTGCGCTCTCCATGAACAAGCGCAACAATGTCTATATCTGAAGTATTGTCATGGTCTCCCCGCGCATACGAACCATAAAGCAAAATCTTTACAATTTGTTCCCCATACACAGACTTGTAAGCCTTTACCAATTTCCGCAATATCACGTTTAACTCGTTTGTTGTACACATAAGGACTCCTTATAGCAATTTAACAGCTTCATTTTTGCTGTCATTTTCAGTTTACCACACCTTCCATAAAATAACTATCAAATTTTGTTATTCACCCAAACTTCACACAAAGGGCATGACACCGATAAGATGCCATGCCCTTATTTTTATTTTTTCTGTTGCTTTCTTCGTAAACCCCTGCAGCCTTACTTATAATACTTCAGATAATCCTTGATGTCATCTCTGGAGTACTCGGTCATATACCAGTCGCCGCCGATTTTTACTAACAGGTACTGGGTTCTGCCAGTGTCTACGTCATTGTCCTTGTCTCTGTCCCCGTCCTCATAATACTCGGCCTTCACTCTGGCTTCCACAATGGCAAACTGCTTGATCTTATCTGCGTCACAGTCGTAGTAGTCCTCCATGAACTCCTTGGCCCACTTGAACTCTCTGTCGCTCTTCTTGATCTTCTCCACATCCTTGACGTCAATGGAAACCTTGTACTTGATGCCATCGTCCTTCCAGTCGTCCTTCAGATCCTCATAGTAATCCTTCAGATCTTCCAAATCATCCTCATAATCGTCCTTATCATACAGATCCAGCGCCTTCATCGCCTTCTTTGTATATATGGAATTATTCAGTATCTTCTTATAATCACAAGTATACTGACCTGTGACATATGCCTTGAACGCCTTTTTGGGCGAACTGCCGAATATCAGGTTGCAGAATACAATGAGCAGAACGAGAACTACCACTGCTGCGCCGCCAATGCAGGCCAGCTTCTTCATGTCAGCCCCCGCCTGAGGCTTTTCACCGCCTGCTGTCGCAGCTTTCGGCGCTTCCGCTGCCTTCTGTACCTCTGCCGCCGGTGTTACAGCCTCTGATGCTGCCTTTGTTTCTTCCGCCTTGGGCGCTTCCGCCGGCGTCACGGTTTCCGAAGCTGCCTTTACGCCTTCCGCAGCCGCATCCGCCTGAGACGCCGCAGTCTGAGGTGCTGCTTCCTCACAGGGCGTACCGCAGGAGGTACAAAACTTTGTTCCTTCCGGAAGTTCCTTACCACAATTTTTACATACCATCTTCTCGCTAATCTCCTTATCCTCATGGTGTTTTTACAGGAACATACGCTTTGCCCCTGTCTGTCAGAACAACATCTTAATCATAACTTTATTGCTATGCCTTTGTCAAGTTCTTATTATAAATCTGACAAAAATCCGACAAAAAACACTGCTGCGTTTTAATACTCCACAGCCTTTTCTTCGCCGTTCATCACCCGCATTGCGCCTTGGGCAAGAGCCAGCAGCTCGTCCTCACCGGCATATACGGTAACCGGTGCGATCCAGCCGGTTCTCTCCTTCAGCACGTCGCATACGTCCTGTCCGTAAGCAATACCCCCCGTAAGGATGATCTGATCCACCTTACCGTTCAGCACACAGGCCATGGCGCCGATGTCCTTTGCCACCTGCAGCAGGAATGCCTGCTTGGCCTCCGCTGCCTTTTCGTCGCCTTCATTTGCCCGCTTTGTCACATCCCGCATATCGTTTGTGCCAAGGTATGCGTTAAAGCCGCCCTTACCGATGAGCTTGCCGTATATTTCCTTTTCCGTGTATTTCCCTGAGAAGCACAGCTTCACAAGAGCGCCGCAGGGCACGCCGCCCGCACGTTCCGGCGAAAACGCTCCGTCACCGTCAAAGGCGCTGAACACATCCACTACTCTGCCGCCTTCATGGGCGCCCACGGACACACCGCCGCCCATATGTACCACAATCAGCCTTAAAGACTCATAAGGCCTGCCAACCTCTTTTGCATACCGCCTTGCCACCGCTTTCTGATTCAGGGCATGGAAGATGCTCCCCCTGGGAATCTCAGCCATGCCGGAATATCTGGCTATGGGCATCAGCTCATCCACCACCACAGGGTCAACGATATAGGCAGGAACGCCGATAGAATCTGCAATCTCTCTTGCCAGGATACCCCCCAGGTTGGAAGCATGCTGCCCCTGCACACCCTTTTTCAGATCCGCCAGAATTTCCTCCGTAACTTCATAAGTACCGCCGGGAATAGGCTTCAGCATACCGCCTCGGCCCACCACCACGTTCAGGGATTTAATGTCAAAATTTTTGGAGGCCAGAAGATCTGTAATAATCTGCTTCCTGAAATCCTTCTGGTCGAAAATAGTCTCGTACCGGGAAATCTCCTCTGTAGAATGCCTCAGGGTCTCCTCAAACAACAGGGTCTCATCCTCAAACACACCGATCTTGGTGGAGGTGGAACCGGGATTAATAATCAAGCTCTTTATGGACATATTGTTTCCTCCTGTTATACTTCTCCATTTTCTGTCTTGCTGATCTTCTATTTCGCTTTCTTCAGCTCTTCCGCCACTACCGCAGCCAGAGCAATAGAGTTTACCTTTGTCTCAAAGGTATCGGAGCGGCTGGTAAGGATGACGGGAACCTTGGTCCCGGTGAGGATACAGCCATTCTTCACCCCCGGCACCATATGTACGATTGCCTTATATACCAGATTGCCCGCATGGATGTCCGGGAACAGCAGCACGTCTGCATCCCCGTGAATCTTTCTGCCGGTAGCCCCCTTGTGCTTTGCCGCTTCCGCGTCGATGGCCAGGTCGAGGGAAAGAGGCCCGTCCACGATACACCCGGTAATCTGTCCTTCCTCGCACATTTTCGTCAGCTCTGCCGCTTCCACTGTGGTCTCCATCTTGGGATTCACCACCTCCACCGCCGCCAGAGGCGCAACCTTGGGATTCTCTATGCCGCAGGCATTGCAGACAGGAATGGTATTGTTGATAATGTGAACCTTATCCTCCAGGGTGGGGTAGGTGATAAACGCAACATCCGTCAGGAACAGAAGCCTGTCGATACAGGGCACGTCAAACACACACACATGGGAAAGGGGGCCGCCTGTCCTTAGGCCTACTTCCTTATCCAGCACACTCTTTAAGAAATTCTTGGTGTCCACCAGGCCTTTCATGTACATATCGACCTCGCCGTCATGGGCAAGCTTCACAGCCTTGTGAGCCGCCGCGATCATATCAGGCTCGTTAATAATCCGATAGCCGTCCAGACTCATGTCTATGGATGCGGCTATCTCTCTGATTTTCGCCTCATCTCCCACCAGAACCGCATCCGCGATACCCTGGCGCTTCGCCTCCCTCACTGCCTCCAGCACTGCGGAATCCTGGGCTGCCGCCACTGCAATCTTTTTCATTTCACAGCTTTTCACCTTTGAAATCACGTCATCAAATCCTTGCTTCATTACTCCTGCTTCCTTTCTGCCCGCCGGGCATCTCTTTTGGGTTTTACACAGCCCCGGAAATCTGCCTGTTCCGCTGCCGTGTCCAATCGTTAAAATAATAACACGCTGCCCGAAAAACTGCAAGTATTCTCCGATTACTTTTCACTCAATCAGAAAATCAAAGGGACTCTCCCCACTTGACAAAACCGCCATATGCCTATAAAATATGTGTTATAAAGAAATGAGTTTTTCGACCGTACAGCTATT
>JAMPFR010000004.1 GCA_023664365.1 Acetatifactor muris | reverse complement strand
AATTGAAAAGACGGGGAATGTACAGTGATATCCTGACGGACAGATATTTGAATGACATAGTGGTGGCAGCGCCGCTTCATGACATTGGGAAAATACATATACCGGATGCAGTCTTAAACAAGCCGGGAAAGCTGACGGAGGAAGAATTTGAGATCATGAAAACCCATACCACGGCAGGGGAAGAGCTGCTTACCCATGCAAAGGCGGAGCTTGGGGAATCCGGGTATCTGAATACGGCGGTGGAGATGGCGGCATATCATCATGAATGGTGGAACGGCAAGGGATATCCCTATGGCATAAGCGGAGAAGAAATACCGCTCTGTGCGAGGATTATGGCGGTGGCGGACGTTTTTGACGCACTGACCTCCAAACGCTGTTATAAAGACGCCATGCCGCTTGAAAAGGCTTATGTGATCATCCGGGAAGAATCCGGCACACATTTTGATCCGGCAGTCGTGGAGGCGTTTTTTGCGGTAACGGAACATGTGGAGAGCATAGTGTTGAGGTCAAAAGTATAGAAGTTATAGAAGTAAATGCCGAAAATGGCTTGAAAGCGAACAGTAATCTGATATAATATGGATAGAAAAGATCGCTGCAGAAAATAGAGTGAAACTAAAGGGGCAGAGTATGAATGAAGAAATGAAAATGATGGTAAATGCCATTATTGAAGAAATGGGAAGAATGGAGGACAGAATAAACGAACGTTTTGATGTTGTTGACAAACATTTTGATAAGATTGAAAACCGTTTGGAATCCATGCAGCATGAAATCAATGCCTGCAAATTGGAACGGGATTCTATTGGTTTGTTATTAAAGAAAATAGACCAACTTGAAAAGCGCATTGAAGAACTGGAAAAGAAGACAGCATAAAAAGATATGCCTATAATCTCTGACAGGGGGAAGAACCGCAGGATTCTTCCCCCTGTTTATCTTACGGCCTTAAGCCCATTCCGCCCTCCAGCGTAAGCGTTTCACCGGAGAGGTATTTGAAATCGGGAGACGCCAGCTGTACGCAGACCCTGCCAATCTCTTTTTCCACATCGCCGTAATGTCCCATGGGAGGCATGTGTACATTTGCCTTGAAGGCGTCGGGATATGCCTGCTCAAACTGCTCCAGCTGGGCGGTCCATGCCAGCGGGCAGATAACGTTTACATTGATGCCGTCCTTGCCCCATTCGGTGGCAGCCACTCTGGAGAGACCTCTGATGCCTTCCTTTGCCGCCGCATATGCGCATTGCCCGAAGTTGCCGAACAGTCCTGCACCGGAAGCAAAATTGATGACAGTGCCTTTCGTTTCCTTCAGGTGCGGGTAACATGCCTTCATATAATAAAAGGCGGCATATAGTCCGGAGTAGAGAGCCAGGTCAAACTGTTCCGTGGTGTGCTCGGCCAGCGTTACGCCGGAGGCGGATGCCTGCGCATTGTTGATCAGTACGTCGATTCTTCCGAAAGTGTCCATGGTCTGGCGGACAACCTCATTCACGGAAGCCTCATTGTCGGAGCCTGCGGACACATCCGCAGCCACAGCCAGCACCTTGATCCCGTAGAGCCGCTCCAGCTCTTTCTTTGCATCTTCAAGCTTTTTCACGTTTCGTCCGGTGATAACCAGATTTGCCCCTTCTTTTGCATAGGCGGTAGCAATGCCGTAGCCGATGGAACCGCAGGAACCGTCGGAAAGAACAGCCCGTCCGCCTCCCGTGATAATTGCAGTCTTACCTTCTAAAAAACCCATTTTTATGCCCTCCTGTCTATTGGTTATTTTATAATGGCCTTTCAATCATTATAGCAAGTGCGGTTTGGGCGGTCAAGCAGGAATACCACCTGCTGCAGGAATGATTCATGCATCTTACCTGTCCGAAACTGCAGCTTACCGCAAATCCATTGCAGTAAGCTTGCATTTACTGTATGGTGATGACAGCCGATAGGACGGCATTGCATGGGCAGGCGGCGGAGGCGGCAGGCATATCAGGGGTCTGCGCGGCAGAAAAAAGCGGAGGGCTTTACATGGAAACTATGATTGCGGTAAAGGGACTGAAGAAATACTTTAAAGAAGTAAAGGCGGTGGACGACGTCAGCTTTACAGTGGAGAAGGGAGAACTTTTCGGATTTCTGGGAGTCAACGGAGCGGGAAAATCCACTACAATCAACATGCTCTGCACCCTTTTCGCACCTACGGCCGGGGAGATTAGGATCTGCGGCTGCAGGCTGGGAAAAGAGGATGCGGAAATCAGGAAGCGTATCGGGGTGGTATGGCAGGGGAACTGTCTGGATGAACGGCTGACCGTGAAGGAAAATCTGTATGTGCGAGGCTCATTATACGGGTTTACCGGGGCAGGACTGAAGGAAAATGTGGAGCGGGTCAGGGACAGGCTGCAGCTGGAGGAGCTGTACAACAGACAGTACGGGAAGCTGTCCGGCGGTCAGAAGCGCCGGTGCGAGCTGGCGGCTGCCCTGATAAATACACCCATGGTATTGTTCCTGGATGAACCTACAACGGGACTGGATCCGGCCACCAGGAAGCTGGTGTGGGAGAGCCTGGACAGACTGCGTGAAGAGGACGGCATGACGGTTTTCCTCACCACCCACTATATGGAGGAAGCGGCGAGGGCAGGACATATCGCTGTCATTGACAGCGGGAAGCTCCGGGAGTTCGGTACCCCCTTTGAGTTGAAGGAGCAATATGCCAGAGATAAGCTGCGGCTCTGGCCGAAGCCGGGCAAATCAGAACAGGTGCGCAGTCTGCTGAAGGATGCCGCAGACTGTATTCCGCAGGAGCAGGAGGTTCTTTCCGTTAATCTGTCCGGCAGCATGGAAGCGCTGCCGATTCTGAAAGGACTGGAAGAACATCTGGCCGGTTTTGAACTGGTACAGGGCTCCATGGATGATGTGTTTTTAAATGTGACAGGAAAGCGGCTTGCAGAGCCGGATTAAATTATGAGCGCAGCAGTCCGCCGGTATAAGGGCGGCAGGTTTGTGTACGCGTAGAAATGAGGGAAAAATGAGTACGGTATTTTATTTGACAAAAAGGAATTGTATGGTTTTTTTAAGGGACAGGGCGGCGGTCTTTTTTTCGGTGCTTTCCATGCTGATTGTGCTTGGATTGATGGTAGTCTTCCTGGGGAAAATGAACAGCGACGATCTGGTGGAGCTTCTGGCGCAGTTTGGAGGAGAGCGGGATCGGGCGCTGGACGAGCGAAATGCCGCTTACCTGATACAGCTCTGGACATTGGGGGGCATCCTGGTGGTAAATTCCGTGACGGTGACGCTGACAGTGCTGGGAATCATGGTGCGGGACGAGACAAAAAAGTGCGTTATGGCATTCTATGTGACGCCGGTGAACCGGGTGAAGCTGTCTCTGGGCTACATCCTTTCCGCTTGGCTGGTGGGAACGGGAATGTGTGTGCTGACTCTGGCTGCAGGCGAGGTTTACTTTTCTCTCAGGGGATACGGGCTGCTGAGCGGGGCGGCGCTTTTGAAGCTGACAGGCATTATTGCATTGTGCGCCTTTACCTTCTCCGCCCTGGGGTATCTGCTTGCGTTGTTTGTACACAGTGACAGCGCCTGGAGCGGGCTGCTCACCGTTATCGGCACGCTGGTGGGCTTTCTGGGAGGGATTTACCTGTCCCTGGGCTTCTTGTCGGAGGGGCTGCAGAATGTGCTGAAATGTATTCCCATACTCCACGGCGCAGCAATGCTTCGGGACGTCTGTACGGAGGCGGCCATAGCAGAAACCTTTGCGGGACTGCCGGATAGGGCGGGAGACGTATTTCGAAAGGAAATGGGCGTGACTCTTTTTTGGGGAGAAAGGGAAATACTGTTTGGGGAGCAGGTGGCTTTTCTGCTGGTTTGTGCTATAATAGCCATAGGCGCCGCGGCGCTTGTCAACAGGAGGAGAAAGCTTAAGGATCGATGAAGACGCCCGCACAGCGGGAATGTAAGGAAATATTACGCAAGGGTGTGCAACTATATGAAAATAACAATACAAGACTGTCCGTCGGAGGAAGAAGAGGAGATCGTCATCCGCTGCAGGCAGGTGGACGAGCATCTGCTGAAGCTGATCTATTCGTTGAAGGCAGGGCGGGAAAAGCTGACAGTATCCAAAGGGGAGAGAATATTCCAGGTACAGTTATCGGAGATATATTATTTTGAGGCGGTGGACAATAAGGTGTTTGCCTGCATGGAAAAAGAGGTATTCGACACGAAAAGCAAGCTGTACGAGCTGGAGGAGCGGCTTAAGAACACGGATTTTTTCAGAGCATCCAAATCCACGATCATCAATCTGGCAAGGGTAAAGAATATATGTCCCGCCTTCAACGGGCGTTTTGAGGTCTGTATGGAGAACGGGGAACGGCTGATCGTTTCCAGGCAGTATGTGCCTTTTTTGAAAAATAAGCTGGGGCTATAGGAGTGTGTAAAATGTTCAGGAGAAAAATGAAATTTCTGGCGGATGTTTTCAGCATGATTACATCCTGTATAGTAATTGCGGTGGCGGTATTTACCACTGTCATCAATCCCATAGAGCGGATCCAATCGGTCATTCTGTGGCAGATTCCGGCAGCGAGCCTGGTGCTTACTCTTGTGTCACTGATCTATCCCTGGGACAGACCCATGGGGAAGCTGGAGATCGTGTTGAGAACGGCGGTTCATTATGTGCTGATCAATCTGATCGTGCTGGGGGCAGGAGTGATATTTGACTGGTATGATCCGACGAACTGGAGAAACGTGATCGCCATGTTAGTGTCCATTGCGGTTATTTTTGCCCTGGTGGACGGTATTTCCTGGCGGCGCTCCGCCAGGGAGGCAAGGGAAATGAATGAGAAACTGAAAGAATATGTGAAAATTGCTGTTGACAAATCCGACCCCTCTATGTATAATGAATCAGTGTGCGAAGACAAACCGCACTGATGTACTGTTTCCTAAATTAACAATACACAGGAGCCGTTATGTTAGTGAATTTATCCGATGTATTCACATCCGAAGGCAGGCAGGTCAGCATGGAAGTTCCCCTTGAGATGACACGCTTTGAAAGCCGGATGGGATGCTTTGAGATGGAAGAGAAGACCCCGGTGTCATTTACGTTTACCAATCTGGAAGCCGGAAAGGCAAAGGTGGAGGGAAGCGTAAGGCTGAAGCTGAAGACAAGCTGTGACAGGTGCCTGGAGGATGTTTCCACGGTACTGGATATTCGGTTTGAGAGGGTTGTGACTTCACCGGAGGTATCCGGCGGGGAGGACATTGCGGATGATTTGAGCTTCATGGAAGGCTATCAGTTGAATACTGAGACTTTTGTGTACAATGAAATCATTGGAAACTGGCCGGTAAAGATTCTGTGTAAGGAGGACTGCAGGGGGCTTTGCCCTGTGTGCGGACAGAATCGAAACGAGAGGGACTGCGGATGCGATACTTTCGTTCCCGACCCGCGAATGGCAGCAATACAGGATATTTTTAACGCGTATAAGGAGGTGTAACAATGTCTATTTGTCCCAAGAATAAATCTTCCAAAAGCAGAAGAGATAAGAGAAGAGCAAACTGGAAGATGAGTGCTCCCGCGCTGGTAAAATGCAGCAAATGCGGCGCTCTGATGATGCCTCACAGAGTTTGTAAGGCCTGCGGTTCTTATAACAAGAAGCAGGTTGTAAGTGTTGACTGATGAACACATGAAATGAAGAAGGAAAAGGGCAGTCGGCGGGAAAATACGCCGGCTGTTTTTCTGTTATTTTCTACTTGCTTTTTACAAAGCTATCTATTATAGTTAGATAAGGCGCGGAGTCTTCTTTGGAGGGGGATGAGAACCATGGCTGAAATGGTAAATGTGGCGGTGGACGCAATGGGCGGGGATAATGCCCCGCTGGAGATTGTCAAAGGCGCGGTGGAAGCCATAAATGAGGATAAGCGTGTAAAGGTGTTTCTGGTAGGCAGGGAGCCTGTCATCAGGGAAGAATTAAAAAAGTATACATACAGTGAAGAGCAACTGGAAATCGTACACGCAGAGGAAATCATTGAGACCGGTGAGCCGCCGGTTATGGCAATCCGCAGGAAGAAAGAGTCTTCCATTGTGAAGGCCATGTATCTGGTGAAGGAAGGGCAGTGTGACGCCTTTGTGTCCGCAGGCAGTACCGGAGCGGTGCTGGTAGGCGGGCAGGTAATTGTAGGACGTATCAGGGGTGTGGAGCGGCCGCCCCTTGCGCCGATTATTCCCAATGCAAACGGCGTGAGCCTCCTGTTGGACTGCGGGGCCAATGTGGACGCCAGACCTTCCCAGCTTCTGCAGTTTGCAAAGATGGGCAGTATTTATATGGAGAGTGTTCTGGGGGTTAAGAATCCCAGAGTGGGACTTGTCAACATCGGTGTGGAGGAGGAGAAGGGCAATGCCCTGACAAAAGAGACCTATCCCCTGCTTCAGAACTGTCCCGAGATTCACTTCGTGGGAAACGTGGAGGCCAGAGATATTCCGGCAGGCGTTGCGGATGTGCTTGTCTGCGAGGCATTTGCGGGAAATATTGTGTTAAAAATGCTGGAAGGGGTCAGCGGCGTGCTGGTGAAGAAGATCAAAGAGGGTATGATGAGCAGCCTGCGCAGCAAGATCGGAGGATTCCTGGTGAAACCGGCGTTGAAGGAGACATTGAAGGCATTCAGCACAGAGGAGTACGGCGGAGCGCCTCTGCTGGGCTTAAACGGCCTTGTGGTAAAGACCCACGGCAGCAGCAAAGCTATCGAAATTCGTCATTCTATCCTGCAGTGCATTGCATTTAAGGAGCAGAATATCAACGAAAAAATAAAAGAACAGATTGTTCTGGAAGATTAAAGGAAAGAAGGAAACAGTATGGAATTTGAAAAGCTGAAAAAAGTAATTGCGGAAGTTCTGAATGTGGATCCTGACGAAATCACCATGGAGACAACTTTTCTGGATGACCTTGGTGCGGATTCCCTGGATGTGTTTCAGATTGTGATGGGGATTGAGGAAGAGTTTGACATTGAAATCCCTGCGGACAAGGCTGAAAAAATTACAACTGTTGAGGAAGCGGTAGAGTTAATCAAGGGCGCTTTAAACTGATTAGTCAAATTGATTTCGACAGGAGCAGTACGTGTCAGCGCACTGCTCTTTATTCATGACAATATGTCTATGTCCGATTGAGAGGTGACTTGAAATGCTGGATGGCTATACCATAAAGGGCTTGGAGGAGCGGATAGGGTATCGGTTTCAAAATATTTCCCTGTTGAAGCAGGCGCTGACCCACAGCTCCTATACAAACGAACAGAAAATTAACAGGTCAGGGCATTATGAGCGGCTGGAATTCCTGGGGGACGCAGTGTTGGAACTGGTTTCCAGTGAATTTTTATTTCATGAGTATCCGGATATGCCGGAGGGTGAGCTGACTAAGCTGCGGGCCTCCATGGTCTGCGAACCGGCCCTGGCCTTTTGTGCCAGAGATCTGGAGCTGGGGAAATTCATACGGCTTGGCCGGGGGGAGGAGAATACCGGCGGCAGAGAGCGGGACAGCATTATTTCCGATGTAATGGAGGCGGTTACGGGCGCCATTTATCTTGACGGCGGCATGGAGCCGGCAAAGGAGTTCATCAACCGATTTATTCTGTCGGATCTGGAGGACAAGCAGCTATTTTATGACAGCAAGAGCAATCTTCAGGAGCTGATTCAGGGAAAACTGAAGAAGCAGTTCCGGTACGAGCTTCTGGAGGAAAGCGGGCCGGAACACAATAAGACATTCAGGGTCTCCGTAACTATGGAGGACGAGGTTTTGGGCGAAGGAGAAGGAAGGACAAAAAAAGCGGCGGAACAGCAGGCGGCATACAGGGCGCTGCTGCTTTTGAGGGATAGAGGATATGTATTTAAAAAGCATTGAAGTACAGGGATTTAAATCCTTTGCAAACAAAATAGTGTTTCAGTTTCACAACGGCATTACGGGCATTGTGGGGCCAAACGGAAGCGGTAAGAGTAATGTGGCCGACGCGGTTCGCTGGGTGCTGGGTGAGCAGCGTGTGAAGCAGCTGCGGGGCGCAAGCATGCAGGATGTTATTTTCTCGGGAACGGAAAACAGAAAGCCTTTAAGCTATGCTTATGTTGCCATTACCCTTGACAACGGGGATCATCAGCTTGCCATTGACTTTGATGAAGTTACGGTGGCAAGGCGCATTTACCGTTCCGGAGAAAGTGAATATCTGATTAACGGAAGCCCCTGCAGACTGAAGGACGTCAACGAGCTGTTCTATGATACCGGCATCGGCAAGGAGGGCTATTCCATTATCGGCCAGGGGCAGATTGACAAAATTTTAAGCGGCAGGCCGGAGGAGCGCAGGGAGCTTTTTGACGAGGCGGCGGGAATCGTAAAGTTTAAGCGCCGCAAGGCGGCGGCTCAGGCCAAGCTGGAAAATGAAAAGCAGAATCTGATTCGTGTCAACGACATCCTTTCGGAGTTGGAGAAGCAGGTGGAGCCGCTGGAAAGACAATCCGAGGTGGCAAAGGTTTATCTGCGCAGGAAGGAAGAACTGAAAACCCTGGATGTGAATGTGTTCCTGCTGGAAAACGGGCGTCTCAGGGAGCAGATGCAGCAGGTGGAGGAGAAGCATCAGCTTGCCGGCGGCGAGCTTGCGGAGATTACCGAAAAATATGAGGGGATTCGGGATGAGTATGAGCGTATCCAAGCGGAGCTGGAAAGCCTGGAGGAGACCATTGAACAGGCCAGAAGCACCCTTACCGATACCGGACTGATGCGGGGAAAGCTGGAAGGCGAAATGAATGTCCTGAAAGAGCAGATTAATTCCGCCATGGGCAGCGAAGCGCACCTGACAAACCGCCGCACCGCCCTGGAGGAGGAAATCAGTCTTAAAGAAAGGGACAAGGAAGGAATTCTTGCCGAGAAAAACGACACCGACAGCCAGGTGCAGGAGATTACGGAAACAGCGGAGGCGGAAAAGGCCAAGCTGGATGAGATACAGGGAAAAATAGCAGAGCTGAACAATGCAATCGAGGCAGGCAAGAATACCATCATCGGGGAACTGAACCAACGTGCTACCATCAAATCCCGAATGGGGCGTTTTGACACCATGATGGAGCAGGTAAACATCCGCAAGGCGGAGTTGAATTCCCGGCTGCTGCGGGCAAAATCTGACGAGGCGGCGAGGGAGGAAAGCCTGAAAAAGCTGGAGGCGGAGTTTGAGGCGGTGACAGAAGCCTTAAGGGATCTGACCGAGCAGGAGGCGGCGGTAGAGTTGTCTCTGGGGGACATGCGGGAGGCATTGGCCCAAAAAGATGCAAGGCTGCGGGAGACCCAGAGCGCTTATCATATGGAAAAGTCCAAGCTGGAAGCCCTGTCCAATCTGACAGAGCGCTATGAAGGCTATGGCGGCAGTGTGAAGAAGGTCATGGAGCAGAAGGAAAAGACCCCGGGCATTATCGGCGTTGTGGCGGATATTATCAAGGTGGAGAAGAAGTATGAGATCGCCATTGAGACAGCCCTGGGCGGCAACATCCAGAATATCGTCACGGACGACGAGGAGACCGCCAAGAAAATGATTCGTTTCCTGAAGGAAAATAAGCTGGGCCGCGCCACATTTCTGCCGCTTACCAGCGTCACCAGACCGCAGGAATTCAAGAATCCGGACGCACTTTCGGAAATAGGCGTTATCGGCATGGCGGACGAACTGGTGCAGATAGAGGACAGATACCGGAACGTGGCAAGGGCAATGCTGGGGCGTATTGTGGTGGTTGACAATGTTGATAATGCGGTAAAAATTGCCAGAAAGTATGAATACGGCATCCGCATGGTTACGCTTGAGGGTGAGCTGCTTGTGCCCGGCGGCGCCATCAGCGGCGGCGCATTTAAGAATAACAGCAATCTTCTGGGAAGAAGAAGGGAGATTGACGAACTGGAAAAAAGCGTGAAGAAGCTGCTTGCCGCCGTAGATGCAGTGAACAGGGATATAGATGATACCAAATCCCGGCGGAATAAGCTGCGTCTGGATCTGGAGACGCTGAAAACGGATATTCAGAAGAAGTCCATAGAGCAGAATACCGCAAGGCTGAACATCAGCCAGGCCAGAGAGCGCATGGAGGAGGAAGTAGAGGCCAAGGCTTCCTTAAAGCTGGAAGAGCAGGAGATTGAGGGTAAAATCTTTGAAATCCGGAACGATAAGGAGACCATCCAGCAGGAACTGGCGGACAGCGAGGAACTGGAGAAGAATATCCAGGAGCAGATTGTAAAGTTTCAGCAGGAGCTGGAGGATTGGCGCAAATCGGAGACTGAGGCGGCGGCCCTTGTGTCCGAATGGGAGATGAAGGTGGAGAAGATGCGGCAGACATTAGGGTTCAAGCAGGCCAACGTGGACCGTATCGACGAAGAGATTGCCCGCTCCCGGGCGGAGCTTTCCGAGATTATGGAGGCACTGGAAGATAATCGGCTGGAGACGGAGCGCAAGAGGCAGAATATCGCTGAAATAGAGAAGACAATCGAGGCTTCCTACGACGCCCAGAACGAATCCGAGGGCAGACTGAAGGAAAGTATGGCACACAGGGAAGAGCTGTCTGCAAAGCAAAAGAATTTCTTCCGGAGCAGGGAGGAGTTGTCGGAAAAGATGTCGGCGCTGGATAAGGAAGTCTATCGACTGACGGCCCAGAAGGAAAGACTGGAAGAAAATCTGGAAGCCCAGATTAATTACATGTGGGATGAGTATGAAATTACACTGAGCGATGCTGCGTCTATCAGGGACGAAAGTATGACAGATCTGTCAGCTATGAAAAAGCAGATTTCCTCTCTGCGGGAGCAGATAAAAAAGCTGGGTGACGTGAATGTCAATGCCATTGAGGACTACAAGAACCTGATGGACAGATTCACCTTTATGCAGACCCAGCATGACGATCTGGTGGAGGCGGAGAAGACTCTGGAAGGTATTATCGAGGAACTGGACGCCGCCATGAGAAAGCAGTTTACTGAGAAGTTTGCCGAGATCAACAGGGAGTTTGACAAGGTGTTCAAGGAGTTGTTCGGCGGCGGTAAGGGTACTCTTGAGCTGATGGAGGATGAGGACATACTGGAGGCGGGGGTGCGCATCATTGCCCAGCCGCCCGGAAAGAAGCTGCAGAATATGATGCAGCTGTCAGGCGGAGAAAAGGCGCTGACGGCCATTTCCCTTTTGTTTGCCATTCAGAACCTGAAGCCCTCTCCCTTCTGTCTGTTGGATGAAATTGAGGCGGCGCTGGATGATTCCAACGTGGGACGTTTTGCAAAATACCTGCACAAGTTGACAAAGAATACCCAGTTCATTGTCATTACGCACAGAAGAGGCACTATGGAGCAGGTTGACCGGCTTTACGGCATTACCATGCAGGAAAAGGGCGTGTCCACACTGGTAAGCGTCAACTTGATTGAAAAGGATTTGACGTAAGAATACCAAGAGGGTGCGTTCTTCTCATGGATTGAAGCCGCATATCGGGAAATGTGAGGAAATGGTATGAGCGAGGAAAAGAAAGGTTTTTTTGCCAGATTGAAGCGGGGGCTGACGAAGACCAGGGACAATATTGTACGCGGTATCGATTCGGTGTTTAACGGGTTTTCGGCTATTGACGACGAATTTTATGAGGAACTGGAAGAAATCCTGATTATGGGAGACATAGGAGTCAATGCTTCCAATGATATTCTGGAGCGGCTGAAGGGCCAGATTAAGGAGAAGCATATAAAAGAGCCGTCGGAGTGCAAGCAGCTGCTGATTGACAGCATCAGGGAGCAGATGCAGGTGGAAGCGGAGGCCTATGACTTTGAACAGGAAAAATCCGTTATCATGGTGATCGGGGTCAACGGTGTGGGAAAGACTACATCCGTGGGCAAGCTTGCGGGCAAGCTTAAAAACAAAGGCAGAAAAGTGCTGATTGCCGCAGCGGATACCTTTCGGGCGGCAGCGGGTGAGCAGCTGGCAGAATGGGCCAGGCGGGCGGATGTGCCCATGGTGGGAGGCGGCGAAGGCGCAGACCCTGCAAGCGTTGTGTTCGACGCGGTGACGGCGGCCAAGGCCAGGGGAGTGGACGTGCTGCTGATTGACACGGCAGGCAGGCTCCATAACAAGAAAAACCTGATGGAAGAGCTGCGTAAGATGAACCGCATTATTGACAGGGAATTTCCGGACGCCCACAGGGAAAACCTGATTGTACTGGACGGCACCACGGGACAGAACGCGCTGGTGCAGGCCAGAGAATTCGGAGAGGTGGCGGAGCTTACGGGCATTATTCTGACGAAAATGGATGGAACGGCAAAGGGCGGAATCGCAGTGGCAATTCAGTCCGAACTGAAAATTCCCGTAAAGTATATCGGCGTGGGCGAGAGCATTGATGATTTGCAGAGATTTGATTCGGATGAATTTGTAAACGCGCTGTTTGACGTGAATGTGGAGGCGGAGGAAGAGGCTGATGCGGACGTGTGAGCAACGGGCAGGAATATATCGGATAAGAAGCGGATAAGTAACGAATAAGTGACGGCCGACGGGACAGAGCGGGCGGAGCCGACAGAGGGCGGAGCCGACGGAACGGAGTCGACAGAGGACAGGGAGGACAGAGCCGGCGGAACAGAGCCGACAGAGGACAGAACGGGTTGGAAAAAGAAATGAGAGGTGTAACGGTATGGAAGAACAGATGCTGACATTGGAAAAATTTGAGGAGGCAGCGGAGACTGTCAGGCAGGTGACGCTTGAAACCAAGCTGATTTTCAGCGATTTCCTCAGCGCCCAGACAGGAAACAAGGTTTATCTGAAACCGGAAAATATGCAGTTTACGGGTGCTTATAAGCTGCGGGGGGCATACTATAAGATGAGCACTCTTTCCCGGGAGGAACGGGAGAAGGGGCTGATTACCGCGTCGGCGGGGAACCACGCCCAGGGAGTGGCATATGCGGCAAAATGCTACGGCGCAAAGGCAACCATTGTCATGCCTACCACCACGCCGTTGATGAAGGTGAACCGCACCAAGAGCTACGGCGCGGAGGTGGTGCTTTATGGGGATGTTTACGACGAGGCCTGTGCAAAAGCCTATGAGCTGGCGGAGGAGCACGGCTATACCTTTATCCATCCCTTTGACGATCTGGCGGTGGCAACGGGGCAGGGCACCATTGCCATGGAAATCGTGAAGGAGCTTCCCCTGGTGGACTATATTCTGGTTCCCATAGGAGGAGGCGGGCTGGCTACAGGCGTGTCGGTGCTGGCGAAACTGCTGAACCCGAAGATTAAGGTAATCGGTGTGGAGCCTGCGGGCGCCAACTGTATGCAGGCGTCTCTTGCGGCAGATAAGGTAACCACCCTTCCTGCGGTGAACACCATTGCCGACGGTACGGCGGTAAAAACCCCCGGCAGTAAGCTGTTCCCGTATATTAAAGAAAATTTGGACGATATTATTACTGTGGAGGACAGGGAGCTGGTGGTGGCCTTCCTGGATATGGTGGAGAACCACAAGATGGTGGTGGAAAATTCGGGCCTGCTGACGGTAGCGGCGCTGAAGCACCTGGAGGTCAGGGATAAAAAGGTGGTTTCCATCTTAAGCGGCGGCAATATGGACGTAATTACCATGTCCTCTGTGGTGCAGCAGGGGTTGATTATGCGGGACAGGATATTTACGGTGTCCGTCCTGCTTCCGGATAAGCCGGGGGAGCTGTGCCGGGTTTCCGGGGTGATAGCGGGCATTGACGGCAACGTCATCAAGCTGGAACACAATCAGTTTGTCTCCATTAACCGTAATGCGGCAGTGGAGCTTCGCATTACCATGGAAGCATTCGGGACGGAGCATAAGAACCGGATTATGGAAGCGCTGGAAAAAGAAGGGTATCAGCCAAAGCTGACGCCCACTGTCATATAAATTCATTAATTGGTTTGGACCTGCCTGGGCAGGGAAAAAGCGGAGAATCAAGTATATGTCGATGACAAGGGAACAGCAGGCGGAAATTAAATTTGAAGAGAAAAAGACCCTCAGACGCCGGGTGATGGATTATGCGGAAATTACGATAGCATCTCTGCTGTATTCCGCAGCGGTCAGCCTGTTTCTGGATCCCAATGCCCTGGCGCCGGGCGGAGTCACGGGTATTGCCATTATTTTGAACCGGATAACGGGACTGGAGACCGGTACGCTGGTATTGTGTATCAATATTCCCATTATTGCAGTGGGCACCTGGAAATTCGGCTGGCGCTTTATTCTCTCCACTATGTACTGCACGGCGCTTACGTCAGGGCTTATCAATCTGCTTGCACCCCTTGGCCCGGCTACCACGGATCCCTTTCTGGCGGCGGTGGCAGGCGGAGCGCTGATGGCGGTGGGTATCGGCCTGGTGTTTAAAGCGGGCGCTACCACCGGAGGAACGGACATTATCATTAAACTGCTGCGGCTGCGGTTCCCACACCTCAAGACAGGCGTTCTGTTCCTGATTACGGATGCCTTGATCGTGGCGTTATCGGCGCTTGTGTTTAAAAATCTGGATGTGGCGCTGTATGCGGGGCTGGTGGTATTTATCAACTCTGTTCTGCTGGATGTGGTGCTGTACGGAAGAGACGGTGCGAAGCTGATATTTATCATCAGCGACAGGCATGAGGCGATCACAAAGCGCCTGCTGGAGGAACTGGATATCGGCGTGACCTATATTTCCGGTTCGGGAGCATACAGCGGCAGAGAAAAGAAAGTCATTATGTGTGTCATGAAAAAGCAGATCTCTCCCCGGGCGGAAATTATCGTGCGGGAGGAGGATCCCGGGGCTTTCATGATTGTCGCCGGCGCCACGGAAATTTTCGGAGAGGGATATAAGAGTATTTACAGTGAGAAGCTTTGACTATGTGCTGAAATTTGTAAAGCTGCTATGGAGCAATTGACAGGCGGAGTAATCCGTGCGGATAAGGTCGGAGGCGGTCAGGTAAAATGGATAAGATTTACGAGCAGACCATGCTGTTTGATTTTTACGGAGAGCTGCTGACAGAGCATCAGCGATCGGTATATATTGATGCGGTGTACAATGATTTGTCTCTGGGAGAAATTGCGGAGGAGCGGGGTATCAGCAGGCAGGGTGTACATGATCTCATCAAAAGATGCGACAGGATATTGCGGGATTATGAAGGAAAACTGCATCTGGTGGAACGGTTTGCCGGGGCGAAGGAGATTGTCAGGGAGATTCAGAGGTTGTCGGAAACAGTGGAGAAACCAAAAGCGGCAGGAGAGCAGGAACTACGGCACAGGCTGCAGCGCATAGGGGAACTGTCAAAAGAATTGCTGGAAGAGCTATAATAACAAAGCCTATAATAACAAAAAGCAGGTGTCAAGAAAAAATACTTGACACCTGCCTTGTTATGTAGTAGTATAAGCAGGGTCAAAGGATTGCGGCATGGCCGCTTGGCTCATTGATTGCGGAAATAAAGATATATAAGGAGTCGCAGGTGGCATTTGAAAGTTTAACGGACAAATTACAGAAGGTATTTAAAAATCTGCGCAGTAAGGGCAGGCTTACCGAGGCGGACGTCAAGGCGGCTTTAAAGGACGTCAAGATGGCGCTGCTGGAGGCGGACGTCAACTTCAAGGTTGTGAAGCAGTTCATTAAGGCTGTGGAGGAACGGGCAATCGGCCAGGATGTGATGAACGGATTGAATCCCGGCCAGATGGTTATCAAGATTGTAAACGAAGAAATGATTGCCCTCATGGGGAGCGAGACCACGGAGATTGCCATGCAGCCCGGAAAGGCTGTCACCGTTATCATGATGGCGGGCCTTCAGGGCGCAGGTAAGACCACCGCCGTGGCAAAGATAGCCGGGAAACTCAAGACAAAGGGGAAGAAATCCCTGCTTGCAGCCTGTGATATTTACAGGCCTGCGGCTGTGGAGCAGCTGCAGATTAACGGCCGGAAACAGGAAGTGGACGTGTTCCAGATGGGGACGGATCACAAGCCGGTGGAAATCGCAGAAGCAGCCATTGCCTATGCGGAAAAGAACGGCCACAATGTGGTGATTCTGGATACCGCGGGACGGCTTCATGTTGATGAGGATATGATGGCGGAGCTGCAGGAAATCAAAAGCAGCGTGACGGTACATCAGACCCTGCTGGTGGTGGACGCCATGACCGGACAGGACGCTGTGAACGTGGCGAAGGAATTTGATGAAAAAGTGGGAATTGACGGCATCATTCTCTCCAAAATGGACGGCGATACCAGAGGCGGTGCAGCTCTTTCCATAAAGGCTGTCACCGGGAAACCGATTCTGTACGTCAGCATGGGTGAAAAGCTTTCCGATATGGAGCAGTTTTACCCGGATCGTATGGCAAACAGGATTCTGGGTATGGGGGATGTGCTGTCCCTGATTGAAAAGGCCCAGGAAAGCATTGACATAGATGAGGAAAAAGGCCGTGAAATGGCAGGCCGGATGAAGAAGGGTAAGTTCGATTTTGAGGATTACCTGGAAAGCATGAAGCAGATGCGGAATATGGGCGGCTTATCCGGCATTCTGGGGATGCTGCCGGGTATGGGAATCAAAAGCGGCGATATTGATTCGGAGGCGTCCGACAGGCAGCTGAGGCAGTCGGAGGCAATCGTCCTTTCCATGACGAAGGAGGAACGGCGGAATCCGAAGCTGCTGAATCCCCAGAGAAAGCACCGCATTGCCAAAGGTGCAGGAGTGGATATTGCAGTGGTGAACCGTTTTATCAAGCAGTTTGAGCAGAGTCAGAAGATGATGAAGCAGTTCGGGGGCGGCGGAAAGCACGGGCGGGGAATGTTCGGCGGATTTCCCGGCATGAAAGGCGGATTCCCGTTTTAAGGGCAGATGAATATGGGTGAACGCCGTCAGGCGGTAAACCTGTTCATATACAGGGCGAAAGCCCCAAATAACCAATACAAAAAGTAATAGATGGAGGAAAAAGCAATGGCAGTAAAAATCAGATTGAGAAGAATGGGACAGAAGAAGGCTCCTTATTATAGAATCGTTGTAGCTGATTCTCGTTCCCCCAGAGACGGAAGGTTTATTGAGGAGATCGGCACCTATGATCCCAGCACCAATCCCAGCACCTTCAAGGTAAACGAGGAGCTGGCTAAGAAGTGGCTGGCAAACGGCGCTCAGCCTACCGAGCAGGTGGCGAAGCTGTTCAAGGTGGCTGGTATCGAAAAATAAATTTTGATTCTTTGGAGGTGGCTTATGAAGGAATTAGTTGAAGTAGTGGCGAAAGCACTTGTAGACAATCCGGATGAGGTTATTGTGACCGAGAAGACCGAAGGCAGAAATACAGTCATCGAACTTCATGTAGCTGCGTCCGATATGGGTAAGGTTATCGGCAAGCAGGGCAGAATTGCAAAGGCAATCCGCGCTGTTGTGAAGGCTGCATCATCCAAAGATAACAAAAGAGTGGATGTTGAAATTGTATAATGGAAAAGCGGGGAGGGACAGACCTTGTTCCTCCTGTTTTTTGCGCGTACATGCAGAGCCGGACGCAGCAGAGGCCATGTATCATGCCTGCATGAATACATGGGGGCTGCTGCATCCGGGGAGCAACGCGAACTCGAAACGCGGAGCGTTTCGAGTCTGCATGTATGTATGGCAGAGCCGGACGCAGCAGGGGCATGTATCATGCCTGCATGAATACATGGGGGCTGCTGCATCCGGGGAGCAACGTGAACGAGAAACGCAGAGCAATGGCGCAGCCCGGAATGGCATGGAGGTTTGCATGGAAGAGTATTTGCAGGTGGGAGTGATTATCTCTACCCATGGGATAAAGGGGGAAGTGAAGGTGTTTCCCACGACAGATGACCCTAAACGGTTTAAACGCCTGAAAGAGGTGCTTCTGGATACGGGAAAGGAACGTCTTGACCTTGAGATAGAGGGTGTGAAGTTTTTTAAACAGTTTGTTATCCTGAAATTCAAGGGACTGGATACTATGAATGATGTGGAAAAATACCGCAGAGCGTCCCTTCTTGTCACCAGGAAGAATGCGGTCAGATTGGAAAAGGACGAATATTTTGTGGCTGATTTGATAGGGCTGAAGGTACAAAATGAGGATGGCAGCCTGATAGGCAGCCTGCGGGATGTGATAACCACAGGGGCCAATGATGTGTATGCCATTGATTTGGATGACGGAAGAGAACTGCTTCTGCCCGCAATCAGGCAATGTGTCCTGGAGGTGGACGTGGAGGCGGGCTTTATCAGAATCCACATTCTGGAAGGGCTGCTATGAAATTTCACATATTAACGCTTTTTCCGGAGATGATCCGGCAGGGCCTGGAAACCAGCATCATAGGGCGGGCGCTGGACAGAGGGCTGATTGAACTGAATACGGTCAATATCCGGGATTTTACCAGCGAGAAACACGGCAGAGTGGACGATTATCCCTATGGCGGCGGCGCGGGCATGCTGATGCAGGCCCAGCCTGTTTTTGACGCCTGGAAATCTGTCTGCGGGGAGACTGCTGACGCCCGGAAGGAGAGCGATACAAAGAGAAATGTTGGGGAGCAGGCTGAGGGCGGCAACAGGGAGGGAAATGCCGGAAGTAAGAAGAGTAGTCCTCCCCGCACGGTGTATGTCACTCCCCAGGGGGAACCCTTTACCCAGAGGAAAGCCCGGGAACTGGCGGGGGAAGAGGAGCTTGTCATTCTCTGCGGCCATTATGAGGGTATTGACGAAAGGGTGCTGGAGGAGACGGTAACGGATTATATTTCCATAGGAGACTATGTGCTGACAGGCGGAGAGCTTGCAGCCATGGTGATTGTGGACGCGGTAGCCAGGCTGGTGCCCGGCGTCCTGGGAAATGAGACATCGGCGGAGGCGGAGAGCTTTCACGGAGATTTGCTGGAATATCCGCAGTACTCCCGACCGGAGATATGGCATGGAAAGAAGGTGCCGGAGGTGCTGTTGTCCGGCAATCACGGCAGGGTGAATCAGTGGAGGCTGGAGCGGGCAAAAGAGCGTACTGCCACGGTGCGCCCGGATCTCTACCGGAAATATGAGGAGAAGCAGGCGGTCATCAGAAAGCTGGCAAAGGAAAAAAGAAACCATATCCATATCATGGAGAGCCTTGACAGCGGCCGGGGAGAAATCCTGTATCGGAAAGGGGAGCGGCTGCTGGTGGCGGACAGGGGAGCGAAGGTCTGTATGCTGCTCTGGGAAGAGAGCTTTTGTGAACCGGAGGAACTGTCGGCGGAGATTGCAAGGCGGCTGGGGTTGCCGACGGAGAGAAAGTTATCGAAGGCATCCGGGCTGCCGAAGAGGCGGAGGCTGCATGAGTGTTTAGGATCTGCAGAGTCTCCATGGCGGTTTGCGGTTCTTCAGGAGCGGCTTGCGGAAGAACTGAATGCCGAAGGCTTCAGGGAGCTTGGAAAATACAGCCAGTATCTGTATACCATGGGGAAGGTACTGTCGGTGCAGCATAAGGACGTCCGCAGGCTGACAGAGGCAGATCTGCCATATGTCAGCGCACACTATCGGCCGGAGGAGGGAAATGCCTGGCCGGGAGTGAAAAAAAGTGTGGAAAGATATGTGGCGGACCGCATTCAGGCGGGGGCGATGTACGGCGCGTTTGCAGACGGCAGGCTGACGGGCTTTATCGGCACCCACGCCGCAGGCGGTATGGGAATGCTGTATGTGGAGGAGGCATACCGGGGACTTGGACTTGGGAAATCTCTGGTGTCTTATCAGATAAACCGTACTCTGGAGCAGGGCCGGATTCCTTACTGTCATGTACCGGAGGACAGCCCGGCGGCGGAAGGCATTCTGGAAAAGCTGGGACTGTACAGGGCAGGCAAAACAGTGTGGTGGCTGGAAGGCTGATATGAAAAAGGGGATCGTTGTAAAATTCTTCGTTGTTTTTTGCAACATTTTTGGTTATAATAGGTGTGTGTAAATAATTGTTTGTATGCTATGCGTGAAAGGATTGAGATTATGCCAAATATATTACCGGTGTCAGAGTTGAGAAACTATAACGAGGTGTTAAAGAACTGTCAGGTAGGAGAGCCTGTTTTCCTGACGAAGAATGGCAGGGGAAGATTTGTGGTAATGGATATAGAAGATTATGAGCGTGATAGAGCAGAGAAAAAACTTATAGAGAAATTACAAGAGGCAGAAAATGCTGTCCAAGACGAGAATAATTGGCTGTCATTAGATGAACTGAAAGCGATAATAGGGGCATAGAGTATGATAAAATTACGGATCAATCCGTTAGTGGCAGTTGACTTAAAAGCAATCAAAGAGTTTATTGCAGAGGATAATGCAGATAAGGCATTAGAAACAGTACAGAAGATTTATGATCAGTTTGAGTACATACAGCAATTTCCTTATATAGGTGTTGATTTGTCAAAAAGGGTGAGTTTTAAAAACGAATATAAATATGTAGTATGGGAAGATTATGTTATCTTATATAAGGTAAATGAAGATACAGTGGAAATTTATCGAATATTCAATCGATATCAGGATATTACAAGGATATTTGAAACATAAAATCAAAATAAGGTCTGAGATCATTCAAAAGTAAAACGCTATAGAAAACAACATTAAAATATGTGTTTTTTACAGCGTTTTTTAATATGCTAAAATCCCGGCTGAATCCTAAGATGAAAAAAGATTGAATATTGTCCGAATATGGGCTATAATGATGCCGTTGGAAACTAATTTGATTTGTATTCCATAATATCTGAAACATTGCAGTGTAATATTGTACACAGGTTGTCGATGGTAGCAGTGCTTACTGGATTGTTTTTCCGCAGTCGATCCAGCTGCCCTGTACTGATGCCGTATCTTTTGATTAAATCATATTGGGAAATATTTTTTTCCTTTAACGTATGCCAAAAGGGCTGATAACTAATCATAGACAAAACACCTCTCTCCTTTTGATTCTATGATTCCATTTTGGCATACTTCTTATTAAAGCAATATTGCCCGCGAAGGGGCTATACAAAATAGAGGTTATTACGAAAATGAGAATTTATCTATGGGGACAGGAACAATGAACAGATGTTATCAGTGCATGAGAGAGTATAAAGAGGAATATGAAATTTGTCCTTATTGTGGCGGAGAAAAGAATCCCAAGCCAAAGGAATTATATTTTCTTACGCCGGGCACTATGATTGCGGACAGATATGAAATCGGGGTTTCCATAGGAAGCGGCGGCTTTGGAATCACCTATAAGGCATGGGACTGTACTTTAGCGAAGGTAGTGGCGGTAAAGGAATATTATCCGGCAGGGATGGTAAACAGGGTGCCGGGAGAAAAGAAACTGATTATCTATTCCGGGAGCAGGGAGCGGGAATGTGCCAATGGTAAAGTGCGCTTTTTGGAAGAAGCAAGAAATATGGCAAAGTTCAATACCCATCCTAACATCATTAATGTTTATGACTTTTTTGAAGAAAACAATACTGCATACATTATCATGGAATTTTTGGATGGGGTCAATTACAAGGAATATATAAAAGAGGAGGGCGGCAGAGTTTCACTGGAGAAGGCTGTTGAGGTGACGCAGGCTGTATTGTCGGCTCTTGAAGAGGTACATAAAAACGGTATCTTACACCGGGATATAAGTCCGGATAACATTTTTATGTGCAGCGACGGACATATTAAGCTGATAGACTTTGGAGCCGCAAGGTTTTCCGCAAAGGATGAGGAGAAGACCAGATCCGTTATTTTAAAACCGGGCTTTGCACCGCCTGAACAATATCAGACCAAAAGCAGGCAGGGACCATGGACAGATATTTATGCAACAGCGGCTACTTTGTACAGAGCGGTCACAGGAAATGTGCCGGAAGAATCCGTAAATCGTGTGGAAGAGGATCTATTGACGGAACCGAAGAAATTTTGCCCGGAAATATCGGTTAATTTAAATAATGCTATTATGCGGGCTATGGCGCTGCGATATGAGCTTCGGTTTCAGAGCGCGGAGGAATTTCAAAAGGCGCTTTCGGGAGAAGCGTCAGTCCGTAATGTAGGAAAAGAATTAAAGACAAGAAAGATTCGCAGATTTATATCTATTGCTGCTGTCAGTGTCATTGTTTTTATCGGCATTTTCAGTTGTCTTAAAGTGGTGGAGCAGAGAAAAGACGCTGCGGCAATACTGGAGCCTGCGGATATTTCCATTTGGATTTGTGCAGATTCGGGAGAACTGTCATCCGAAAAAGCAGCAATATGGGAAGAGGCACTTGCTGAATTTCAGGAGGAGTATCCACAGATTACGGTAACAGTACAGTGTATGGAGAAACAAGAGTATGAAACAGCAATATATGCGGCAATGGAACAGGAGACGCTGCCCACGTTGTTTGACAGTTCCGGTCTTATGAAAGAAGAATTTATTTATCTTGCGGATATTTCTTCGGTATTTGATTTTATCAATACGGGAGACTACTGGTTATTTAACAGATATGAGAAATTCTTTCCCAGCAAAAAACAGCTTCCCTTAGCATTTCAGATGCCCGTAGTTTACTATAATACACTTGTAAATACGGAAAACAGACAGATAAATGAACTGGTGGAGTTGGGGGACTTTCTGGTCTGCAAAGAGGGATTTTTGACATGGTATAACCTGTATCAGGCCCAGAAGCCTGTTTCGGATCTTGTGCTGCTTGAGGAGATAGAACCGATATTGGAACCGATGTCGGATAAAGAACGATTTTTATCAGGGCAAAACGCCTGTCTGATAGCGGATACTTCTGTATATAGCTGGGTACAGGCTAATCTCCCGGGAATCTATGAGATCGGCTTTTTTGATACGGAAGGAATGGCGGGCAGGTTTCAGGACTATTTCAGTATCAGCGAAGCAGCGTCTGCAGAAGAGAAAGCAGCGGCTATACAGGTGTTGGTCTACCTTCTGGCAGATAGTGCACAGGATGTCTGTTATGTGCAAAATGAAGGTGGCATTCCGTTGAATAAAAAAATATATGCGGCCTATGTGGAGATAAACAGGGAGTTTGAAAGGCTTTCAGAAGGCCTTTCTAAAGTAGAAATGGCAGGAGAGAATCAGGTACTGCTGGATAGGTGGCTGGAAAACAGTGTGGAGCAGGAGCAATAAAATATGGCACAGGGGAAAGCAAGTGTAATGCAGAGATGTCTTGGTTGTATGGAAGAATTTGAGGACGGATATGAGATCTGTCCGTACTGCGGTTATGAGATCGGCACTCCCCCCAAAGAGGCATATCATATGCGGCCCGGGACAATGTTGGCAGGACGATACCTGATAGGGCGGGTACTGGGATTTGGCGGGTTTGGCGTGACATATCTGGGCTGGGACGAGATACTTTTAAGAAAAGTTGCAATCAAAGAGTATCTGCCCGGTGAATTTTCCACGCGCATACCGGGACAGACGCAGATCACGACCTATGAAGGAGAACGCTCAGAGCAGTTTGACAATGGTCTCGGTAAATTCCTGGAGGAAGCCAAAATGCTTGCAAAGCTGGAATCGGCAAACGGTGTGGTGCGTATCTATAACAGCTTTCAGGAAAATAATACTGCATATATCATTATGGAGTATCTGGAGGGACGGACGCTTAAGGAGTATTTGGCGCTGAATGAAAAGCTGTCTGTGGAGGAAGCGAAAGAAATCCTGCATCCCATCATCACAGCCTTGAAGGAGGTGCATGAAATGGGAATCATACACAGGGATATTGCGCCGGATAATATATTTCTGACAAATGACGGCAGGGTGAAGCTGTTGGATTTCGGAGCGTCCCGTTTTGCCACGACTTCACACAGCAAAAGTCTTTCCGTCATTATAAAACCCGGTTATGCGCCGGTGGAGCAGTATCGCAGCCGCGGCGATCAGGGACCGTGGACAGACGTATATTCCCTTGCCGCTACCTTTTATAAAATGGTAACGGGTATCACGCCGGAAGATGCCATGGAACGTGTGGAAAAGGAAGAATTGAAAAAGCCCTCCAGGATGGGGGTGGAGATCTCCAAAAATACGGAACACGCCATCATGAATGCTCTTAACATCAAAATTGAGGACAGAACCCGGAATGCTGAGGCGTTTGAAAAGGAGCTGTATGGAAACGATAAGGTGAAGCTTCGGTTTGTACATTTAAAAAAGGCGGATGTAGGGAAATGGCCCTTATGGGCAAAACTGACTACATCCGGGGCAACGCTGGCGGTGATGATATTTGCCGTTCTGCTCGCAACGGGGGTAATTGACTATTCCAGGCTGATTCCGGCGGGTTTTGCACTGCCGGAGGGGATGACGCGTGTGCCTAATCTTGTGAATGAGGATGTGGACACGGCGGAGGTGCTGATGGAGGAAGCAGAGCTTGTCCTGCAAATAGTGGACAAGCAGTATTCGGAATATGTACCTATGGGGCTGGTGCTTTCCCAAAATGTAAACAGAGGAAAAATCGTAAAAATAGAAAATGTGGTGGAGGTCGTTGTAAGCGGCGGAAGGGAACCGGTGGTAATACCGGATATATGCGGGTATCAGAAGGACAGTGTGCAGGAAACGCTGTCGGCGCTGGGCCTGGTGCTGGAGATACAAGAGGAATACGGAGCCTTTGAAGCGGGGGTCATTATGGCGCAAAGCCCGGAAGCCGGCGGACAGGCATACCGGGGAGATACGATAGTGCTGACGGTTTCGCTGGGGCTGGATACCTATCTGGATGCAGAAACCGAAATCATAATACCGGATTTTACCGGTATGTCAATGCAGCAGGCTACGGCAAAAGCCTCTGAGCTGGGACTATATCTGGTGAAAGCAGGGGAAAGAGAGGATACGCATGCGCCGGGCACCATTCTGGAGCAGTCACCCCGGGCCGGAGTATCAGGGCTGCAGGGAGATGTGATCGAAATCGTGACTGCGGCAGAGGAGAAGCTTATATATATGCCGGATATGCAGTACAGGGAAATAGCGGAGGCGTCTGCGGAGCTGGAAGCCCTGGGCTTTGTAGTGCAGATTGGGTATGAAGAAAGCAGTACGGTTGCAAGGGATAAGATCATCCGGCAAAACATAGCAGCCAATACGCAGACAAAAAAGGGAATGGAAATCGTGCTGACTGTCAGCAGCGGTACGGCGGCCGTAAATCAGATTATTGCGCAGAAGCCCCAGTGGTCGGAGTGGGTGGAAGAACTGCCGGCGGGGGTAAACAGCTCCGGCTATGAGATCGAGACTAAGACGCAGTACAGCTTCCGGGATAAATCGCTGACAACCTCGGAAAAAGCAGAGCTGGATGGCTGGACGCTCTATAATACCACCACGGCGCGGGGAGAGTACGGCCCATGGAGCCAGTGGGACTCCGTTGAGCCGGCGGAGCAGGAGGGCAGGGAAGTCAGCGAGAAGATTCAGTATTCCTATTCGGATTACGAGACCATGAAGTCTGATAAGGCTTCCGTAAGCGGCTGGAAGCTGATCGATACGCGCACCTATTATCTGGAAGATTACGGAAACTGGAGCGGGTGGAGCGATACGCCCGTAGACAAAAGCGCGACAAGGGAGGTACAGACTAAGACGCAGTACAGCTTCCGGACACGGAGTAAAGAGTATAAAAATGCATCCACAAAGAGTCAGGCCGGTTATACCTATATTGAAAACAGCAGGAAGGAAAACGACGGGGGATGGTCGGACTGGACTGAGACGCCAATATCAGAAGTAGAGACGGAAAGCTATCGAATTGAAGTGAAAACGGAGCAACGGACAAGATCTGTGTATGATCATACGGAGTATAATTATTATTATTGGAGGTATTGGAATACAGAGGAGGGAGCATATTGGTACACTTGGTCGCAGGCATATGCAGAGCCTCGCGGGGGAAAATATGAAGAGACGGGCTGGCGAACTGCAAAGCCGTATCTGTTTGCCTATTATCAGGGACATGCCGCATATAGCGACAGTCCAAGTGCCATGTCGAATCCTAGTGGCACAATACCCTGGTATTTGGGTGGGCAGCGTGATGTGAACCGGGATGAAACTTATACAGTATATCGAAGCCGAACAGTTTCCTATACTTACGAATTTTGGAGATGGAGCGACTGGTCCGGATGGTCAGACTGGTCTGATAATAAGGCAGATAAAAGCGATACTGTGGATGTGAAAACAAGGATTCAGTATCAATACAGGGATAAGATCCCGCACTACGAATACACCCATGAGCGCTGGAAGGAGTATACGGCGTGGAGTGACACACAGTACACGGAGAGCGCAACCAGGAAGGTAAAAACCCAGACAGTGTACAAATACAGAGACAGGACGGATGTCATTACCTATCACTTTTATCAGTGGGGGGCATGGAGCGACTGGCGTGATGAAAAGGCGGAAAAGTCCGATTCGCGAGAGGTTGCGCAGCGCACTCTGTACCGATACAGATCAAAATAGGAGATGCAGGCAAAGGAGGCGGAGCAGCAGAAAATGGAAATTACATATGCGATCAGTACATTTCCCGGAGACAGGGAGCAGAACGAGGATTTTGCTGCAGCGGGCTGCAGCGGAGGCAGATATTGTTTTGCCGTGGCGGACGGACTTGGCGGACATGGGAGAGGGGAGGTTGCATCCGGACTGGTATGTGAAACTGCGCTGCAATGTTTCCGGGAACAGGGGATATGTTCTGTTGAGGCAATGTTTGAAAAGGCGCAGGAGAGGCTTCTGCAGAGACAACGGGAAGAGAATGCCGTGGACGCCATGAAAACCACCTTGAATATGTTGGTTGTGGATGAACGAAGTATATGCGGCGGACACATAGGAGATACGAGGACCTATTATTTCAGGAGAAATAAGTTGATTTCACGAACAAAGGATCACAGTGTTCCGCAAATGATGGTATCCATGGGTGAAATCAAAGACAAGGATATACGGCATCATGTGGATCGAAACAGACTTCTGCGGGTGATGGGAACGGAGTGGAATAAACCGCAGTATGTGCTTTCAAAAGAAATAAAACCGGAGCATAAGCAGGCGTTTCTGCTGTGTACGGACGGCTTCTGGGAGTACATTGAAGACAAGGAAATGGAAAAGTGTTTGAAAAAAGCAACAGACGTGCAAAACTGGCTGGATACCATGAATGCAATTGTATGTGAAAACGGCCGGGGCAGCGATATGGATAATTATACTGCTCTTGCAGTATGGATTCATTGAGGATAATTTATGAACACACAAAGGTTGACTGAGAAACCGATCATATGTGCAGATTCCATTCAGGGAAGCCGCAGCAGGCAGGAGGATTATTACAGCTATCGGCAGAAGGAAGGAAGAACCATCGCGGTAGTCTGTGACGGCATGGGCGGCATGGCCGGAGGAAATGTCGCGAGCCGTTATGCAGCGGAGCAGATGGCGGAGACGCTGGAAAAGGCGGAGCTTACAGAGAGTATGCGCAGCTTTTGGAAAAGGGAACTGGAGAGATTGGATGATGCGGTATTCAGTCTGCATGGCGCGGACGGTCTACGCTTAAAGGCGGGAACCACAATAGTTGCAGTGCTGCTGCAGGATGATAGGCTGCACTGGTTTTCCGTGGGAGACAGCAGACTCTTCTATATGCGTGGACAAAGGTTGTATTGTGTGACGCGGGAACACAATTATGCATTGCTTTCGGAAAGGAAACCCTGTAAACAAAAACAGGAACAGCTTATCAGCTATCTGGGGATGGGAGCTGCCGAGCTTTTTGACGGAAGTAATACTTCCTTTACAACGTGCAGGGGGGACAGGCTGCTGCTATGTACGGATGGTTTGTCCCGAGCCCTGCGGCAGGAAGAAATTGCGGAGCTTTTAGGCAGCAGGGAAAATCTGCAGACGGTCTGTGATAATTTTAAGAATGTGCTGGAAGCAAAGAAGCATACCAGGCAGGATAATGCTGCCTGGGTGATAATAGAAGTTTAAACATACGGGAAAGGCATGGATATAAAAATGAATAGAGTGATCTGCGCAAAGGGTCATTTTTATGACGGCGATAAGTATGAGGCGTGTCCCCATTGTGCGGCGGGAGTGGAAGCTATCAGACAGGATCCCTTCTCGATCAGGCACAGTGAACTGGAGGAAAAAGAAAGCGAAAAAAAGAGCAGGGAGAAAGTCAGGCGCATAAAGGGCGGCCTTTTCCGCCGTGGGGAAAAGGAACGGCAGGAGGCGGCAAATATACCGGAAATACCGGCTCCTCAGCAGACGGCTTTGCAACAGACGGTTTTGCTTCAGGCGGAGCAGAAAGAGCAGAAAGAGCCGGAGTCCCGGTCATTGAGCGCCGCCTTTGCGGCAGCGGCGCAGCCTGATGAAAAGGAAGAGGAGGGTAAAACAATCGGATACTTTTCGGTGGGGGGAACAGAGCCGCCGGTGGGATATCTTATTTGTACGGCAGGAGAGAATTATGGAAACGGGTTCCCGTTAAAGACAGGCAGCAATTCCATAGGCCGTTCTGCGTCCATGAATGTGGTAATTACGGATCAGAAGGTATCGCGGGAGAAGCAGGCATTAGTTGTGTATGAGCCGTTTAAGCGGGAATTTTACATAAAGCCGGGAGAAGGTACGGGATTATGTTATTTAAACGGAGAGCTTGTGCTTGGACCGGTCAAAATGAAAGAGTTTGACGTGATCCTGTTGGGAGATACAAGCCTTATGCTGATACCTGTATGCTGTGAAAGGTTCAGCTGGGAGGAAGCGAAAAGCCATGCGAGCAGCGATACTGGACAATAATAAACAGAATATAAAATACCTGTCTGACATTATAAGGCAAAGATACAGCCACTGGACCGTCAGCGCCTATACAAATACATTTGCGCTGGCAACAGCCGTCTGCGATGAGTTTAAAGGGGATGTGGAACTTCTTATAGTGTCTGCGGACGAGGACAGCAATATTGCACTGGCACGGGATATGCAGGAATATTTTCCCCACATCCGAATCATTTTTTATGCAGAGGCAACTGATTGTGCGGAGAAAATATTCAGGGCAGTGCCAACCTTTTTCCTGCACCTTCCCTTTCAGGAAGAAACAGTGCTGGCAGCCCTTGAGCGGGTGCGGGCGGGCTGCCGGGAGGATGTGGGGAGGACGCTTGCCATACAGTCCGGAGGCTGGAAGCAGAAGGTTCGCTTTTCGGCCATTCGGTACATTGAAAGCTGCGGCAGGAAGCTTTTTCTGTATACGGATGAGGGCTCCTTCGAGACCTATATGACAGTGGGAGAAGCCCTGGAAAAGCTTCCGCCCCGGTTCCTCCAATGTCACCGCAGCTATATCATAAACGCGGACAGGATTGAAAAATACAGCGCGGACGGGGTGTTGCTTTCAGGCGGGGCGCTGGTGCCCATATCCAGATCTTACCAGAAAAAAATAAAAGAAATGATGAGCAAAGGAGCAGAAAAATGCTGGTAACATTAATTGGTGAACAAAAGATATTCAGCGTCCGTCTTCCCGAAAAGAAAGCGGGAAAATACTGGATACTGGATGATGAAAGGCCCATGAGCAGCAACAGGATTCTTGCAATAGAAGCCGGCGCCGGGGGAGATAAATGGATCGTAAAGGCGGACAGACAGATAAAGCTTTACGACGAGAAGCAGACGGAAACAAAGTGTCTTGCGCTGGAAGAGGGAAAACTGTACCAGTTGTTTCCGGGTCAGGGCACACGGATGGCATTTCTGCTGGCGGAAGCGTTTACCGAGGACAGAGGCTTCTATAAAAAATATGTGGCGGTACAGGATGTTACGTTGAGCATTGGCAGGGAAAACGACAATGATATAGTGGTTTCCGATTCTTATGTCTCCGCCCATCATGCCACGCTGACATTTGCAGGCGGCACATGGGCGCTGTGTGATAATCAGTCCACAAACGGCACCTATGTAAATCGGCGCAGAGTCAACGGCCGGGTGAATTTAATTCCGGGGGATATGGTGTTTATTCTGGGCTTTAAGTTTGTGGTGGGCAGTAATTTTATTGCCATGAATAATCCTGACGGAAAAGTCCGGATTCGCACGGATTCTTTGTCGGTGTTCAGCAGGAAAGAATATGTGGACGACAACACCGGAGCAATCCCGGCCATGGAAACGGAGGAACCCGTTTATTATTACCGGTCGCCCAGATTCCTGCGGGAAATAACGCCTCTTGCGCTGCAGGTGGATTCGCCTGTGAGGAGCGAAAACCGGGAAAACGCGCCTCTTCTGCTTACTATGGGCCCTTCGCTTATCATGGGCGTTGCATCTTTTTCCGTAGGCATCTTTTCTATTGTGAATGCCTCAAGAACCGGCGGCAGTATGCTGAATACGCTTCCCACCATGATAACCTCCATCTCCATGCTTCTGGGTATGATATTGTTTCCGGTCATCATGCGCAGACGGGAAAAGAAACAGAGCCTGGCCCGGGAGACGGAGAGAAGAGAGAAATACTTGAAATATCTGAATAACCTCAGGCAGGAAATACAGAGTAACATCACGGTACAGGAAGAATTGCTGAATGAAAACAATCCGCCGGTTACGGCGCTGACGGCGCAGGGTGATTTCTGGGAGAGGCGGCTGTGGGGGAAAAGCCCCGCTCAGAGCGATTTCCTGTATCTGCGCCTTGGAGCGGGAAATATGCCCTTGTATGGGGATATTAAATTTCCGGAGGACAGATTCTCCATTGAGGATGATACGCTGCGGGACAGTCTTTTTGCGTTTCAGAGGGAAGAGCGGCTTCTTATGAATGTTCCGGTGGGGGTATCGCTTCCGAAATGCCGGGTGCTGGGAATTGTGGGAGACAGGCCGGGAGTATATAATCTCCTGAATAACATACTCATGCAGATACTGCTGCTTCACAGCTATGACGAGGTCAAGCTTGTGTGTCTGTATGAGAAGAGCGACGAAAAATATCTGTCCTTTGTTAAATTTGCCCAGCACATCTGGGACAACGAGGGAAAGAAAAGATTCCTGGCTCTCACGGAGGACAATCTCCGTGAACTGTCCATAGAGATGAATAAAATAATTGCGGAACGAAGAGAGACTGCCGGCGCCGACAGAGGAAAGGAAATATTTCCCCATTATGTTATTCTGTGCGCCAGTAAGGCGCTGTCCAATAAGTGCGCGTTTCTCACGGATGTGCTGGAGGACGGAGATATCGGCGGCTTCAGTGTAATCTGCGCTTACGACGAAGAGAAAAGCCTGCCCAAGGAATGCGGCGCGGTGGTATGGGTCAGCGGCAGTCAGGGACTTATGTATGACGCAGCTGCGGAGGGCGGCAATGTAAATTTTGCGCAGGATGTAATTCCCGCAGGCTATGCGCAGCAGATGGTACAAAATATGACGGACAGGCAGCTTGACCTGAACCAGGGCCGATATGCCCTGCCGGAAATGCTGTCCTTTATGGACATGTTCGGAGTCGGAAAGTATGAGCATCTGAATATACTTCAGAGGTGGAAGGACAATAATCCGGTAAAAACCCTGCAGACGCCCGTAGGTGTAGATACCAACGGCGAGACCTTTTATCTGGATCTGCATGAAAAATTTCATGGCCCACATGGTCTGGTGGCAGGTATGACCGGTTCCGGGAAATCCGAATTCATCATAACCTACATACTGTCCATGGCGGTAAATTATCACCCGGATGAAGTGGCCTTCGTATTGATTGATTATAAGGGCGGCGGCCTTACAGGCGCTTTTGAAAATGAGCATTACAGGCTGCCGCATCTGGCAGGCACCATTACCAACCTGGACGGCGGAGCCATCATGCGATCGATTCTGTCAATTAAGAGCGAGCTCAGAAGGCGGCAGGCGGTCTTTAATCATGCCAGGGACATTGCCAATGAAGGCACCATGGATATCTATAAATATCAGAAGATGTACAGGGATGGACAGGTGGACGAGCCCCTTCCGCATCTTTTCATTATTTCGGATGAGTTTGCGGAGCTGAAGAGTCAGCAGCCGGAGTTTATGGAACAGCTGATATCCACGGCGAGAATCGGACGAAGCCTGGGAGTACACCTGATTCTTGCGACCCAGAAGCCCAGCGGTGTGGTAAACGAACAAATCTGGGCAAATTCCAGGTTCAAGGTATGTCTTAAGGTACAGGATCGGGCGGACAGCAATGATATGCTGAAGCGTCCGGATGCGGCGGAGATTGCCGAAACGGGACGCTTTTACCTGCAGGTCGGTTACAATGAGCTGTTTGAGATGGGGCAGTCCGCATGGGCGGGAGCAGCCTATACGGACAATGACAGCGTGGGCAGGGAGCAGGAGCCCTGCATAGAAGTGCTGGACGAGTCGGGCAATGTGGCGGATCGGCTGAAGGGCCGGAAGACAGCGCCGGTACAGGACAAGGGCAGGCAGATTGTCAGGATCATGGAGTACCTTGACAGGCTGGCGAAGGATGAAGGCATCAGGGAACGCCAGCTGTGGATGCCGGAGATCCCGGAAGACATCCGGGTGGATGCTTTGATGGAAAAGTATTCCTTCCGGGCGGACGGGGGGCTTAGAGCGGTAATAGGTGAGTTGGATGACCCCTATACACAGAGCCAGAGACTTCTGGACGTTAATTTTGCGGAAACCGGCAATGTACTTATATTCGGAGCGGCGGGCTCCGGCAAGGAAATGATGCTGGGCGCAATCCTGTATTCTCTGTATCGGAATTATACGCCCGCAGAATTGAACGCTTATATTCTGGATTTCGGCGCGGAGACATTGAAAATGTTTGAGAGCGCGCCTCATACCGGAAGTGTGATGATAGACGGAGAAAGCGAAAAGATAAGCGGCCTTGTAAGCATGGTTGAAAAGGAGATGAAGTACCGCAAGAAGCTTTTCGCAGAGTTTGGCGGGGACATGAGCAGGTACAATGTATCCGGGAATGACAGAGTTCCGTATATTCTTGTCATTGTAAATAACTATTCTCACTTTTACGAAAGCTATGAAAGATATGAGGATACTATGATTTCCCTTACCCGGGAATGCCCCAAATACGGTATTTACTTTATTCTTACAGCCACTAATACTGCGGCGGTGAGGTATCGGATGCTCCAGAATTTCCGGCAGATGTATGTGATGCAGATGAACGATAAGTCTGACTATGCCTCCATACTGGGAAATACGGGAGGCGTGGTGCCTCCGGCGGTAAAGGGCAGAGGCATCCTGAAGAAAGACGAAACCTATGTATTTCAGACCGCACATATTGTGGGGGAGGAGGAAGACCTGCTGAGCTTTATAAAGCAGTTTGCAGCGGATTTGACACAGCGTTCGGAAGGAGCCAGAGCCAGACAGATTTCCGTCTTACCCAGGTTTGTTTCGGGACTGGACGGAGCCAACAACATGAATTCCTTTGAACAGCTGCCCTTGGGAATCAGCTGTTCCTCCTGTGATTATCTGAAAATAAATGCAGTGGAAAAAAATGTTCTGCTGATTATGTCGGAGCAGGAAGGGGACGCCCTGCATTATGCAGGAGGATTGATAGAGACGGTATCGGCGGTGCCGGACATACGGACAATTGTATTCAACGGCGGCGGAAAGCTGGGTGAGCTTCTGGACGTGGCATATGAAAAGGCGGATGGAGACTATGAGAATAGGATTATTGAACTGTTCAACACAGCCGTACTCAGAAACAACAATTATAAGGATACCGGCGGACAGCCTACGGTGGATATGAATCCCATGCTGGTGGTAATCAACGGGTACGAAAAGCTTAAGGAGAATCTGTCCGAGGACGGCAAAGATAAGCTGATGGCCATTCTGGACAAGGTGGAAGGCTTCTGTAATATATATTTCGTGGTGTGCGACGGTTACAGAGCCGTAAACCGATACTATATGGATGAATGGGTGGGGAACCGGTGCGGCGGCGAAGGAGTCTGGGTAGGAGACGGAATTGAAAACCAGATGCGTCTGACTATAGCCGTCAGGACAAAGGAGTTGAGGAGAGGAATGGATTCACAGACAGGCTTTTATGTGTCCGGCGGCAGTGCAAAGCTCATGCGGCTTGTAATGCCATCCAAGCTTAAGGGGGTGTTTGAAGATGAAGAATAGTATTTTGCTGGAGGTCTGTCTTCCGGCGGAAGAAAGAAGCTTTGACGTCAGAATACCAAAGCAGATGAAGGTGGCGCAGGCCCTTGGAATGCTTGTGGAGTTTCTGAAAAGGCAGGACGAAGAATATATTCCCACGGACGAAAGCGTGCTGTGCGACAGGGAGAGCGGCAGGGCTCTTGACTCTAATCTGTGTATCGGAGAGGCAGGACTTCACAGCGGCTCCGGGGTGATGGTTATATAAATGCGTTCCGTTACATAAAAACAGCAGTTGGTTACATCCCTTACAATTTATTTAAAATGTGGGATAGTATGTTCTCGTAAGGCGTACATGACACGCCTGCACTACATATAAAAGGAGGAAGTACAAAATGGATAGTATTCAGGTAACACCGGCTAAGCTGAGAGGGGCCGCAGAAGAGGTGGAGATGCTGGCAGTCGAGTATAGTAAGCAGTACGAACAGCTTTTTGAACTGGTCGAGACATTCACCAGCACGGATTATCAGGGAAAGGATGCAAAAGAATTCTGCGCTAAGGTCAAAGATTTTAAAGATGATTTTGTCAAAATGAAGAATCTGATGGACGAGTACGCGCAGTTTCTGAAAACGGCGGCTGATGATTATGAGAAGAATCAGGAGAACCTGAGCAGCCAGATTGCAAGCTTGCAGAGTTGATTGATATATCTTGAAAAACAAAAAGGAGAATAAAACCATGGCAGACAATGGACAGATTATTATTAATTACGGTAATTTTGACGGACACGCAGACAGCATTGATAACAAAAATAAGGAGATGCGCCGGACCCTTGACGATATACAGGCGAAAATAAACAGTCTGAAGGGCGACTGGGAAAGTAATTCCGCTGAAACCATCCGGGAGAAGATCACCGGTATGAGCAGCAGATTTGAAAACTATCAGCAGGTCGTGAACAGCTATGTAAAGTTTATCAGGAACGCGGCGGCACAGTCCCGAAACCTGGAAGGCACGATCAACAGCAACGCCAGCCAGTTCAAATAAAAAGCTAAAGCGGCATGGGGGATATTATGAAAAAAGATAAATGTAACTTGAGAGGATTGCTTTGTACGCTTCTGGTTCTGCTTGCCGCAGTCTGCACAGGCTGCGGCGGGGAAGACAGCGTGGGAACCGGCGGCAAAAGCAAAGAGGGTATGCTCTCCCGGGCCGAATATATCGGAATGCTGGGGAGCAGCTTTGGATATGACGCCTATATATCAGAGTCGGATATTTTTTCGGATGTATCCTCTGAGAACGAATATTACGCCCAGATACAGGCTGCGGCGGAATGGGGAATCATTGATCGGGAAGAAGCATTTGAACCCGACAGGGAGGCGTCCCTGGAATTTGCGCTGGAGAGTGCCGTCAGAGCCATTGGAACGGATGACATAGAGGCTTCCGGAGCAGCCTTTAATCCGGAGCAGCTGGCGGACTTTTATGTCAGTAATATTGCGCAGATTGATATAAGCAGCGGGGAGGCCCCCATAGATGCGGCTACGGCCGGGCAGATTATTGAGTATGCCGAAAACTATGATCGTAACCTTGTACTGCCGCAGGTGGCGGAAATGGAGCTGGCGGAGGGCGTGAAGACCGCAGGTATCGGCATAAGGCTTAATGCGGACGGTGCAACGGGACTGTTGGCTCCGAGCGATGGTTACAGCGTAGGAGACATAGTATATTTTGACGCTACGGATACCTCGCTTGCCAGAGCCGTTAAGATAACTGGGATTGAAGGAGAGGTTTTCACCTTTGAGGAAGCGTCCGTGGAAGAGACATATGCTTATATCAATGTCCGGGGAACTTTTCCGGGGAAGGTGGTAGAAGCGGTTTCCGCCTCGGATGGCGCCAACGCGGGGCTGGCTCAGGATATATATGACGAGATGAAGCGGTATAACAGCGCTTCAGCAGAGGGTGAGTATTTTCTGACCCTGCTTTCAAACTCCGCGAAGGTGGATAAGGGCAGCGACCACATTATATTCACGGCAGAATTTGACGTGCAGAAGAGCGCCGGCAGATCGGATATGGATGGGGAAGCGGCTGCAAACGGCAAGTTGGTGGTGGGAGTCAAAAATATAAGTACGGACGTCACCTATGAGCATGCGTTCCTCAACCCGTTAAAACCTAAGGAAATAAAGTTTAATTTCCACTTTGACACGGAAATATCCACTGAGATACACGGAAGCGCGGCGGTATCCATACCCTTGGGCGAGGCGTATATTCAAGTCTGGGGACCGTTGAACGTCAAAGTCATGCTCACCGCGCATCTGGGGGCTGACGGTAATGTGTCCATCAGCTATACCACGGCGAATGTACTGTCTGCGGGATGGAAGAAGGGAACCGGTCTTTATAAAGACTTTAACAGCAACGCAAAAGCGGATTTCCAGGCGGATGCCACGCTGACGGCAGAGGCCACAATGCTGGCGGATCTCCGGGTAGGCTTCAAGAGTATTTCCAGCAGCGTGGTGAATGCCCAGATTACGTCCGGTGCTGTGGCAGTCGGAAAAGTAGAAGCGGATTTGTTAGGTGAGCAGCCCACCTGTGTGGACTTGCAGCTGTATGTTCCGTTGAGCTGGGGGCTGAATCAGGAAGGCTGTCTTATTACGGATATTAACAAGGACTGGAAGTATTCTGCAGTGATATGGAATTCCGAGAATTCACCTGTCAAGCTGCATATGCACCTTGAGGACTGGAAGAGGATGTCCGGAGACATATGCACCAGGACGGAGGTTGTGGAGCAGGAGCTTACCACACCGGAGGGGGAGCCTCTGGAAGAAATCAATCCCTTTGACTTTGAACCCATAGAATTTGATTTCATAGAACTGGTAAGCTATGCAATGTATCTTGGGGAAGGCGAATCGCTGAACATAGGATTTGCCAATATTCCGGAAGGCTACGCCCAGAGCGACTTAAAATATGAGGTTTCGGATCCTGCGGTATGCTCTGTGTCGGATGGAACGGTGAAGGGCAATGCAGCAGGCAGCACTGTGGTAAAGATAAGCACCGGCGACGGTATGTTTACGGTCACGCTGGCCGTCACGGTAAATGAAGACTATTCTATAGAAGGGTTTCAGACATTGTAAGCTATGGCAATAGATATGGATGCCGTGAGGGCACAACAGAGAGAACTGAATATGGCAGCGGATGAAATCCTGTCTGTAAAGCGCAGGCTGAACCGCCATCAGGAATCACTGGATGACGCATGGAAAAGTGCGGAGATAAAGGGAATTGACTCTGTCATAGAGGATATTGCCCGCAGACTGAACCGTCTGGCGGGAGATCTGGATGATTTGGGACATGATTGCCTGGCGGCAGGGGAAGAAATCAAAGCGGAGGAAGAAGCGGCTGCTGCTGCGGCCGCCGCTGCCGCAGCGGCAGAAGAGGCGAGGAGACGGGCGGCAGAGGAAGAGGCCCGGAGGCTTGCAGCTGAAAACAAGGTCAGGCAGGGGAGGACAACCTATGGCAAAGGTAAACATTGATATTAAAAAGGTGCGGAATGCCAATTATAATCTTCCGCCCATGATTTCCAGCCTGTCGGCGCAAAAGAAGTATGTCGGCATGCTTCGTTGGAGAATACCCTCTGAAATACAGGACAGAAGGAATATCAGGGAGCGGCTTAACGCCGTCCTGCGGGAAATGGAAAAGGCAGAGCAGCAGCTTAACGATATATACAAGGTAACAGGAAGCGCTGTGACACAATACATGAATGTGGAAACAGATTTGTCCGCCAATGCGGCAAGGTTTCAATAGAGCAAAAGTGAGAGGAAAGATGAAGAATAACAATCAGCCTGTTTGGCGCAGAAGAGTGGCAGATACCGTCTGCCTGCTTGTATTTTTTTTGTGTTTTTCCGGTACAGGGGCATACGCTGCGGAGAATAAGACGGATATGTCCCAGGCGGCAGTGGTGAGCAGCAGGACGGCGGAGGACGGAATTTATATTTATATAAAGGGCGTGGACAGCATTACAAGCGGGACAACGGTTCAGATAGGAAGCACCCTGTGCGGAGACATTCAGACGGCCGGTGTTACGTCCATGGGTATGCCGGTAAAAACCACAATTTTGTTTGATAATTCGCAGTCTCTTTTCAAAAGATGGGGAAGCCGGGCGAAAGAGCTGGCAAAGGAACTGATTGGCAGCCATGGGGCAGACGAGGAATTCAGGATTGCCACCTTTGCCGACGGATTAAACGTGGTGGCGGATTTTACCGCAGAATATGAAGCGCTGGAAGCGGCGGTGGAGGAAATTGAGTTTCTGGATCAGGAATCCTATCTTACGGATATTCTGTATGACCTTCTCAAGCAAAGCAGGGACGAAGGCGGGGCAAATTACACCCGGCTTATTATTATAACCGATGGCGCTGATGACAAGGATATAAAGTATACACAGACAGAGCTTTCCGATCTGATGAAGAGCAGCGGCGTGGTAATACATACCATAGGAGTGAAAACCTCCAAAAACAGTACGCTTCTGGAAAATCTGTTTTCCTATGCCCGGCTTACCGGCGGCGTCTATGAAACGGTGGACGCAGATACGGACGTCACCGGAATCAGGGATATGATAAATGAGGATTATTCCCTCTTATGTCTGAAGCTGGTTCCCGAAGCGGACAGCATGGATGGAAGCCGGAAGGAAGCAAAGCTGAAGCTTGCCACCCCGGATGGCGAGGTGGTACTGACTACATCCCTGCAGATGCCCTTTGCGGATCTGAGCAATCTACCCGTTGAGAGTGCAGAACCGGATGTGCCCTTAAGTTCGGAACCGGCGGAGGAGAAGGAGGAACTGCCAAGCATTGCGGTGGAGCCCCGGAACGAAAAGGAGGTTCATGAGACGGAAAAGTCCGGTATTATCACGGTTGTGGCAGTAATCGGCGCAGTGGCTGCGGTTTTGGTAACAGGCATCCTTTTGACGGTGCTGCTTGTCCTTAAGAGCAAACGGAAAAAGCCGGTGAATGTGGTGATAGCAAACAACGGGCAGCACCAGGCCAATGCCCAAAGCAGCACAGTTCAGGCGTCCGCTATGCAGCAGGGCAAGCCGGCCCCAAGGGACGGGAATACCGTCCGGCTGGGCGGACAGATAAGTGAAGCTGCCGGAGGGAAAACGGTGTGTCTCCAGGGAGGAGTAAACGCCCCCAGGCAGACATTTATCATGCTGACGGATATTAACAATCCCCAGAGAAGCTTTCGAGCGCCGATAGATACAAGAATCGTAATAGGCCGTGAGGCGGGAGATATCGTTTTGGGGCATGATGCGGCGGTGTCGCATACCCACTGCGAAATCCTGAAAAAAGGAAATCTGTTTTACGTCAATGACCTGAAATCCAGCAACGGTACATTCTACGGGAATATGCGGGTGTATCATGAAACTCCGATTATGAACGGCGGGATTCTGGAAGTGGGGACTTGTAAGTATAAGATTACAATAGAAGGTTAGGGATGATGATTACCGATACAGCTTTTTTCTCGGAGCAAGGCCCCAGAGAGGTCAACCAGGATGCAATCTGCGTATCTGTGGAAGAAAACAGAGGAATCTTTGCGGTGGCTGACGGTATGGGCGGACATTTCGGCGGAGAGGTGGCCAGCAGCGCAATCGTAAACGGTATCAGAAGCTGGTGGGAAAGCATTGATACCGCAAGCCCGGGAACAGACATTGATACGGTGTCGGAACAGTGTATCGGTCTGCTGACGAATCTGAATGCGGAGGTATTTTCCTGTTTCAGTTCAAAGGGACAGATGGGAGGCTCCACCGTAGCGGTTTTGATTATATGGGATGACAGATTTACGGTACTTTCCGCGGGAGACAGCAGAATATACCGGGTTCGGGGCAGGAAGCTGGAGCAGCTGACTACGGATGATGTGTGGGAGAATCTTCCTGAGGTAAAGTACAAGATGAACAGTGAAGCTGCGGCGGATGATTCCAGATTCGGCAGGCTGACGGAGGCTCTTGGCTCCGGAGAACGCCTGAAGATAAGCAGGAAAAGCGGGATACTGTCTGAACGGGAAACGTTTCTTCTCTGCAGCGACGGTGTTTATAAATACTGCGGGCACAGCGAGTTGGAAAAGATCATGTGCGGCGGGAGAGTCTGCGGGAGTGCGGAAAGGAAGAAACGGATGATTAGAAAATGTGTGGTAAAAGGAGGCGGGAATGATAATTATTCGGCTGTTATATATTGCATAAGACGTTGATGCCGGATTTATGAACGTCAAGCAAAAAAACACTTGCATTTCCATTCCCATTATGGTAAGATTTGACTGTTGCGATTATGAGGACGGTCCTCTGTTACAGGATTTGTATTAAGAACGTCTGACTTTATTAAAGGAGGCTCGTTATGAGTGATATTATCAGAGAGATTGAGGCTGAACAGCTGAAGGAAACAGTGGATGAGTTCAACGTGGGCGATACCGTAAAGGTTTATGGTAAGATCAAGGAGGGAAACCGCGAGAGAATTCAGGTGTTTGAAGGCATTGTCCTGAAGAGGCAGGGCGGCAGCAACAGAGAGACTTTCACCGTGAGAAAGGTTTCGGGCGGAATCGGCGTAGAGAAGACCTGGCCCGTACATTCCCCCAATGTGGAGAAGATTGAGGTGGTCAGAAGAGGTAAGGTAAGGCGCGCAAAGCTGAATTACCTGAGAGACCGCGTAGGCAAGAAGGCCAAGGTAAAAGAGCTTGTAAAGTAAAAAAAGTCTTAGAGGGGGGCAATTACTTTTGTAGTTGCCCTTTTCTGTTTTTTATTTTTATGGTAAAATAATTCGAGTACGGAAATATGAGGAAGCAGGCGTATGTCGAAAAAAAATAAGGGCTTAAGCTTTTACAAAAGAAAGAAAAAAATAAGCTCGGCCATGATTCGGGAGGTATTTACCTGGATATTCGGTATCCTGGCGGCGGCATTTATCGCAACGGTGCTTGTGTTTTTCTTCGGCATGACTACCAATGTGGTGGGTGTGTCCATGGAACCTACGCTGTACAACGGACAGCAGATATTTGTGAACCGCTTTCTGTATGTGCTTTTCTCTCCTAAGAGGGGGGATGTGGTGATATTTCTCCCCAACGGCAACGAAAATGCCCATTATTATGTAAAGCGTGTGGTAGCCGTCCCCGGAGATCATCTGGTGGTGCAGGATGGGATACTCTTTGTAAACGGAATCGAAAGCGAGTGGGTGACGGATTATATTTCGGAACCGGGGATTGCCGAAAATGAGCTGACGCTGGGAAGCGGGGAATTTTTCTGTATCGGGGACAATCCGGGCAACAGCGAGGACAGTCGTTCCGCCAATATCGGCCCGGTAAAGGAAGCGGACATTATAGGAAAGGCGTGGTTCCGTGCCAGGTGTGCAGAGCAGGGCATGGGCTTTGTGAAATAAAGGATGAATTATCAATGGTATCCCGGTCATATGACAAAAGCAATGCGTATGATGCAGGAGAATATAAAGCTGATAGATTTGCTGATAGAGCTGGTGGACGCCAGAATTCCCACAAGCAGCCGCAATCCGGATATCGACGTGCTGGGTAAGAATAAAGCCCGGGTGGTGCTGCTGAACAAGGCGGATCTGGCGGATCCCGTATATAATGAGCAGTGGATGGCTTATTTTAAGAAAGAGGGAATCTATGCGCTGGAGATAAATTCCAAAAGCGGCGCCGGGGTGAAGGGAATCAACGGCCTGGTCCGGGAGGCCTGCAGAGAAAAGCTGGAGAGAGACAGGAAGCGGGGCATTGTAAACCGCCCGGTGAGAGCCATGGTGGCAGGCATCCCTAATGTGGGCAAATCTACCTTTATCAATTCCTTTGCAGGCAGGGCCTGTGCCAGGACGGGAAACAAGCCGGGAGTCACAAAGGGAAAGCAGTGGATACGTCTGAATAAAAGCCTGGAGCTTCTGGATACGCCTGGAGTCCTGTGGCCTAAGTTTGAAGACCGGGAAGTAGGAATGCGGCTGGCCTTTATCGGTTCCATGAATGATGAGGTTATCATCAGGGAAGAACTGGCCTGTGATTTGCTGGGCTGCCTAGAGGAGCTGTATCCGGAGACCGTCTGTGAGCGGTACGGGATACAGTGGGGGGAGAATTCAGAGGAAACGCTGGCAGCGCTTGCCCGTAGCAGAGGATGCTATATAAAAGGAGAAAATCTCGATTTGAAAAAGGCGGCCGATATACTGCTGGACGATTTCAGAAGCGGGCGTCTGGGGCGCATGACCCTGGAACGGCCCTGAGACGGGAGAACAGACAATGAAAAAAGCAATGAAAGAAATGATTAGTACACTGCTGTATCTTCTGGCAGTGCTTTGTCTCACCTGGATTGTCATTCAGTTTGTGGGGCAGCGGACAGAGGTGGACGGGGCTTCCATGGAACCCACTCTGTATAACGGCGACAACCTGATTGTAGACAAAATTTCGTATCGTTTTCGAGATCCGGAGCGATTTGATATTATTGTCTTTCCTTTTCAATACAAGGAAAAAACCTTTTACATAAAGAGAATCATCGGCCTGCCGGGAGAGACGGTTCAGATTGACGCGGACGGGCATATTTACATTAATGGCGAGCTGCTTGTGGAGAGCTACGGCAGAGAGGTGATTCGGGCAGATCATGTGGGACGTGCATGGGAACCTGTTGTGCTGGGTGAGGATGAATATTTTGTTCTGGGGGATAACCGGAATAACAGCAGTGACAGCAGGATGGAAATTGTGGGAAATATCAAGAGAGAAGATATTATCGGCAGGGCGTGGATGCGCATCTGGCCTCTTGACAGATTCGGAATCTTAAAGCATCGGTAAGCAGGAAGCCGGAGGTTAAGCAATATGCAGAGTATCGGAGAGATAAAAGAGCAGTTTCAGGCAGCTTCAACGGAAGGGCTGCCTGAACTTATAAAGCGGTATGAGCAGGACGGACGGAGCGGCGTGAAAAAGCTAATCGAGTCTGCAAAGCGGAAGATACGGGCGTTGGAGAAGGAGAAACAGCGCATTGAAGAGCTTCGTGTCTATGAGGAAAAATACAGGGAATATGAATTCATCTGCGGAATCGACGAGGTGGGAAGAGGGCCGCTGGCAGGGCCGGTGGTGGCGGGAGCCGTGATTTTACCCAAAGAATGCCGTATTTTGTATATAAACGATTCCAAACAACTGACCGAAAAAAAGAGAGAGGAGCTTTTTGACAGTATCATGGAGCAGGCAGTCAGCTGCGGTCTGGGCTTTGTCTCTCCGGAGCGGATTGATGAAATTAATATTTTACAGGCTACTTACGAGGCAATGCGGGAGGCCATAGGCAAGCTTGTACCCCGGCCGGACATCCTGCTGAACGACGCGGTAACCATTCCCGGGGTGGATATCAGGCAGGTGCCTATCATTAAGGGGGACGCCAAAAGCATTACCATCGGCGCCGCCAGTATCATAGCGAAGGTGACCCGGGATCGATTAATGACAGAGTATGACAGGGTATATCCGGAGTATGGTTTTGCGGCGAATAAGGGATACGGAAGCGCAGCCCACATCGAGGCGTTGAAAAAATACGGGCCTACCCCTATACATCGCAGGAGTTTTATCAAAAATTTAGAAAGGAAATAAAAAATGAAACTTTCGCAGCTATTCACGGGACAGTCCCGGACGGAGAACCGTGTGGAGGAGAACGGGCGGACGCCGCAGTCTCAGTATGCACGGACGGCTGATCTGAACCGGCAGATTCATTCTCTGGTGCCGGGCCAGACCATACGGGGGGAGATTGTGTCCAGGAACGGCAGTGAAGTGCAGATCCGCCTGTCGGACGACATGGTGATGAACGCAAGGGTGGATCAGAGCATTAACCTGGAGCTGGGAAAAAATGTGACCTTCGAGGTGAAGAGCAACGGCGGAACGCTTTCCTTAAGCCCGTTGTTTACCAATATTGCGGCGGACGCCAATGTGTTAAAGGCGCTGGACATGGCGGGTCTGCCGGTAAATGATACCTCCGTACTGATGACGGAGCAGCTGATGAAGGCGGGTCTGCCGGTGAACAGAACCTCCCTTCAGCAGATCTACAGGGAAATCAATGCTTTTCCGGAGGCGGGGGAGGCGTCGGAAAGCGGCGGAAGGGTATCGGATGTAGTGAATCTGCATAAGCTGCAGCTGCCCGTCAATGAGGCAAATCTGCAGCAGATGGCTTCCTATCGCAATCTGACCCACCAGCTTATCAAGGGGATGACTTCGGTGCTGGATGCATTGCCTGAGGCCGCAAACAATATGCTGAAGGCAGGAAATGACAGTGAGGCTGCAGGACTGTACAGAGAGCTTTTCTCCATGGTGCTGGAGGAGGCTGTAGCCCGGGAGGGTATGGCAGGAGCGGAAGGCATTGAAACCGCTGTAGTTCAGGAAGGGCTGAATGGAGAGGGAGAGACTGCCGTCGGCGTTTCTCGGGAGGAAGGAGCCACGCAGGCAGCGGAAGCTTCTGCAGGAGCGGAAGAGGCTGCCATGGACGAAACCGCCCGGACTGAAGTGTCGGTAAAGCCTGGGCTGCCCGCAGGCGGACTGCCGGAGCTGTCCGGTGAAAGCGGAGGAACCCTGTCTGTGACCCCGGAGACGCGCAGAGAGCTGACCCGCAATATGCTGCAGGCGCTGCAGGATCTGCAGCTGCCGTCCGAGGAGGCGGGAGCGCTGTCGGAGGCGGTGCAGCGCTTTGGCAGAGGAGAACTGTCCACAGTGGAATTTTTCAGAACGGCAGCGCAGATGCTGGACGCAGCCGGGCACACCGAAGGCGGAATCCGGCAGCTGCAGGGGCTGTTCGGCGGGAAGGCGTTTCAGAATATACTTACGTCACAGCTGAAGGAACTGTGGACAATGCGTCCGGAGGACGTCTCAAAGCCTGAAAAGGTGGAGGAGCTGTATCGGCGGATTGACAGGCAGATGAAGGGGCTGCTGCAGGCGCTGGAAACAGGAGGGCAGGGAAACAGCACGGCATACAGGGCGGCGGCCAATGTAGCCCAGAATGTGGATTTTATGAACCAGATGAACCAGATGTATACCTATGTGCAGCTGCCGCTGCATCTGCAGCATTCCGAGGCCCACGGCGATCTATATGTCTACACCAACAAGCGAAGCCTGGCCCGCAGCGATGGACAGGTAAGCGCCCTGCTGCATCTTGATATGGAGCATCTGGGGCCTCTGGACGTCTATGTGACGCTGCAGGAAAGTAAGGTAAGCACTAAATTTTATGTGGCGGATGATGAAATTCTTGATTTTATTGAAGCGCATATGGATATCCTTACCAAAAGACTGGAAAAGCGGGGATACAGCTGCAGCGCTTCCATGACCGTCAGAGGGGAAAAGGAAAAGCAGGAAGGCGGCGGGCTTGCACCGCTGCTGCAGCAGGAAAAGGGAATTCTCCTGTCCCAGTATGCGTTTGATGTACGCACTTAGCGGGGGTAAAATATTTCCGGGACGCGGGAGGCGAACCGGGTGATAAAGGAAAGAAAGGTCTGCCGGAAATGGAGAAGGACAGAGAAAAGAGTAAGGTAAAACAGGCCATTGCACTGGAATATGATCCCTCCGACGAGGCCCCGAAGGTAATAGCCAGCGGCCGGGGACTATTGGCGGAAAAGATTATCGAGAAGGCAAAGGAGAGCGACGTTCCCATTCATCGGGATGACAAGCTGGCGGATACGCTTTCCAGACTGGAAATCGGGGAAATGATACCGCCGGAGCTTTATGAGGTGGTGGCGGAAATATTGATTTTTGTGGATTCCATGGATAAGCTGAAGAAGAAACTGTAGGGAAGCGGTATGAACAAAAGAGCCACAGGGGCGGCCTGGGAACAGAAGGCGGCGGAATATCTGGAGGCTTCCGGCATGAAGCTTGTAGAGCGCAATTACCGGAACAGCCGGGGCGAGATAGATATGATAGGTTATCATGATGGATATCTGGTGTTTGTGGAGGTAAAGTACCGCAGCAGTACCGCCGACGGGTATGCGGCAGAAGCGGTAACCCCGGGAAAACAGCGGAAAATATGCAGGGTTGCGGACTATTACAGATATACCCACGGGCTGGGTGAGAACACGGCGGTGCGGTATGACGTGGTTGCCATACAGGGAGACAGGATAGAGTGGCTGCAAAATGCATTTCCCCATATATATGCGGGGCATCGTTAAGCGGAAGGAAGACGGCGCAGCAGAAGGGAAGTGGGAAGGGAATGTATACAATAAGGCGGGCGGAACGGGCAGAAGGCCCTGTACTGAAACAGAACCGACGTGACATGGGCGACGGCGGAGAAATGGAGTTTCTGACATTCCCGTCACTGGAGAAAACGGGGCTGGTAAAGCACCTGTTTACCACCAGGCTGGGAGGCGTCAGCCGGGGAGAATTTTCTTCCATGAATTTGAGTTTTACCCGTGGCGACCGGTCTGATTGTGTGGCTGAGAATTACAGGCGGATAGGAGAGGCGCTGGGCTGTACGCCGGAGGATATGGTTGCATCCCGCCAGACTCATACCACCAACATTCGGAAGGTTGGCCTTAAAGACAAGGGAAAGGGAATCACCCGTCCCGGAGATTACGAAGACATAGACGGTTTGATGACAGATGTGTCAGGAATTGTGCTGGTGACTTTTTTTGCGGACTGTGTACCCCTGTTTTTTGTGGATACGGCGCACAGAGCCATAGGGCTGGCCCATTCCGGCTGGCGTGGAACCGCAGCGGGAATGGGAAGCTGTATGATAAGAGCCATGGGAGAGGCCTATGGCACCAGACCGGAAGACCTCAGGGTGGCCATCGGGCCTTCTATCTGCGCCGGATGCTATGAGGTGGGCCAAGAGGTGGCCGTGCAGTTTGAGCGATTTCCGGGGGTGGTGACGCAGGGAAGGGAGCCGGGCAAATATCATTTGGATCTGTGGGAAGCCAACAGGCAGCTGTTGGTGGCGGCAGGAGTGCAGGATAGGGAAATTGCAGTGACGGATATCTGCACCTGCTGTAACGGCAGTTATTTGTTTTCCCACCGGGCGAGCGGCGGAAGAAGAGGCAATATGGGCGCTTTTTTGTGCCTGAGGTAGATAATTGAGATAGATAATTTATAAAAGACCGACAGGAGAGGAAAAATGGCAAATATACTTGTGTGTGACGACGACAGGGAAATTGTGGATGCGATTGAAATTTATCTGAGCCAGGACGGCTACCGTATATTTAAGGCTTATGACGGGGAACAGGCCATGGAGCTTTTAAAGAAGGAGGATATCCAGCTTCTGATTATGGATGTGATGATGCCGAAGCTGGACGGAATCAGGGCAACGCTGAAGATTCGGGAGTACAGCAGCATTCCCATTATCATGCTTTCCGCAAAGTCTGAGGACACGGATAAGATACTTGGCTTAAATATCGGGGCGGATGATTATATCACAAAACCCTTTAATCCGCTGGAACTGGTGGCCAGGGTGAAATCCAATCTGCGGCGCTATACCTCCCTGGGAAGTCTGAATACCGACAGTAAGGCGATTTATCAGGTGGGAGGTCTGGTTATCAACGACGATACAAAGCAGGTCACTGTGGATGACGAGCCGGTGAAGCTGACGCCAATCGAGTATAATATTCTGCTTTTGCTGGTGAAAAACCAGGGCAGAGTTTTTTCCATTGACCAGATTTACGAGAGCATCTGGAATGAAGACGCCATTGGCGCGGATAATACGGTAGCCGTGCATATCCGCCATATCCGTGAAAAGATAGAAATTAATCCCAGGGAGCCCCGCTACCTGAAGGTGGTATGGGGGGTCGGCTATAAAATTGACAGGCAGTAATGTCGGAAATGAGGTCATATGAAGGGTCATATAAAAAATCATATGAAGAAAAGAAACCTAAAGAGAATACTGGCAGGACTGCTGCAGCATCTGGTGGCGGCAGGTATTCTGCTTGCAGTAGCAGGTATTCTCTTGAATTCCTATATTGAAGTGGATACCATTGACGGCACGAAAAGCTACAGGGTGTTTCCCGTCAATAACAGGCAGGAGTTTGAGGAGTCGGAGGCTTATCTGGCCCTGTTCAGAAGCGCGGTTTATGACATTACGCAGTTGGTTGCCATCAAGGATTTGTTTGAGACAGACGGGGAACTGGATCCCTTAAAACAGATAGATACAACGGAATATGCCGCTAAAATAGGAGTGGATCAGGGCTGTCCCATGTCCGCTGTCTATGATCTGGATGATCTCATTAAATGGGGAAAGTACGGCGTTTCGGATACAAAGCATATTATGAGCATATCGGATTTCGTGAATTATTTCGGATATATTATTTATCCGGAAAATTTTACGTTGGACGAGTATCAGCAGCTTTGCTTTGACGGATTTTACAGACGGGGAGAGGATACGCCGAATACCGGAGAAATACCGCCGGGAGCGGACGGGCTGCCGCAGGAGGGAGCGGAACCGGCTTATTACGGGAAGAGTGCGGAGGAGGTTGCCGTTATTGCCGAAAAGATAGAGAGCACGGGACAGAGCGAGGCCCAGCTCGAGGACCTGGCCTTTGCATACGTTATGGCGCAGGACCCGGAGTGGATTGAGGTGTTCCGGGAGGATGGCGTGATTCGGGTGCGGGTTCCGATTCTGAACTGCCGTTATGCAACCGTGGACGGAGAAAAGCAGCTGATACGTTATGCGGATAACTGGGTGGATTATCTCCGGCTTCAGAGCAATGTGGTAGCCACCATCGAGTCTCTGTCAGGGCACTATGAAAGATATCAGGTCTGCAACAGCGCTTATGAAGCGGGAAAAAGCAATGTGAAATATGTAGTGCGCATGATGACGGACGGAGGGATGCGTACATACACCAATGTGCCGGAACTGCAGAATGCCTCCGTTGAGGAAATAACAGAGCTTTTTTCAGAGTACAGAAGGTATCTGATCTACTATCCCGACAGTCTGATATTTATGGGCAATACCGTGATGAGTGAGGAGGAGATATACGGGTATGTCAGCGCCTATGATTATGCATATCCGGACACTACCCATATCTGGCTTGGGGTAGATACAGACTACACTGCCACCGACGCATTTTATAATGCCAATGCGGTGTATGACAGGATTGTGCCCAATATGGGGCGCTATTTTGCAGTATTTGTCATGCTGCTGGTGCTGTGGCTTGGCATAGGAATTTACCTGTCTGTCACGGCGGGAGTGGCGGTAACGGAAAACGGTGAGAAGGTCTGCTATCTGAAGCGGTTTGACCATATGTGGACGGAGGCGCTTATCCTGTTGGCGGCAGCTTTTGTCTTGGGCGGCCGCTATGGTTTTCAGCGGCTGACGGAGATTGCGGAAAATACTGCGGTGGCAACAACCCAGGTACTGGGACTTCAGCTGTCCAGAGTGTTTCAGTACGGAATGTTTGCGGTTTACGGAGTTTATTTAAGCGTTACCGCAGGTATCGTGTGGTACAGCTTTGTGCGCAGGCTCAGGTCCAAAAGTCTGTGGAAGGGCAGCCTGCTGCATTATGTCTGTATCGGTGTGGAAAAGGCGTTACGGTTTATTTTCAGTCACAGAAATTCCGTAATCAGTGTATTGCTGCCTTATAATTTATTTTTGTTCATCAATCTGGCGGCGCTGGTAGCTGTGTACAGGCTGCGGGAGAGAGAAGTGCTTGGAATCATTGCCATAGTGTGTATCGTTCTCTTTGACGGTTTTATCGGCGTAATGATATTCAGGCGGGGCGGCGAACAGAATGAAATTGTGGACGGCATCAACCGGATACGGGACGGAGAGGTGGATTACAAGCTGGAAACGGGAAGCCTGCACGGATCCAACCGGGAATTGGCGGACGCGGTGAACAATATCGGTGAGGGCATCAAAAAAGCGGTAAAGACAAGTATGCGGGACGAACAGATGAAAGCGGATCTGATTACCAATGTGTCCCATGATATCAAGACGCCTCTTACATCCATTATCAACTATATAGATCTTTTAAAACGCACGGGGATAACGGAGGAGCCTGCCAGAGGGTATATTGACATTCTGGACAGCAAGGCCCAGCGTCTGAAGCAGCTGACGGATGATTTGGTGGAGGCGTCCAAGATTTCTTCCGGAAACATTGAGCTGAACAAGGAAAAGGTAAACCTGACCGAGCTGCTTAATCAGGGAATCGGAGAATTTTCCGAGAAGCTGGAGGAGAGCAGATTACAGGTGGTCTTTGAGGAGAGTGGCCCGGCTGCGGACATTCTGGCGGACAGCAGGCGCATGTGGAGAGTGGTGGAAAATCTGCTGAACAATATCTGTAAATATGCGCTGGAAGGAACCAGAGTTTATTTTGATGTGAAGACGGAAAACGGCCGGGTCTGTGCATCTGTGAAAAATATTTCCAAGCAGCAGATGAACATCAGACCGGAGGAACTGACGGAGAGGTTTATCCGGGGAGATCTGGCGAGAAGTACCGAGGGAAGCGGACTTGGGCTGTCCATTGCCCAGAGCCTGACAAGGGTGCAGGGCGGAGAGTTCACTATATACCTGGACGGCGACCTGTTTAAAATAACCCTGGATTTCCCCTGCTACAATGAGCAGGAAAATCAATTTGAACAGGAAAATTAATCCGGATTTACGTCCACATCCCTGCGTTCATTGTATGCGTCCAGAATGCTGTGCATTTTTTCCGTAGTCTCCATGACGCCGCTTAAGGAGGCGGCATGGTTCATAAAGTCGATGAGGGAGGCGATAAACTTGCTCATGTCCGCCTCGATGAAATAAGGCCGGGTGTATAGCTCAGGGGGCAGCCAGGTCAGATCCGTAGTGACTACCTTGTCAAAGTAACCCTGTTCATATGCGGCGTCAAAGGCCTTCAGACCCTCCGTAAAAAGTCCGAAGGTGCAGCAGATGAATACACGCCGTGCGTTTCGCATTTTCAGCTGTTTTGCAGTGTCAATCATGCTGCCGCCGGAGGAAATCATATCGTCAATGATAATAACGTCCCTGCCGTCCACACTGTCGCCTAAGAATTCATGAGCTACAATGGGATTCTTGCCGCCTACGATGGTGGAATAGTCCCTGCGCTTGTAGAACATTCCGGTATCTACACCCAGGACGCTGGCAAAGTAGATGGCCCGATCCAGCGCACCCTCGTCAGGGCTGATGACTACCAGATGCTCCTTATCCACAATTAAGTCGTCTTCCGCGTTCAGCAGGGCCTTTATGAACTGGTCATGGGGAATAAAATTATCAAAGCCGTTTAAGGGGGTGGCATTCTGCACCCTGGGGTCATGGGCGTCAAAGGTAATCAGGTTATGGATGCCCATGTTTTTAAGCTCTTTCAGCGCGTAAGCGCAGTCCAGGGATTCCCTGCCGTTTCTTTTGTGCTGCCTGCTCTCATACAGGAAGGGCATGATAACGTTAATGCGGCGGGCCTTGCCGTTGCAGGCGGCAATTACCCGCTTTAAATCCTGATAATGATCGTCAGGGGACATATGGTTGGTGTATCCGTTCATGTTGTAGGTGATGCTGTGATTGCAGACGTCCGCCAGCAGAAATAAGTCCTTTCCCCGGATGCTTTCGCCCAGTATGGCTTTGGCCTCCCCGGAGCCGAACCTGGGGGTGGAAATGCTTACCAGATAATTATTTTCAATATAGCCGTGAAAGGCCGGATCGTTTTTAACCTTGTCATTGTGGATACTTTTTCGGAATTCCACCAGATATTCATTGATCCTGCGCCCCATCTGTTCTGCGGAAGGCAGGGCGATAAGCTTTAAAGGGGCAACAGGCATTGCGTTTTCGAGCTTTTGTAAGTTGGGCATATTTTTTTCTCCTCACATTAAATTTATATCATTATGCTAGTGACACGTCAAGAGAATGTTTGTATAATAATTTTACGGGAAGGGACATTTTTATGAAGAAGAATCATGTGGTGAAAAAGGTTCTTCCGGGGAGCATTGCGGAAGAGCTTGAGATAGAAGCAGGAGACAGGATTTTATCTGTAAATGACACGGAAATAGAGGATATATTTGATTACCAGTTTCTGGTGCAGGATACCTATATTGAGGTGCTGGTAGAGAAGCCGGACGGCGAGCAGTGGCTTCTGGAAGTGGACAAGGAGCTCGGGGAGGATCTGGGTGTAGAATTTGAGAACGGGCTTATGGATGAATATCGGCACTGCCATAATAAATGTGTGTTCTGCTTTATCGATCAGATGCCGCCCGGTATGCGGGAGAACTTGTATTTTAAGGATGATGATTCCCGGCTTTCCTTTCTGCAGGGAAATTATGTGACCCTGACCAATATGTCCGACCATGACATTGACAGAATCTGCAGATACCGTCTGTCCCCTATCAATATTTCCTTTCAGACCATGAATCCCGAGCTGCGCTGCAGAATGCTGAATAACCGCTTCGCAGGAGAGGCCCTGAGGAAGGTTGACACATTGTTTGAGGCGGACATTCACATGAACGGGCAGATTGTCCTGTGTAAAGGGTTAAACGACGGAAAAGAATTAAGTTTCAGCATAGAGCAGCTGATGAAGTATATTCCCGTGCTGGAAAGCCTGTCCGTGGTGCCGGTGGGGCTGACAAAGTACCGGGAGGGGCTGTATCCTCTGGAACCTTTTATGAAGGAGGATGCGGCGGAGGTCATTGATACCATTGAGGCATATCAGAAGGAATGTGTAAAAAAGCATGGAATTCACTTTGTCCATGCCAGCGACGAGTGGTATATTCTGGCAGGGCGGGAGGTGCCGGAGGAGGAACGCTATGACGGTTATCTGCAGCTGGAAAACGGCGTGGGCATGCTGCGGCTGCTTTTGAATGAATTTGAGGAGGCCATGAAGCAGAGGGAGAAGCAGGACGGGTTTCCCTGCGAAAGCCGCCGGGGCGAGCTGTCCATAGCCACAGGGCTGCTGGCATATCCCTATATCAAACGCATGGCGGACAGAATAACGGAATGTTACCCGAATGTCAGACTTCATGTGTACCCGATTACCAACTTCTTTTTCGGGGAGCAGATTACGGTTTCCGGGCTGATTACCGGGCGGGATCTGCAGGAGCAGCTGAAGGGAAAGGAGCTGGGCGGGGTATTGCTTCTGCCGGAAAACATGGTGCGGGTGGATGCCGGCATTTTTTTGGATGATATTTCCTTAAAGGACATTGAAAAAGCTTTACAAGTTCCGGTAGATATTGTAAAATCAAGCGGATATGACTTTGTAGAAAGTGTGCAAAGATTTTCTAAACGGTCAAAGTACGCCCGCTAAGAAAATCTACGGTTTCGCTTCGCGAAACCTATGCACACGGAAGAATGCCCAAAGTGCGGACATTCTTCCAGGTTTGTGCCGCTGCTGGCGGTATGACGGAAAGTGAGGCAGGATATGGCGAAAAAGACGGCAAAGCCCATTGTGGCGGTGGTAGGACGGCCGAATGTGGGAAAGTCAACGCTGTTTAATATGCTGGCAGGGGAAAGAATCTCTATTGTAAAGGATACGCCCGGCATTACAAGGGATCGCATTTATGCGGATGTAAGCTGGCTGGACAGAACCTTTACATTGATTGATACGGGCGGCATCGAGCCGGACAGCCGGGATGTGATTTTATCCCAAATGCGTACCCAGGCTCAGATTGCCATAGATACGGCGGATGTGATTCTCTTTCTGGTGGATGTGAAGCAGGGGCTGGTGGACGCGGATTCAAAGGTGGCGGATATGCTCAGGCGCTCCCGCAAGCCGGTTCTGCTGGTGGTAAATAAGGTGGATGATCGGGAAAAATATATGCCGGACGTCTATGAATTTTATAATCTCGGTATTGGAGAGCCTTATCCCATTTCCGCAGCGAATAAGCTTGGACTGGGAGATCTGCTGGATCAGGTGATTGCCCTGTTTCCCGAAGGAGCGGAGGAAGAGGAGGAGGACGAGAGACCTAAGGTCGCCATTGTGGGCAAGCCGAATGTAGGGAAATCCTCCCTGATTAATAAGCTGCTGGGAGAGGAGAGGCTGATTGTGTCTGACATTGCGGGCACTACCAGAGATGCGGTGGATACGGAAATCACCCACAACGGCAGGGAGTATGTGTTTATTGATACGGCAGGGCTGCGTCGTAAGAACAAGGTCAAAGAGGATCTGGAGCATTATATGATTGTACGCACGGTAAGCGCCGTGGAGCGGGCGGATATTGTGGTGCTGGTCATCGACGCCGTGGAGGGCGTCACGGAGCAGGATGCGAAGATTGCGGGAATTGCCCATGAGAGGGGAAAAGCGGTTATCATCGCCGTAAATAAGTGGGACGCTCTGGAGAAGGATGACAAGACTATTTACCGTATGACGGAAAAGGTGCGAAATACCCTGTCCTACATGCCCTATGCGGAAATCCTGTTTGTGTCTGCAAAGACGGGACAGCGCCTGAATAAACTGTTTGATACCATTGACATGGTGAGCGAGAACCACGCTATGCGGGTAGCAACCGGCGTACTGAATGAAATTATGTCTGAGGCCGTGGCCCTGCAGCAGCCCCCTTCCGACAAGGGGAAGCGGCTTCGGCTCTACTATATTACCCAGGTGGCGGTAAAGCCTCCCACCTTTGTGATTTTTGTGAACAGTAAGGATCTGATGCACTTTTCCTACACCAGATATATTGAAAACCAGATTCGTGAAACTTTCGGTTTCAGGGGGACGCCCCTTCGGTTTATCATAAGAGAAAGAAACGAAAAGGAGCAGTAGAGCAATGATAAGGATCATATGCTTAGCGATCGGATATGTGTTCGGATTGTTTCAGACGGCGTATTTTTATGGAAAAGCCCATGGAATCGACATCAGGCAGCACGGCAGCGGCAATGCGGGAACCACCAATACCCTGCGGGTGCTGGGGACGAAGGCGGGCCTTATCGTCTTTGCGGGGGACTGCTTAAAGTGTATGGCGGCGGTGTGGCTGGTGCGGCTGGTGTTCGGCAATACCTATCATGACATTATTTACCTGTTGTGCCTGTATACCGGCGCGGGGGCCATTCTGGGACATAACTATCCCTTTTATCTGAATTTTAAGGGAGGCAAGGGGATTGCTGCCACTGCAGGCATGGTTCTTTCCTTTCATCCCTGGTTCATCATCACGGGGGTACTGTTGTTTTTCATCCCCTTTTTTGCTCTGCACTATGTATCCCTGGGGTCTCTGCTGGTCTATGCGGGGCTGATGATCCAGTTGGTGGTGGTAGGGCAGAACGGCTGGCTGTTTCAGGAAATGACCCAGGGACAGCTGATTGAGATGTACATAGTGTTCGGCTGTCTGCTGGTCATGGCATACTGGAAGCACAGAGAGAATATCAAAAGGCTGCTGCACGGAAATGAGCGGAAGACCTATTTGTTCAAAAAGAACCAGGTGGAAATCCCTTCCGGAGGGAAAGAGGCGGGACCGCAGAAGCCCACATAGATAATGGATAATGGCAGGCATAAAAATGCCGGGAAAGAGGCGTTATGGCAAAGGTAAGTATATTGGGCGGCGGCAGCTGGGGCATTGCTCTGGCGGTACTGTTGCATAAGAACGGACATAAGGTGACGGTGTGGTCTGCGCTGGAAGCAGAGATTGAGATGCTCAAAAGCAACCATGAGCATAAGATGCTCCCCGGCGTCAGGCTGTCGGAGGATACCCTGTTTACCACAGACGACAGGGAAGCGGTGGTGGGACAGGATCTGCTGGTGATGGCGGTGGCAAGCTCTTTTACCAGAAGGACTGCAAACCGTCTGGCGAAGCTTGCAGCTCCCGGGCAGAAGATTCTGAACGTGGCAAAGGGTATCGAGGAGGAGAGCCTGATGACCCTTTCGGAGATCATAGAGCAGGAGATTCCCCAGGCAGATGTGGCGGTGCTGTCCGGCCCCTCCCACGCGGAGGAAGTGGGGCGTGGGCTGCCTACCACTATCGTAGTGGGCGCAAAGACAAAGGCCACGGCGGAGTATATTCAGAATTTGTTTATGAACGAGGTTTTCCGTGTGTATATCAGCCCGGATATTCTGGGCATGGAGCTGGGCGGCGCCCTGAAAAACGTGGTGGCCCTTGCCGCCGGTATTGCGGACGGACTGGGCTACGGGGATAATACCAAAGCAGCCCTGATTACCAGAGGTATTACGGAGATTGCCCGTCTGGGCACTGCCATGGGAGGACGTTTCGAGACATTCTGCGGACTTACGGGAATCGGAGATTTGATTGTGACCTGCGCCAGTATGCACTCCAGAAACCGCCGGGCAGGCATCCTGATAGGCCAGGGCAAAACCATGGAGGAGGCTATGGCCCAGGTGCAGATGGTGGTTGAGGGAGTTTATTCTGCCAAGGCCGCCATGGGCCTGGCGAAAAAATATAATGTGCAGCTGCCCATTATCGAGCAGGTAAACGCGGTGCTGTTTGAGGGCAAGAGCGCCGACAGCGCAGTGAAGGATCTGATGCTGCGGGATAAAAAGGTGGAGGTTCCCGCTTTTCCCTTCCCGAACTGATGCAACGCCCTTATCAGCGATAAATTGCTTCCGCGATTTCCTTTGCCGTTTTCGGCTTGTTCATAGTGTAGAGATGAATGTCGTTTACGCCGTTTTCCTGCAGGTCGCGAATCTGGCGGATGGCATAATCAATTCCGGCCTTGCGCATTTCCTCAGGGTTATCGCCGTAGGCGGCGATGATGTCCGCCAGAGCCTTCGGCACACTGGAGCCTGCCAGGGTGATGGTGGTTCCAATCTGTTTGGAAGAGGTGATGGGCATGATGCCTGCGCAGACAGGGATAGTGATTCCTTTTTTTTCTGCCTTTTCCAGAAAAGCGTAATAGAAATCATTGTCAAAAAAAAGCTGGCTGATAAAAAATTCCGCGCCTGCTTTCTGTTTCTTCCGCAGGTTATTTAAATCGGATTCCATACTGAAGGCTTCAAAATGCTTTTCGGGATAGCATGCTCCGGCCAGTGTCAAATCCGTCTGTTCTCTTAAGAATATCATCATATCGCTGGCATGGGCAAAATCCCGGGAGGCAAACTGTTCGTCCGTCATATCCCTGGGCCGGTCGCCCCGCAGCGCCAGCACATGTTTTACATTGTGCTTTTTTAATTCTTCGTAAACATTTAAAAGCTGCTCTCTGCGGCTGCCCACACAGGTCATGTGCGCCATGGCGTCGATCTCAAGCTTGTTTTGTATGTAGGAGGCGATTTCTATGGTCTGCCCGGAACGGCTGCCTCCTGCGCCGTAAGTCACACTGATGAAATCAGGCTTCAGTTCCCCCAGTGCATCCAGCACTTCAAATGCCTTTTCAAATTCGCCGTCCTTTTTCGGCGGAAATACCTCAAAGGAGAGAGTGCGTTTATTTTCAAATAGGTTCTGAATCATGGTATAGTATCCTTTCTGCATTGACTGTATCACGATTCATTGTATCACAGGCTTACGTTTGATTCAAGGTGTGCCGGCGTTAAAAAAAATGGACTATATTTCCGAACAGTAGTATAATATCCTCATCAAACGGCAGGAGAAACGGGTAATGAATCAAAAGGAACCGATGAAGGGATCTTATATATTGGGCTGCGGCATTTTCTTTGTACTGGCGCTGGGTATTATGTACGGCGTTCTTCCGTCCCCGTCGTCCGGCGGAGTGCAGAAACAGAAAGAGGCGGAAGCGTCTGCGCCTGCGGAGGAATCACAGGAGCTTACTCTGCATGAAGCGGCGGAGCAGATTGAGGGGGTTGACAATGATGCGCCGATGGAGCAGGATGGCTTCAAACTCCGGAAGGTGACCCGCTATTCTTATGATTCCCGGGGACAATGTACCGCCATAGACGAATATGATTCCTTTGGAATCCTTTCCGAATACAGACATTATACCTATGATTATGATGCACAGGGGAATTGTATTCTGGAAGAGTCCACATCTTCTGCCACCGGCTGGGGCAGCGGCAAAGAAGTATGTGTCTGTACTTATGATGAGGAAAATCGGCTGATACTGGAACAGGATTATGACGGCGATGTGTTGCGCAGCGAATATTATTTCCGGTATATGCCGGATCAGACCACATATTCCGTCGTACAGAACTACGATGAGGAGGGGCGGAAAAGCACTTGGTCTACTACGATTTTCAACGAAAATGATGACCCGGTATGCGAGTATTATTATGATGTCGAAGGGCAGGTGACGCGCTGCGGCATGTATCGCTATGATGAGGAGGGGCGGCAGATCTATTATATCTGCTATAATAACGGGGATGAGAATACCAGGCCCTTAAGGGAGGTTATCACGGAGTATGGGGAGGAGCAGACGGTAAGGCTTTCCTATGAGCCCCTGGGACATCTTAATTCGGTACACTATCTGAACATAGATGGAAATGCCAGCGCAGAGCTGTATTATCTTGCAGGCTACAGCGGTGAAAACGGAATCCGTATCCTTGGACAGGAGGAACCCGTCTGGAATCAGGAATTAAAATTCTGGGAGGGAATCTGGCGGACCTACAATGGTGAGGATATAATTTCCGATTTAAATTGCGGCAGTTACAACCTATATTCCTATTCCGCCTGCTGGTATGAGGAAGGGAAAAAGGTCAGGGAGCTGACGTGTTCGGTAAACAGTGAGGGCGTTGGCCGTACCAGGATGCATTTTTATGTGTACAACGAAGACGGTGTGCAGATCGAGTGTTCTGAATATGAATTTTCCGGCGAGAGCCTGGAAGAGGAGCTGCAGGACGGCACCCGGATACGCCTGGAGTACGATGGGCACAGGATAAGAAGACTGCTCTGTACGGACACCGCAGGCAATATTCTGCGAGAGATCACTGTTGAGACGGAAACAGGCAGGAGCGGCCGTATCAGAGAGTGGTATGAAGCTGAGGAATGGCCTGAGATGTTGATCTCCACGGAAAACGGCATTGTCCCGGCGGAGCAGATTGACGGCGGGGAGCAGAATGACGTCTGACGGCAGGAATATTGTACATATAACAAAAGCTTGCGCTTTCGTTGTCAGGAATCCGCAGGTTGCGGAAAGGCAGGGTTATTCAAAATGAATATATGGGAGATTCTGGGAATCCCGCCTACGACGGATGTGACTGCGATTAAAAAGGCCTATGCGGACAGGGCAAAAAAGTGGCATCCGGAAGAGCATCCGGAGGAGTTCAAGCGTCTGCGGAACGCCTATCAGACGGCAGTGAAGCTGGCGAAAAGCGGTGCGGCGGTAAACATGGGATCCGATATGAAGCCGCCCCAGCCGGAGCAGGCGGAAGCGCCCGGACCGCAGTTTACGGAACGTGGGGCGGGGTTCGGGCCGCAGTTTACGGAACGTGGGGCGGGGTTCGGGCCGCAGTTTACGGAACGTGGGGCGCAGTCCGGACCGCAGTTTACGGAACGTGGGGCGCAGTCCGGGCCGCAGTTTACGGAACGTAGGGCGCAGTCCGGGCCGCAGTTCACAGAACGAGGCGCGGAGTCCGGAGCGCGGCAGACGGAAGCAGAGGAAGAACCCCAGCCCCGGTTTTCTTACGAGGATGTTTCTTCTTTTTATCAGAAAGAGGTGGAAGAGCAATTTTTTGAGGAATTCCATCAGATTGCCTGGAATCCCTACCTGCAGAATAAAAAGGCTGTCTGGAATTATTTTCTGCTGAAACCGGAATTTGATAATTTATATAGCCATGGAGACTTTTTGAGGAGGCTTCTGTGGGAAATCCGCGGTGTTCCCGGGTGGTATACGGAGACGCTGGAATTTTTTGAACGGTGGCTGAAGCTTTATGAGGAGGATGACAAAAAGGATCAGGGAGACAGGAGCTGGGTGCCGGCTGCCGCAAGAGCGTGGAGCAGGAAGAAATGGCGCAGTAAATATACTTCTTTTATGCCGGAGCAGGTGGTATCCTGGGAGCAGCGCCGGAAACATTATGAGATTTTGCAGAGCATGAAGGATCGCGGCGTGGATGAGAGCCTGATGAATGTAACCTCCGCTGCGGTATATTTAAAATATTACAGGGCGTTTCTGCAGGATAATGAATACTGGCTGGAGTACCAGAGGAGATTCTGCAGCAGAAAGTTCCTGAAACGTTGGATTAGGTCGTCTGCCCTGTTGGTATTTCTGGGAATTGTGCTTGTTTTGGTACTGGTGGTAAGACCCATACTGAATGAGGCAAAGAAAAAGGAAGAGGAGGCAATTCTGCAGGAGAGCCGTGAACAGGAAAGGCTGGAGCAGGAAATCCGTGAGCAGGAGGAGCGGCAGCGGGAGCAGGAGGAATGGCAGCGGGAGTTGGAGCGGCGTATTGAAACGATGCAGGAGCAGTATCGGGACTGGATGGAGCAGCAGGAATAAAGGCTGAATTAAAGGCGGGAATGGAAAAGGAGATACAACAGTATGGCGATTATCGGAATTGATTTGGGTACAACCAACAGTCTGGCGGCCGTTTACCGGAACGGCAGGGTGGAACTTATCCCGAATTCCCTGGGAGAATTTCTGACTCCTTCCGTTGTGAGCATCGGGGAGGACGGCCGGGTATATGTGGGGAAGCTTGCAAAGGAAATGCTGATTACCCGGCCGGAGTGCACCTTTCAGGAATTCAAGCGGAATATGGGGACGGATTATGTCTACCGGGCCCATGGCAGGGACTACCGGGCGGAGGAGCTGTCCGCGCTGGTGCTGCGAAGTTTAAAGGAGGATGCGGAGCGTTTCCTGGGAGAGCCGGTGAAGGAAGCTGTTATCAGTGTGCCCGCCTATTTCAATGACGATAAACGCTGCGCCACAAAAAACGCGGGAGCATTGGCGGGCTTTACAGTGGAGAGGCTGATCAATGAGCCTTCCGCCGTTGCGCTGAAGCATCACATGGAAAATGAGGATATGGAGAATTTTCTCATTTTTGACTTTGGCGGCGGCACACTGGATGTATCCATGGTGGAGGCCTTTGACAATATGGTGGAAATCCGGGCGGTGTCCGGGGACAATTATCTGGGAGGAAAGGATTTTAACGAGCTGATAGCGGAATATTTTTACAGGGAAAAAGGGCTGGAAAAGGCACAATTTTCCCCGGAGCAGCAGGGTATTGTACTGCAGGAGGCGGAGCAGCTGAAGCGGATGCTGAGCCGCCGGAACCAGGCGGACAGGACATTCCGGCTGGGGGATACGGAGTACACCATGGAGATGAACAATCAGCAGCTGATCCATATCTCCGCAGAGCTTTTCAGGCGAATGACTCTGCCCATAAAGAGAGTGCTGAACGACAGCGGCATGACATGGGATGAGATTGACCGGGTCATTCTGGCGGGAGGTTCTTCTAAAATGCCTGTGGTGCGCCAGTATATCCAAAGTGTGGCAGAGGCTTCTGTGGTGGTGGATGACCGGCCGGACGAGAGCATTGCGATGGGAGTGGGACTGGCGGCGGCAATCAAGGCCAGAACGGGCGACATCCGGGATATGGTTCTGTCGGATATCTGCCCCTTTTCCCTGGGGGTGGAGCTGTATGACGGAACGTTTTCGCCTATTATTGAGCGCAATGACACCCTGCCCTGCAGCCGCAGCCGGATTTACTCCACAACCGCGGATTTTCAGGAGGGTATGGAGTTCAGGATTTACCAGGGAGAAAATGTCATGGTGAAAGATAATCTGCTGCTGGGAACGCTGGCAATCGACGGCTTGCCTAAGATGAAGGCCGGTGAAGTGAGCGCAGTGGCAACGTTTCTCTACGATATTAACGGAATTTTGGATATTCGTGTGGAAAGGCCCGGACAGTCGGTTCATAAGGTGATTCTGAACCGGAATATCGGGCTGAATGAGGAGCAGCTGAAGGAAAAACTGCAGGAGCTGAACCATATGGCTATGTATCCCAAGGGAAAAGAGAGGGATCGCCTGCTGATTGAGCGGGCGCAGAGGGTGTATATGGAGAGTACCGGCTATGTGCGGGAAAATCTGGAGCAGGAGATTCGGCGCTACAAAAATCTCCTTTCTTTTGGCAAGGAAAAGGAGATCCGCCAGGGGTTTGTGCGCCTGCTGCTCTATCTGGAATCCCTGGAGCAGCACCAGGTGACGTTCGAGGAGTTCCGGGAGGATTTCTTTCAGGAAGAAAACAGCGACTTTGAGGAATAAGGACATTTCCTTGCAATTTTGATTCAAATAGTGTAACATGAATTTGCATCTTGAAGGGCGGATATCTAAAACGCAGGAGGTATAAGTTTGGAAAACCAAAGTTTTCAGGGAACGGGAGAATATGTGGCAAGTCAGGAGCTTATGGCCAGCGTTAATATTGCAATGGCGCTGAAAAAGCCTCTTTTAATCAAAGGAGAGCCGGGTACCGGCAAGACCATGCTGGCGGAAGCAGTGGCGAAGGCCCTTGGGAAAAGGCTGATTATCTGGAATATCAAGTCCACCACCAAGGCCCAGGAAGGCCTCTATGTCTATGATACCATACAGCGTCTTTACGACGGGCAGTTCGGTGAAGAGGGCGTAAACGATATTGCCCGTTACATCAAACTGGGCAAGCTGGGAGAGGCCTTTGACAGTGAAGAGCAGGTGGTGCTTCTCATTGACGAGATAGACAAGGCGGATCTGGAGTTTCCCAACGATTTGCTGTGGGAACTGGATCAGATGGAATTTTATATCAATGAGACGAAGCGTACCGTAAAGGCAAAACAGCGGCCTGTTGTCATCATTACTTCAAACGCGGAGAAGGAACTGCCGGACGCGTTTCTGCGCCGCTGTATCTTTCATTATATCGACTTCCCGGACAGGGAGCTGATGGAGGAAATTGTGCGGGTACACTATCCCGACGTGGAGGATCATCTGCTGCAAAACGCAATGGACGTCTTCTACAATATCCGGAGCATTCGTGACATCCGCAAGAAGCCAAGTACCTCAGAGCTGATCGACTGGATCAATGCTTTGCAGATCGGGGGCATCCCTGCTGACAGAATCAAGCAGGCGCTTCCCTTTATCGGCGTTGTGGTGAAGAAAGATGAGGACATGGAGCTGGTGCGGCAGGAGAAGGGCAGCCTGTAACGGAGGGAATGAGACCTTGCGGCAGTTCCCTGTTCATGGAAATAAAGAATAGAATTCGTTTGACATAGTTATAATAACATCATATAATATGAGTACGAAAAAACGTACGATTGACAGGAGGAATATGATGGTAGCAGTGAAAAGCATGGATGTAAGGGATAATTTTAAGGAATGGTGCAATCAGGTAATTAATGGGGAAACATTGATTGTTTCAAGACCTAAGAATGAAAATGTAGTAATTGTGTCAGAAAAAGAATACAATGAAATGCAAAAAGCGAAAAGAAATGCAGAGTATCTTGCCAAGCTGGATAGAAGCAGAGAGCAGCTGGAACAGGGCAAAACGATATCTTTTACAATGGAAGAATTAAGGGATATGGAAGCTGACGACTGGAAACCAACACAAAAGGTCATAGATTTTATGGAGAAAGCGGACAATGAATGACTTCACATTTACGGAGAAAGGATTTCGTGATTATCTTCATTGGCAGACACAAGACCGTAAAACATTAAAGAAAATAAACAGTCTTTTGGAGGATATAAGGCGAAACGGAGCAATGCAGGGAACAGGTAAGCCGGAATCATTAAAACACAGACCGGGTTATTCCAGACGAATAGATGAATGTAATCGTTTAGTCTACGACATTGATGAACTCTCTTTTCGGAAATGTGTATCCACTAAAAATGAACTTATAAAGATAACTTTCTGATGTATAAAAACATATTTAAACTTTATAAAGATAAACAGGAATTTATAGGGAGGTATTATAATGAAAAAAGTTAATGCTGTATTGGTAATCGCAGGATTGATAGTTTTTCTATTTGCCGCATTTTGTCCATCAATAATAGCAGAAGTCCATAGTGTAATATGGCGAATTGTAATTGGCTTATTAGGTTGTTTTTCATTTGTTTCGGGTATGTATAAGGCAATTCGTAAAAAATAACTTCCAGTTTGCAGGGGTGTATATAAAATCAAGAAATGTATGATTATTCATGAAAATTTTGGAAAGTAACAGCGGGAACACTTTCCCGAAAAGGGAGTTGATGAATTACAGAACATAAAGATTATATCTTGCAGAGGGCATTATGAAGATTTGGCAAACGAATGAGCATTAAGATACTTGATACGCGTGATGTAAAAAAATGAAAAACAGTATATGATATATAATCCAGGCATGGAGGAAGTTATGTTCATAAAATTCTTTGAGACCTTGCGGGAAAAGGGTCTGAGGGTGACGCTGGGAGAGTTTCTGACCCTTCAGGAGGCGTTGGATAAGGGGCTTTGCGGCAGTTCCCTGACGCAGTTCTATTATGTGGCCCGGATGATTCTGGTAAAAAGCGAGACGGATTTCGATAAATTTGATATGGCCTTCGAAGAGTGCTTCAAGCCTGCCCAGAGGGAGACGGAGGTGGGGAAGGAGATGCTGCGCTGGCTGGACAAGTCAGATATGCTGGAGCTTGCCCATGAGGAAGCAAAAGCGCACCTGAATCAGATGGAGGACATTCAGGTGGACAAGGAGGATGTGGAGGAGACATTTAAACAGCGGTTAAAGGATCAGAATGAGGAGCACAACGGCGGCAGTTTCTGGATTGGAACCATGGGAAAGACTTCCTTCGGCAATATGGGAGGCAATGTGGGAGGCGTCCGGGTGGGCGGCCAGACGGGCTATCAGTCGGCATTTTCCGTGGTAGGGGCAAGGAAGTACCGGGATTTCAGAGATGACAGGGTGTTGGACAACAGGCAGTTTCAAATGGCATTCAGGAAGCTGCGGCAGTTTTCTTCCAGGCTTGATATACCGGAGACGGAGCTGGATATTGATGGTACCGTGAACAAGACATGCAATAACGGCGGCTGCCTTCAGATTGTGATGCAGAAGCCCAGGAAAAACGCGGTAAAGCTGTTGCTGCTCATGGATTCCGGAGGGACAATGATTCCCTTCAGCAGCCTGCTCAACGATTTGTTTCAGGCGGTGCATAAATCTAACCATTATAAAGACGTGAAGACTTATTATTTTCATAACTGCATATACAGCAAGCTGTATAAAACGCCGGAGTGTGAGAACGGGGACTGGATTGACACGGAGTGGATGTTCCGCAATGTGGACAGCGATTATAAGGTGATTATCGTAGGAGACGCGGCTATGGCGCCGGAGGAATTATATTCGGACACCGGAAATTACAGGGGGCCAAACGGCGGGCTGTCAGGCTGGGAGTGGCTGAACCTGGTGAAGAAGAAATACAAAAAGGTGGTATGGCTGAATCCGAAAATGGCGCCGGGACGGGCGCCCTGGCGGGAGGCGGAAACAGCGGTAAAGGAACTGTTTCCTATGTACAAACTGACAGTGGACGGCTTGAACCAGGCAATGCAGAAATTGATGTCAGCCCGCTGACAGTGGACGGTTTGAGCCGGGCGTTATACCCTGAGAGTCAATAACCCCGCTGCAAGCAACGGGGCATGGAATTTGAGGCGCTGCAAGCAGCGGGGTGTTGACCCTCGCGGCATTCGCCAACTGTCCATGCAAGCACGGCCGCTTGGCTCATTGCACGCGGGAATAAAGGAGAGAAAGAGATGACAGTATTTGAGGAATTGAAGGCAAGAGGACTGCTGGCGCAGTTGACGGACGAGGAGGAAATCAAGGAGCTGATTAACAATGGGAAAGCCACCTTTTATATCGGTTTTGATCCCACTGCGGACAGCCTTCATGTGGGACATTTCATGGCGCTGTGCCTGATGAAGAGACTGCAGATGGCGGGAAACAAGCCCATTGCGCTGATTGGAGGCGGAACGGGCATGATAGGCGACCCTTCCGGCAGAAGTGATTTGCGTACTATGATGACAACGGAGCAGATTGATCATAACTGCGAGTGCTTTAAGAAGCAGATGAGCCGTTTCATACGGTTTGGAGAGGGGACGGAGGCAGACCATTCCGCGGCTGTCATGGTAAACAATGCGGACTGGCTCAGAGATTTGAATTATATTGAGTTTATCCGGGATGTTGGCGTTCACTTCTCCGTGAACCGTATGCTGACGGCTGAGTGCTACAAACAGCGGATGGAGAAGGGCTTAAGCTTTCTGGAGTTCAACTACATGATTATGCAGAGCTATGATTTTCTGTGCCTGTATGAGAAGTACGGCTGTAATATGCAGTTTGGCGGCGATGACCAGTGGAGCAATATGCTGGGAGGCACGGAACTGATTCGCAGGAAGCTTGGCAAGGATGCCTACGCTATGACAATTACATTGCTGTTAAATTCCGAGGGCAAGAAGATGGGCAAGACCCAGAAGGGCGCTGTCTGGCTTGATCCCAACAAGACGTCTCCCTTTGAGTTTTATCAGTACTGGAGGAACGTGGCAGATGTAGACGTACTGAAATGCCTGCGGATGCTGACATTCCTGCCCATAGAGCAGATTGAGGAGATGGATAAATGGGAGGGCAGCCAGCTGAATCGGGCAAAGGAGATTCTTGCCTATGAGCTGACCCGGTTGGTACACGGAGCCGAGGAGGCGGACAAGGCTCAGGAAAGTGCAAAGGCTTTGTTTGCAGGCGGCGGAGACGCCTCCAACATGCCTGCCTGCAAATTAGAGGAGGGAGATTTCCTGAACGGAACCATAGATATTCTGGGTGTGCTGGTGAAGGCAGGGCTCACCGCTTCCCGCTCTGAGGCAAGACGGGCGGTGGAGCAGGGCGGCGTCACCGTAGACAACGAGAAGGTGACGGATATTAAGACCGCTTATGCACCGGAGGCCTTTGCAGGGGACGGCATTGTGGTCCGCCGGGGCAAAAAGAGCTACAAGAAGATTGTGATGTAAATACCTTTAGCATCAAAAAAACAACCGCACCAGCCAAAGTTAGGTTGTTTTTTTGAACCACTATTAACTAAGGCGAACCGTTGCTTTACGATAACACCCTTTTTCATAAAATACACTAGCACTTATCAGCGCTTCCGTCAACATTTTTTTCGCCCGTTATCACTGAGAAAGCACTACGTCAGGAGGATACAACTTATATACATAGCCGTATAAAATGAAACTTAGCAATGAAATAACAAGAAAGGCGGTTATGTTTTATGAGAAGAAGCAGTGTAAAAAAATTTGTATGCAGCATGATACTGTGTGCCGTTATTTTTATGACGGCCTGCGGACGGGATGACACGTCCCACGGGAATAACTTATCCGGGGAAGGCGGCTTGGGCGGCGCTGCGCAGGGAACGGAACAGGGACAGGGCGGGGAGCAGAAGCCGGGACAGGATCGGGAGTGGGTCTATGTGCCGGAGGTGTTCACGGTGGAGGATGAACATGCGGACTATGAAAGAATGCAGCCTGTGGGCGATAGCTTCTTTTATGTGTCGAGGGAGTCAGATGCAGGGAACAGCATTAAAAATATCTGTCGGTATTCCCTGACCGACGGGAAACTGACGAGTGTCCCCATTAACTGGCCGGAGGGCGGGAATGACTGGGATGTGGGCTATCGTTTTTTTACGCAGGATCATGGGTTGTATATGACTGCAAATGTCTATCCGGACTCCGGCTCCATGAAACGGTTTTTGTGTAGGTTTGACCTGGAAGGAAACTGTCTGCTTTCCAGGGATATTACGGAACAGGCAGGGGGAAATACCTCTCTCTGCGGGCTGACTGCGGATGGGCAGGGGAGGCTCTGTATTTTTCTCGACAACGGGGAGATACTGCTGTACACAGGGGACGGGGAGTATCACGGCTCTGTCAGCTATCATTTGGAGAATCAGGACTCTGTTCGGATAAAGGGAGCCTGCGAAGGCGCTGACGGCAGATTTTATGTCTGCGTCAGTCAGGAAGGTATGAACATGACAGGGGGAAATACGAAAGGGACAGATAATATCCGCTGCTCCCTGTTGGAAATCGATTTTGAGAATGCACGACTGCAGGAGGTCGCAGAGAATCTTCCTGGCATCAACGGTCTTGCATTAGGGAAAGGGCGAAGTGACAGTTCCAATGGACAGAGCAGTGACACCGCCGGGAAAGAAGATTCCGATGCGGGGAATGATGATGATCCGTCCAGCCGATATGACCTGCTGCTATATGATGACAGAGCTGTCTATGGATACCGTTTTGACACACAGAAAGGCGATTCGGTGTTATCCGGGGAAGAACTGTTTGACTGGATGGACAGCGACGTCAACGGATATTGTGTTACCGGCCTTTATCTGCTGGAGGATGGCAGACTGTGCGCCACAGTGACAGATTGGATGAATGATGACAGGGTGATCGTGGCGCTGAAAAGGACAAAGGCTGAGCAGGCGCCCCAAAGGGAAGAACTGGTGCTTGCCACAGTGGACGGAGGGAGCGACCTGGCGGCAATGGCGGTAAAGTTCAACAGGGGAAACAGTCGGTATCACCTTACCGTGCAAACTTACGAATCCCTGACGGATCTGTACAATGCCATACTGACAAAGAAACCCATGGACCTGATCGATCTGTCCGGCGTCAATGTGGAAAGACTGGCTGCAAAGGGACTCTTGGAGAATCTGGCGCCTTATGTGGAGCGGTCGGAGACGTTTGAGCGATCGGATTTTGTGGACGGAATATTGGATGTATATACCTGTGACAATATTCTGGTGGGCATTCCGGCGGAATTCATGATTCAGACTGTAGTGGGTGACAGCGCACGGCTTTACAATCAAGCGGGGCTGTCATTGGAGGAACTGTATTCCATGGCAGACCGTTATCCGGGTGTAAAAGCCTTTGACGGTGTGACCCAGGAAGCTATGATGCAGTATATTATGCTCTTCAATGAAGATACTTTTATTGATTGGGACACCGGCGTCTGTCGTTTTGATTCGGAAGATTTCAGGGCGGTACTTGAGTATGTGAGCGGATTTCCGGATTCCCCGGCGGTTTCCGCAGGAACCGCCCCGGAGGTACTGTTTGCCGTAGAGAAGGCATCTCCCTATATGCTATGGGATTATCGGAAAATGTTTGAAGGGGACGCTGTCTGTGTAGGCTTTCCCACTGCGGACGGCAGGGGAGGCCATCTTCTGATTGGCAGCGATGCGTATGCCATTGCAGCCGTGTCGGAGCATAAGGAAAGTGCATGGGACTTTATTGAGGATTCTCTGGCACGGGAGAAGAGTGAACTCTATGCAGATCTATGGCTTACCTATCCTGCATTGAAAAAGACATTGGATAAGAGAGTAGAAACTGCCATAGCAAGAGATTGGTTTACTTGGGATGATGTCAATGTGGCGCTTGACCTGGTCCCGGATGCAACGCCCTTCTTTTCCGTGGAAGGGGATGAAATCATCCGGATCATCAGTGAAGAGGCCGCAGCTTATTACAGCGGGCAGAAGCGTGTGGAGGACGTGGCAGGCCTCATACAAAACCGTGTGCAGCTTTATGTGGATGAGAACCGCTGAGCCTATGTGGAGCAGCCGGAGGTGTTTGGATTCTGCATTTGACAATATAAGTCTGTTTTCGTATAATTGGAAAAACAAAGTATATCTACATGGGAGCGCTATTATGAGCATAGATCTGCAGATAACGGATATGGCGGGTGCCACGCCCGATCATTCTACGGTTATAACTAACTTTGTAAGTATGGTATATAATCAGCTGAAAGACAGTACCTGCCGGGTTTATCCCGATAATGTGCAATATAAGTGGAAAATGAGCGATAACAGCGAAAAGGTTGTGATACCGGATGCGTCTATCAACTGTCAGATCAGGAGCAGAAAGGGAAATAGCTTCCTCAATGCTCCGCAGTTTGTATTGGAGGTATTGTCTCCTTCAACGGCAAAATTTGATCGGACGGAAAAAATGGAGATATACAGGGCAGAGGAAATCCCTGAATATTGGATCGTGGATATTCAAAAGCGGATGGTCGAAATATATGATCTGGATTATGAAAATGGGGAACCGAAGTATTATCTGGTTGACACAATCGCTTCCGAAAGTCAGGAAGGATTGCATTTGGTCCATTTTCCCCATATCAGTATCGATTTTGAACAATTATTTGACGGCGTAGATTAAGGGAGAATCTTGGTATAGAAAAGTCATGAGAAAAGGGAAAATGCAGCTGCTTCTGTTGTTATTGTGCTTTTTGACAGCCTGCGGCAGGCAGGAGGCGGGAGAGGAACAGCAGGACAGGACTAATGTGGAAAATACAGAAGGGACGGAATCGGGCAGGAATCCGCGGCAGGAAAGCGGATCGGACTTTGCGGATAAGGACGCGGATCAGCAGGAGGAAGAGGCGGGTACTCCGTCAGGTGAAATGAATACCTCCGGGAGCAGAGCAGATAACACAGCTTCTGATACAGCTCCTCCTGCTGTGAAAACGGAAATCGCCGGATTTTCGGGAACGGTAAACCATGTGGGAGACGGACAGCTGCTGCTCACCGGAGAAAGAGTTCTGCTGATGGACGGCAGTACCCTTGAAATTCAAAAGGAAACGGAAAATACGGCGCCGTTGCTGACGGAAGCCTGGACGGACAGCCGTGACGGGGACGGCTATCGGCTGCTGGGCAATCCTATGGAGGAATGGTGGTATTATATGTTGGTTGATTATGACAGCAGCCTGCAGGTGGAGCAGATACTGAATATTGAGGAGGCGTCCGGATCGGAGCGGGAGCTTTTGAGCTGCAGGCTGCTTTCTGACGGCAGTACGATCCTATATACCAATATAAACGGTTTGTATATGTTTAATGCCGATTCCGGCGAAACAAAGGATTTGACACAGGATGGCATTTTTGTCTATCATGCCGCCTGGCTGGAGGAGACGGGAGAAATCCTGTTCAGCGGGGCGGATTCTTATGGGAAAAGAATCCTTGGAAAAGCGGACACGGAGGGAGAGACTCTGTGGACAGCGGAGGAGGATCATCTTTGGGGCAATATTTGGGCCTTTGGAGATCATGCGTTGATAGAGGAAGCCGAGGCGGCAGACAGGGAATCGGAGGGTCTGGTGTTCCGTTATGACCGACAGGGGATTCATGCCTTTCCCCTTGCAGACAGTGAGGAGAGCGGCAGAATCACCGCATCCTGTAAGGGCGCTTATTATGGAACCTGTACCTATATCCGGGGAGAGGATCTGCGTTATGTGATACGGATCTATTCTTCCGAGGACGGAAGCCTGATAAAAGAACTGCCCCTGTCCTATGAGGAGTACGGAGAGGATTTCAGGCTCAGCGGTTATCTGATATGTGATGACACAGACAGGATCGTTCTGTACGGGTACCGGCGGGGCAGGGAGGCGGACGTCTGGATTGCCTCGCTGAATATGACATAGAGGAGAAAAGCAATATGCCTGATAAGTGGAAAAAACGGATGATTCCGATAATACTGATTTCGGCAATGCTGATACTGACGGTTCTGCTGACGGCCTGCGGCGCGGTCAGGGACAAGCCCGGAGAAGGGGAACCGGTGACTTTAGTCTATGGCACCCTGCATCCGGAGCAGGAAATGAACAGCTGGATAGCGGAATTCAACCTTGCTCATCAGGATTACCGGATTGAAGTGCGGGACTATGGACAGGACGGCACGGAGGAAGGGCTGCTCAGGCTGAATGCGGAGCTTATGAAGGGGGAAGGGCCGGATCTGCTGGACTTAAGCGATATTGATGCGGGTCCCTATATCTCCCTGGGAATATTGACGGATCTGTATCCATTGCTGGAGGCGGATCCCGAGCTGTCTCAGGATACCTTTATGCCCGGAGGCCTGAAGCTGTATGAGGCAGAGGGACATTTATACGGAATTTCTCCGGGGTACCGTCTGGAGACAGTGATGGGCAGACAATCCGTATTGGGAGAACCGGAAGAATGGACGGTTGAAAAAATGTGCGGGCTCGTGGAGGAACTGCCGGAGGGCAGCTGCTTTATCAACAATCTGGGGGCAATAGGATTTCTGCGGATTGTGCTGAACCGGGGAATGGACGAATATGTGGACTGGGAGGCGGGAGCTTGTGCCTTTGACAGCGATGCCTTCAGAGAGCTGCTCCGGCTGGCTGCCGTTATGGATACCTTTCCTTTCTTTGACGACGAGGAGCAGGCCATTGCCGGGGGGAAGCTGCTGGCAAACCGGCTGTATCTTTCCGGGCCGGAGGAATACCTGGCGTCGGCAGCTTTATTTCAGGGAGAACCGGTGTCGTGCGTCGGATTTCCCTCATCGGAGGGAGGCGGCGCGCTGATAACTCCCTATCTGCCCGTGGGAATCTGCCGGGGGGAGAAACAGGAGGCGGCATGGGAGTTTGTGAGATCCCTGCTGGGGCAGGAATTTCAGGAAAAGCATATCCGGTTCAATTTTCCCCTGCGCCGGGATTCTCTGCGGAAACTGCTGGAGCGCTCCCTGACCGGAGCCGAAGAAAATGTGTCAGAGGAAGAAAGATTTACGCAGGCGGATTGTGATACGCTTTATGAGATACTATATAACACAAAATGCTCACAGATCTATGATAAAAATATCTGGGAAATCGTAGAGGAAGAGGCGGAGACCTTTTTCGCCGGGGACAAGACCATGGAGGAAGCGATACAGCTCATTCAGAACCGGGCGGCGGTTTATATGCAGGAAAATTATTGAGGTGAGGGAAATGAAGAAAAGATATTTGGCGGTAATTTTAAGCTTTATAATGTTGTTGGCGGCCGGCTGCGGAACCCCGGAGGGCGGACAGTATTCTGCGGCTCCGCTGCAGGGAGAACCGTTGCCGGGGACAGCCGATGCGCCTGATACCGTACCGGATGCAGCAGAGGCCTCCGGCACAGATAAGGATGCTGCAAATGCTCCCGGTACAGACCGGGATGCTCAGGATGCAGCAAGAGAGCCGGGGGATATTTCCGGCGCAGGTCCGGGTACATCAAAAGAACTTGCGGATGCAGCAAAAGCGCCTGTGAGCGCCGCGGCGGTATACGAACAGATTGTGAGGGAAAGCACGGACGCAACGGCCTTTTCCCTGATTTATCTGGATGACGACGACATTCCGGAGCTGGTGGCGGGGGACAGGGGCAATGATGTTTATTCCGTCTATACGGCGAGGGACGGCCGGGCGGTCTGCCTGATCAATTCATTGTCAACGGTTGAGTTTACTTATTATGAGCGGAAGGGAGTCATTGCGGTCTTTGACAGATGGAACGGCGGCGGTGATGAAGGAGGCTATGGCTGGACCTATTATCATGAGACCATTGCGGACGGCTTTATGCCTGTCTTAGGCTACACATATAATGCAGTTTATGATGAGAACGGCGTTTACACAGGGGAGGGCGTCACTCAGTATTTTTATATGGGTGACGAGGTAGATATGGCAATGTACGATAAAACGCTGGAGTCATGGGGAATTGCAGAGGAAATTTCCATGCCCTGTCTGGAAAATGCGGTTTCCGCGGAGGAAATGCTTGGATGGCTCAATGTGTCGGAAGGGTTCTCAGACCCTGCCCGGTCTGCCTTCCGCTCCTTTCTTTCGGGAAATCTTTTTTTCTTTGATACCGAGGATATAAAGACATGGAGCTTAAATACCTGGGTGAATCATTATTTTCCTGTCTTTGCCTCCGGGGGAGATCCGGAGTATGTCTATGAGTATGTCTATATGGATCTGGACGGAGACGGCGTGGAGGAGCTGCTGGTGCAGTATATTAACAGTCCGGAAAGCTATAACGGAGTATTTCACTATGAGGACGGCAGGCTGTACTGCTGGCAGCATGACACTGTGGAGATGACCTGCCGGGATTATCCGCTTAAGGATGGAACCATGGTCCGCCAGTATGACACCAACGGCACAAATATATACAATCTGTTCCGCTATCAGAGCGACGGAAGTGAGGTGGAAAGCAACAGCCTGTTTGCCCGGACGGAGCTGTGGGACGAGAGCAGCACGGCTCCCTGCCCCTACTATGAGGTGGATGGGACGGAAGTGAGCGAGGCGGTATTTGAAGAACTGCTGAAGGATCTGGTTACGGATCAGAGACTGGATGCATCGGACTGGACAGTATTGGTTCCGTAAAACATTTCCTAACCATATTGACTCTCAACCATACATCAGGTTTATACTATGTTCATGAAGCGCTTCAAAGGTAACTGTCAATTGAAAGAGGTACAGGCATGAAAATAGGAGAATTTGCCCGAATGGCGGGGATGCCCATATCGGTTCTCAGACATTATGACAGGGAGGGGCTGCTGCGTCCGGACTATGTTGATCGGTTTTCCGGCTACCGATATTATTCGGCGGGCCAGATAGGACAGGTGCAGCAGATTGAACTTCTGAAACGGTGCGGCCTTTCCCTGAAGGAGATTAAGGATATTCTGCAAAATGCCGACGACGGAGAAATGATAAAGGACATTCTGCTGTCTCGGGAATCTCAGTATACAGACATGCTTGCTGCCATTGAGGAGGTAAAGCGCATGATGACTGAGCGGGAGCAGGAAGGAACGAAGCGGGGACAGGAAAACCCGGCAGTGGTAGAAGAAAATACATCCGGAGAATTGATCTTTAAGGGGAGGATTTTGCCCCAACCTCTGAATGCAGAGGACTTTCAGGCGGCGTGCCGCAGTCTGGAGGAGGAAATTCAGAAAAATAATTACCAGAGAATATCAGGATTTCTGACCTATGGGGAAAAGGATAAAGCGGAGATTCAGCTGGCGGCCAAGGTGGTAAAGCTCAGGGAGGAAATCGGGGAGCTGCATGAGGATATTAATCTCCTGTTTCAGGAGGACGATCAGGTAGTGGGCAAATGGAAGGTTGTGGGCGAATATGCCGTAAAGGAGGATTTTTACAGCCGGGTGGGGGAAAAAAGAGAGTCCCCTTACGGAAATAAGGACAGGGAAATCTATTTCCTGCCGGGCGGGGAGGACTACTGGATATACAGCTGGACCAGGGGCTACCTGAAGCTGGACGGCGGTTATGAGTCCTGTCTGTGCCGTTATCAGGTGGAGGATTATGAAGGCAGCCGCTACATGTTTGTGGAAAACAAATCCTATGAATACCTGCGGGGCGGAATGCCCACGGTGCTGGTGCTGGAGCAGGTGGACAACAAAAAATATACCCGGCGTGAAATTGCCCGGGAGGAGGACACGAACCTGCCCTTTGTAAATGACGAAAGGGTTCTGGGAGATTGGAAGGCCTTTGATTTCATCCGCACGAAGGAGGAATTTTCGCCGGGGGAGCATCATCTTCCCCAGGACAGACTGTACTATAAGCATATGCACTTTGGGGAAGGCGGGTGTTGCGTCAGTGTTTACCAGGATCAGACAATCTCCGGCAGAGATGTTCAGAGCTGGACAAAAGGGTATGTGCTGAAGCACTTTAATCATACTGCCTGCGCTTATGAAATCGTGACCGTGGACGATACGGACTATATGATTATTGAATGGAAGAGCGGAGATTATCGATGGGGCGGGTACGACACGGATTATTATGTATTTGTCCGGGAATAAGGGAAGAACCTGTATATATGAAAAGCCGGGAGGGAATAGATTGTCCCATCCCGGCTTTTTGCGCCATTTCTTCCTTGTTGTCAAAGCTCTGCAACTCCTGATTATAGCGTATTGTGAGCTTATTTAAAGCATTGCAAACTTTGCATAAAATTGATATAATACGTCTGTCTCAGACATGAGAAAAGGAGTAGTGTTACAGATGCTTGATAGATTAAAAAACAGAAATCGGCACTTTACTTTAGCGGAAAAGCCGATTAGATTTGATAAGAGGCATATTATACTGTCTGCGGCGGTTATGCTGTTTATGGTAACGCTGTCATTCCTGGGCTGGGACGGAATCCCCAAAAGGCTGATAATCTGTCTGGGACTCAGCGTATTGAGCGGTGCTTTGTTATTGCTGCCCAAATTGTCAAATTGGGCGTCCGTTCCGCTGCTGGCCCTATATCTGTGGTATGTTCCCGTGAAGATTTTCCAGAGGATGGAGCTGCCGATACATGATATGAGCCGTATTTTAGACGGAGCGGCGCTTTTGACAGCGCTCTTTGTCATCTGTGTCTATCTGCTGGTTTTTATTTTTACACAGAGCAGCGGGGCCGCTTTAGGGGCGGGGAGCGGCTTCTTCCTGATATTGTTTCTGATAGAATATTATTTATGGAAATTCCGGGGAGATTTTCTGCTGCCCAGTGATTTGAGGGCAGTGGGTACGGCTGTGACAGTCATGAAGAACTACGATTACGGACTGTCTCCGGAAGCGATCTATTCTGTGATTTATTTTCTGTTTTTTATTGTGCTGGGCTCACGGATACGAATTCGAATGCACAAATGGGTGCATGTAGGTGTATCTGTGGCCGCAGCGCTTTTTATCGGGGGCTGGTACTATACGGTGATGCATGTTCCGAACCCCTTGGGAAAGGAATTTATTATAAATTACTGGAGCATTGGGGATACAAGGAATATGAACGGGGCCTGTCTGAGCTATTTTCTGCTGGTAAAAGACAGCCGATTGGATGTGCCTGATAATTATTCCGAAGAGGCAGTGCAGGTCATTGCCCGAAATGCGGCGGAGCAGTATGAGGCCTCCGATTCTGCCTTGAATGCCGGGAAAAGCCCCGCTATTATTATGATAATGAATGAAGCGTGGAGCGACCTGCGTGTGCTTGGAACGCTGGAAACCACAGAGCCGTATATGCCGTTTACGGAAAGTCTGACAGAAAATACGCTGCATGGGAATCTCTATGTATCTATTCTGGGCGGCCTTACGGCTAACACGGAGTTTGAGGCGCTGACAGGTGATTCGCTGGCGCTGCTTGCCCCCGGGGTGGTTCCCTATCAGAATCAGGTGTCGCATGATATGGCATCCCTGGCGAAGGTGCTGGAGAATCAGGGATATACGTCCATGGCAATGCATCCCAGCGGTACTGCAGGATGGAGCAGAGGTAAAGTATACGGATATTTTGGCTTTGACGATTATATTCATCAGGGTGCATGGGGGGTTCCTTATGAATATGTGGGCTCCTATATCTCCGACGCCTGTAATTTCAATGAAATTATCAGAAGATATGAAGAGCGGGACCGAAGCGCCCCTTTTTTTCTGTTTGATGTAACCATACAGAACCATGGAGGATATAGCAATAAGACGCCTATGGATATCGGTCTGGTTCAGATAGGAGAGACGTCGGCGGAAGAGATGGGAAGTGTGACGGAGGTACAGAGTTATATAAATCTGATCCGGATAACGGATGAAGCCTTTCGGGATTTTGTGATGTATTTTGAACAGGTGGAAGAGCCGGTGATCCTATGTATGTTCGGAGACCATCAGCCATGGCTGTCGGAAGCCTTTTACGATACTGTTTTTGCAGGTCAGGATCTGTCCGAGAAGGAGCAGAATTTGCGGAAATATATTGTGCCGTATGTTATCTGGGCCAATTATGAGGTGGATTGGAAAGAATACGGGGACATGAGCGCCAATTATATTCCTGCGGTACTGATGGAGTGTGCCGGTCTGGAATTGCCGCCTTATTATCAGTTTCTGATGGGGCTGCACGCGACCTGGCCTGTATTGACACAAAAGGGATGCCTGGACAGAGAAGGAAATCTGCTGGACATTGCTGACCTATGGGATACAGAACTGATTTATCAGTACAGGATGCTGCAGTATAATCAACTGTGTGTCAGGAAATATCAGAAGCCGATATTTGAAGGGGCGGCTGTTTCGGAGGAATGAGGTCAAGTATGAAAAGGGTTGCTTGTGGAATTGTGGGAGCTTATCTGGTCGCAGCAGTGCTCATGTACTCCCTGCAGACGGGACATAAAGGCCCCTGGCATGAAAGATACCCGGTCATTTGCCATGCGTTGGGGCGGACTCGGGAGGGAGAGTCGCTGACAAACTCCAAAGAGGCATTTCTGTATAATTATGAGCGGGGGCAGCGGGTATTTGAGGCGGATATTCAGATCACATCCGATAATATTATGGTTTTGCGGCATGACTGGACTTCCGGCCTGGGGCAGGAGGAGGCTTTCGGCTGGACGGATGAGGAGCAGTGGCCGGTTACGGCGCAGGAATTTCTGGACGCCCCTATTTATGGAATGTATACACCTCTGACGTTGGAGGACTGGTTTGCAATCATGCAAAGATATCCTGATATCTGGCTGGTGACGGATACAAAGTATTCGCCGGATGTGGGGCCGCAGTTTCGGCTTTTGGCGGATACCGCTCTGGAAAACGGGTATGAGGACGTACTTAAAAGAGTGATTGTACAGATTTATTACAAGGAAATGTATGATGAAGTGATGGCGGTTTATCCTTTCAAAAATCTGATATGGACATTATATTATATCGGGTATCCCGGGAAGGAAGAAATCATTGATTTCATGGCGGAGAAGGAACTTCCGGTACTGGTCATGCCTTCCGCCTGGTGGAACAGCCAATATCAGGAGGAACTGGAAAACAGCGGCATAAAGGTGTACGTTCATACGGTAGATGAAGCGGAGGAGGCCCGTCAGAGACTGGAACAGGGGGTCAGCGGAATCTATACGGATGACATTTTGCCTGTAGATGTGGAAAGGTGGCTGCAAAAATAAAGCTTTACTGACAATATTCGGCAGCATTGACATCGATTTGCATTATTGTTAAAATATAACTATTCCTAGTTTTACAGAATCAGTTCTGAATCAGGAGGATAAGTTATGTATCATTGCTATGTGCGTTTTTATATTACAGGGAATCAGAGGCAGATGTTTGACACAATCAGAGATATGCCTCCCATGGATGCCTTTGTCCATGAATTTGCGGAAAGTGAAAGACCACAGGAGGCCCCGGCGGCGGAGGCCGACGTGATTCTGGCGGATTTGCGGGGAATGGACGGGGCGAAAACAGTGCAGGATCTGATCCGATGGAAAAAGCCGGAGGCGGAGCTTATCCTGCTGGCGGAGCGGGAGCAGTTTGCGGAGTTTGAGGACAGCCTGTCTGCAGTTTCGGACGTATGGACGCTGCCCATGACGGAGGCGGAGCTGCGGTTTCGATTCCTGCGCTGGCAGAAGTCCTGCAAAATGCAGAAGGATTTCTGGCAGACCAGCCAGTATCTGGAAAGCACCATTAACAGTACCCCGGATTTGATCTGGTATAAGGATAAAAACGGTATACACGAGAAGATAAACGACAGCTTCTGTAAGACGGTCAATAAGACAAAAGAGCAGGTTCAGGGGCGGGGACACGCATACATATGGGATGTGGAGCAGGATGACCCTGCCTGTATCGAGTCAGAGCGGATTGTAATGGAGAGCAGGCAGACCTGTGTCGCCGAGGAAATTATACAGACCGGAGAGGGCAAACGGGAACTGACTACCTACAAATCTCCGCTGTACGATCTGGATGGCAGCGTCATGGGAACCGTGGGCGTGGGAATCGATGTGACGAATGAGCACAGGTATGCCCGGGAGCTGCTGAAGAAGAATCAGACTCTGGAAATGCTGTTTACCACTATGGACTGCGGCATGATATGCCATACCCTGGACGGTACCCGGCTCATCAGCATTAACCAGGCAGCGTTACGCATTTTGGGCTACGAATCCATGGAAGAGATGGCAAGGGACGGCTTTTCCCTGATTGCCGCTTCGGTGCTGGACGAGGATAAGCCCAGGCTGAGGAAGAACATTCAGGCTATAAAAAATCCGGGAGACAGTGTCAGCGTGGAATATCGCGTGCTCCACAAAGACGGTGAGCTTGTCTATGTGCTGGGCAGCATCAAGCTGGTGGAGGAAAACGGCGAACTTTACTACCAGCGTTTCCTGCTGGATCGCACTGCCCAGAAGCTGCAGGAGGAGGAAGACAGGCGGCGGGAAGAGCGAAAGCAGATGGAGCTGATTCACGCTCTCAGCATCGACTATAATCTTGTGTGCGTTGTGGATCTGGATACGGGAGAGGCAAGGGCGCTTCGAATCGGAGAGTGCAGGAAGAATGTTCTGGGTTCCATTTTCAACGGGGTATTTTCCTTTGAAGAAGCCATGGAGCGTTACATAGAAGCAGGAGTGTATGAACAGGACAAGGAGGAGGTGCGGCGGGCTCTTTCCCGGGAACAGATGGAGAAGCAGCTTTTGGAGAAATCCGTTTTCCATCTCAATTACCGGATGACCTGCTGCGATGAACTGCGCTATTTTCAGATGAAGGCGGTGCGGGCCGGAGAGTGGAGCAAGAGCCGGGGGGTTGTGCTGGGCTTCCGCAGTGTGGACGAGGAGACCCGCAGCGAGCGGGAGCAGAAGACACTGCTGGAGAATGCTCTTTCCCAGGCAAACCGTGCAAATAAGGCAAAGAGTACCTTCCTCTCCAATATGTCTCATGATATCCGCACACCCATGAATGCCATTATCGGATTTACCTCTCTGGCGCTGACCCATATTGACAGCAGAGAGCATGTGCAGGAGTATCTCAAGAAGATTATGACCTCCGGCAATCATTTGCTGAGTCTGATTAATGATGTGTTGGACATGAGCCATATTGAGAGCGGGAAGATACATCTGGAGGAGGATGCCTGCAGCCTTCCCGACATCATGCATGAGCTGAAGAATATTATTCAGGCGGATATTCACTCAAAGCAGCTGGATTTGTATATGGACGCCGTAGACATCCGAAACGAGGAAATTTACTGCGATCGGCTGCGCCTGAACCAGGTTCTTCTGAACCTGCTGAGCAATGCGGTAAAATATACCGGCGCAGGCGGTATGGTCAGCATGAAGGTGATCGAAAAGCCGGGAACCTCCGCAGGCTATGCGATTTATGAGTTCCGAATCAAAGACACGGGTATCGGTATGAGCGAAGAGTTTGCGGCCCATATCTTTGAACCCTTTGAGAGGGAGCAGAATTCCACTATCAGCGGTATCCAGGGGACAGGACTTGGAATGGCAATTACCAAAAATATTGTGGATATGATGAACGGCACCATTGAGGTGACCAGTAAACAGGGAGTGGGCACGGAATGCGTGGTCTGCCTGCCCCTGCGGTTAAACGATGAGAAGAGGGCGCCTCAGGCCATTCCGGAGCTGACGGGTCTGCGGGCCCTGGTGGTGGACGATGATTTCAACACCTGCGACAATGTTTCCGGTATGCTGCAGCAGATTGGTCTGCGGGCGGAGTGGACGTTGTCCGGGAAAGAGGCGGTGCTGCGTACCCGGCAGGCTTTGTCCCGGAACGATCCTTATTGTGTGCATATTATCGACTGGCTGCTGCCCGATATGAACGGCGTTGAGGTGGCCCGCAGAATCCGGCAGGAGTCGGGAAAGGATGTTCCGATCATTGTACTGACGGCTTACGACTGGACGGATATTGAGGAAGAGGCCAGAGAGGCGGGAGTCACGGCGTTCTGCAGCAAACCGCTGTTTTTCTCGGAGCTGCGGGGCTGTCTGTATTCCATTGTGGATACGGACGCTAAAATACAGAAGGCCGAGGAGGCGTCTAAAGAGCCGCTTCGCACAGGGCGCATTCTTCTGGCGGAGGATAATGAACTGAATCAGGAGATTGCAGTGGCTATTCTGGAGGAAGCAGGTTTTTCCGTGGATGTTGCCTCCAACGGCCGGATTGCGGTAGATATGCTGGCAGGCTCAAATCCCGGACATTACCAGGTGATTCTGATGGACGTGCAGATGCCGGAGATGAACGGCTATGAGGCCACAAAGGCAATCCGCCGGCTGGCGGATGAAAAGCTTTCGGCCATTCCCATTCTGGCGATGACGGCCAACGCCTTTGAAGAGGATAAGCAGGAAGCCTTAAAGAGCGGCATGGACGGGCATATTGCAAAGCCCATTGATATTACCGTCCTGATGGAAATGCTGGATCAGGTGCTGCATTGACAGGTATTCCCAGGCGGATCTGCCTGCGCCTGGGTGCGACGCAGCAGTACAAAGCAGGCGTGTTTAGCGTGCCCTATAAGGGGAAGCGCCATAAAATAATGATGCTCTCTTTGCATATGCCCCCCGGCTGCCGCATATCCTGTTATAGGATATGACAGGAGGCTTTGCTATGGAACATGTATCGACTACATACGACTTGTATCATGATATACAGCAACGCACGGGAGGAGAAATCTACATAGGGGTGTTGGGTCCGGTGCGCACCGGAAAGTCCACCTTCATCAAGCGGTTTATGGAGGAAATGGTACTCCCTAACATGGAGGATGAACATGCGCGGGAGCGCGCCCAGGATGAACTGCCCCAGAGCGCAGGAGGAAAGACCATTACCACCACGGAGCCCAAGTTTATTCCCAATGAGGCGGCGCAGGTACAGTTAAATGACGATATTACCGTATCGGTGAGGCTCATCGACTGCGTGGGATACATGGTGGAGGGCGCGGCGGGCCACATGGAGGAAGATGCGGAACGGATGGTGAAAACACCCTGGTTCGACTATGAGATACCTTTTACCCAGGCGGCGGAGGTGGGTACCGACAAGGTGATGAACGACCATTCCACCATCGGGCTTGTCATCACCACGGACGGCAGCTTCGGGGAGATACCCAGAGCAAATTATCTGGAGGCGGAGGAACGGACCATACTGGCGCTGAAGAAGCTGCGCAAGCCTTTTTTGGTGCTGGTGAACAGCCAGAAGCCATATTCTGAGGATGCGCGGAATACTGTGGCGGAGCTTGGTGAGAAGTACGGTGTGTCGGCTATGGCTGTGAACTGTGAACAGCTGAAAAAGGACGATATCCACATGATCCTGGAAAATGTGCTTTATGAATTTCCTGTTTCGGCCATAGAGTTTTATATGCCCAAGTGGGTGGAGATGCTGGCGGACGACAACCGGATGAAGCAGGATCTGATTGAAAAGGTAAAGCTTCTCATGAAGGACTATTCAGTTATCCGGGATGCGCTGGAAAAGCCGGTCAATCTGGAGAGCGAGTACATAAGGCGCTGCAAGACGGACACAGTTTCTCTTTCGGACGGATGTATCAGGATCACGTTGGACGTGGCGGATTCCTATTATTATGAGATGCTGACTGAGATGGTAGGGGAGAGCATTGCCGACGAATACCAGCTCATCAGCAAGCTGAAAAGCTTTGCCGCCATGAGACATGAATACAACAAGGTGCTTGACGCGGTGAATATGGTCCGCATTAAGGGATACGGCGTCGTCACGCCGGACAAAGACGAGATTGTGCTGGAGCGGCCGGAGCTGATTAAGCACGGCAATAAATTCGGAGTGAAAATCAAGGCGTCCAGCCCCTCCATCCACATGATCCGCGCCAATATCGAGACGGAGATTGCTCCCATAGTGGGCACTCAGGAGCAGGCGGAGGATCTGATTTCCTTCATCAACCAGACGGATGCCCAGAACGGCATCTGGGGTACGAATATATTCGGCAAGACGGTGGAGCAGCTGGTGAACGACGGCATTACGGCCAAGGTTGCCGTTATCGGAGAAGAGAGCCAGATAAAGCTGCAGGATACCATGCAGAAGATAGTAAACGACAGTAACGGCGGCATGGTGTGTATCATCATATAGAATACCGGCAATATCGGAAGTACAGGAGGATTTATGGATTACAATATGCTGGAAAAACAGTGCGGCAGTCTGCTGGAGGGGGAGCTTCATCCCCTTCCGGCGCTTGCCAACACGGCGGCGCTGCTTTTTGAAACTATGGAGGATTTGAATTGGGCGGGTTTTTACCTGATGGAAAAGGGTTCTTTGATGCTGGGGCCCTTTCAGGGGAAAACTGCGTGTATCCGGATTCCTCTGGGACGGGGCGTCTGCGGCACTGCTGCAGCGGAGGACAGAGCCGTCCTGGTGGAGGATGTCCATCGGTTTCCGGGGCATATCGCCTGTGACGGCAATTCCAGTGCAGAGCTGGTTCTGCCCATGCATCACGGAGAACAGGTGATTGGTGTCCTGGATCTGGACAGTCCTGTAATGGGCAGGTTTTCAGAGGCAGATCGTGAGGGACTGCAGCGCATTGTGGAGATGTTGGAAAATAAGGTGGAATGGGAAAGGTGGCAGCTGTAGAGAAATTCTGCAGTCTGCCGCCATTGCTTTTTCTGATGATTTCTGTATAATGAAATATAGAGCGGTTTGTCTGTGCAGACTCTGAAATGCTGTACAGAGCAGCCGGATGAGGTGATATTGAAAAATACGGGGGGTGCTGCAGATGGGTGAAGTGTACGAAAAGCTTTTACGGTGCTATGACTGTGTGCGAAAGAAGACGGACTTTGTGCCGGATGTCGCTATTGTACTGGGGTCAGGGCTGGGAGATTATGCGGAGAGCATACGAGTGGAATATGAACTGCCCTATGGTGAGATAGACGGCTTCCCTGTGTCAACGGTGCCGGGACATGCAGGAAAATTTATTTTCGGGTATGTGGATGAGACTCCCGTGGTCTGCATGAAGGGCCGGGTACACTTTTATGAGGGCTATCCTGTCAGCGATGTGGTGCTGCCCACAAGGCTGATGAAGCTGATGGGGGCACGGATACTGTTCCTTACCAATGCGGCGGGAGGGGTAAATACCTCCTTCCATGCAGGGGATTTGATGCTGATTAAGGATCAGATTTCCGTCTTTGCACCCAATCCGCTGATTGGGCCGAATGTGGACGAGCTGGGAGTGAGATTTCCCGATATGAGTGCGGTGTATGACAGGGAACTGCAGCAGATTATCCGCAGCACGGCCGGAGAAAACGGTATTTTCCTTCAGGAAGGGGTTTACGCCCAGTTGACCGGGCCTTCCTTCGAGTCCCCCGCGGAGATTCGCCTGCTGCGGACCTTAGGCTGCGACGCAGTGGGCATGAGCACCGTGGTGGAGGCCATTGCGGCAAATCACATGGGCATGAAAATATGCGGTATTTCCTGTATCTGCAATCTTGCGGCGGGGATGACGGCTGAGCCCTTAAGCCATGAGGAGGTGCAGGCGGCAGCGGACGCGGCGGCGCCCAATTTCAAGAAGCTGGTGACGGAGTCCGTGCGAAGGTTTAAAGTGTAAACGGAATGAACAGGCTTATGAAACAGGAGAGGGATATGGAGAGTAAAACGGATGTGGCGGCGCTGGTACAGGCTGCCCTGGAGGCCAGGGAAAACGCATATGTGCCTTATTCCCACTATGCTGTGGGGGCGGCGCTTCTGACGCAGGAGGGAGAAATTTTCTCCGGCTGCAACATTGAAAACGCCTCCTACGGCGCCACAAACTGCGCGGAGCGGACGGCCTTTTTCCGGGCGGTGAGCCAGGGGAAAAGAGGGTTTCTCGCCATTGCCGTTGCAGGCGGCATGGAAGGGAAGGAGCCTGTGGATTACGCTTATCCCTGCGGTATCTGCAGGCAGGTAATGCGGGAGTTCTGCAGAGACGATTTTAAAATAATTGTGGCAAAGAGCGTGGAAGATTTTCAGGAGTATCGGCTGGAGGAAATCCTGCCCTTCGGATTTGGAGGTGAATCAATCAGGTGAACATCAGGCTTTACAATGCAAGGATTTTGACTATGGAGAAGAACCGGCCGGTTTTTTCCGGTGAGGTATGGGTCAAAAATGACAAAATTGCCTACGTTGCCGACCGGGAAGAGCTGCAGAACGAATGGAACGTAGATGTGCCCAGGATCACTTGGGATGTGGAGGTGGACTGTAGGGACAATCTGCTGATGCCGGGGTTTAAGGATGCCCATACTCATTCCGCCATGACCTTTCTGCGTTCCTATGCGGATGATGTGCCGCTTAAGCAGTGGCTGAATGAGAAAGTATTTCCCATGGAGGCAAAGCTGACGGAGGAGGATATCTATCATCTGACCCGGCTGGCCATCCTGGAGTATCTTACCTCCGGTATTACATCTGTTTTTGAGATGTACCTGAATCCGGGGGCGGCGGCAGAGGCATGCATAGACATGGGAATGCGCTGTGTGCTTACCAGCGGCCTGAACAATTTCAGTTCCTCTGTGGAACAGATGGAGGCGGAATACCTGAAATGGAATAAGGCAAATCCGCTGATCAGCTACCAGCTGGGCTTCCACGCGGAATATACCTGCTCCAAGGAGCTGATTTATCGAATATCCCAGCTTGCCCACAGGTATCATGCCCCTGTTTACACCCACCTGGCGGAGACAAAAGGGGAAGTGGAGGAGTGTAAGGAAAGGTACGGCATGACGCCTGCCATGTTTCTGGATACCATGGGGATTTTCGAGTATGGAGGCGGCGCGTATCACTGTGTTCACATGACGGAGGAGGATATGGAGCTGTTCCGCAGGCGCAGGCTGTTCGCAGTCACCAATCCGGCTTCCAATATGAAGCTTGCCAGCGGGATTGCGCCGGTGGCGGAGTTTGAAAAGAGAAAGATTCCTGTGGCCATCGGCACGGACGGGCCTGCCAGCAATAACTGTCTGGACATGTTCCGGGAAATGTTCCTGGTAACGGGCTTGAGCAAGCTGCGGGAGGAGGACGCCGCCAGCCTGGACGCCATGAAGGTGCTGAGGATGGCTACGGTAAACGGCGCAAAGGCCATGCGGCTGGCAAAGGCGGATGTGCTGGCAAAAGGAAAGCTGGCGGATTTGATTCTGCTGGATCTGCATCAGCCCAATATGCAGCCGATTCACAATATTCCCAAAAACCTGGTGTACAGCGGCAGTAAGTCCAATGTGCTCATGACTATGATAAACGGCAGGATTCTGTACCGGAACGGCGAGTTTAACATAGGGGAGAGCGTGGAGGACATTTATGCAAAATGCGACAGAATTGCAAAGCGCATTCTATATGCCTGAATGAAAAGGAGGAGATCAAGTAATGCTGGAAAAAGTTTTTAAACTGAAGGAAAACAAAACCACGGTCAGGACGGAAATTATCGCCGGGCTGACTACGTTCATGACAATGGCCTACATCATTGCCCTGAACCCCAATCTGCTGGTTGGCTTCGGAGAGCGGGGGACAAGCCTGTGGAACGGCGTCTTCCTGGCTACCTGTATCGCTTCGGCAGTGGGTATGTTTGTCATGGCTTTTGTGGCAAACAAGCCCTTTGCCATGGCGCCGGGCATGGGGCTGAACAGCTTTTTTGCAGTGGTGGTGGCAAACATTATGGGTCTGACGGGCCTGACCTATCTGGAATCCTTCCAGGCGGCCCTTTGTATCATCCTGGTGGAAGGCCTGATCTTTCTGGTGCTTTCCGTGCTCAATGTGCGGGAGAAAATAGTAGACGCCATTCCCCTGGGAGTCCGGCTGGGGATTGCGCCTGCCATCGGCATGATGCTTCTGAATATCGGCCTTGGTTCCAACGCAGGCGTAGGCCCTGCCAGCTCCTTTTATGTCATGCGGGATTTCTTCGGCGCGCTGACCCCCGGCATCGCAAAGACAAACATGGGCGACAGCTACGCGGCAATGGTTCTGACCGTTGTAACCATGTTTATCGGTCTGTTTGTTATTATCATCCTTTCCCAGAAGGGCATTAAGGCTGCGGTTATATTGGGAATGCTGGCGGCCAGCGTTATCAACTGGGCGGGGCAGGCTATTTTCCTGCATACCAATCCTTTTGCAAATCTGGCGGGTGCATCTTTCCTGCCGCCTTTTAAGGACATGGCGGAGACCACTCTGTTTAAGTTCAATTTCAGCGGGTTTGCCCAGATTGGCTGGTTCACTGTAATTACGCTGATTGTTACCTTCTGCATTATCGACATGTTTGACACCATCGGAACCCTGGTGGGCACAGCAAGCCGCGCAGGTATGCTGGACAAGGACGGGAAAATGCCCCGGATGAAAGAAGCCCTGCTGGCGGACGCGGTGGGTACGGTGGTTGGTTCCGCAACCGGCACTTCTACGGTAACCACCTTTGTGGAGTCTGCCTCCGGTGTGGAAGCGGGCGGACGGACGGGCCTGACGGCGCTGACTACGGGCATTGTATTTCTGGCCTGCATATTCCTGGCTCCCGTGGCGGCGGTGATTCCCCCGGCAGCCACCTCAGCCGCTTTGATTTATGTGGGCGTACTGATGATTACAGGATTGAAAAACATTAATTTCAGCGATATATGTCAGTCTGTGCCCACAGCTCTGATGCTGATTGCCATGCCGGTGTCCGGTTCCATCGGACACGCCATTGGTATCGGCCTGATTTCCTATACGGTTATCAAGCTGTTTACAGGCAAGGCAAAGGAGGTTTCGGTGCTGACCTATGTGCTGTCGGCGATTTTCCTGGTGAAGTTCTTCCTGGTCGCCTAGTGTGAGAAGAGTTTCTAGCCGCTTACAGCAAAGGCTGTTTCGCGGAGAAACTCTAAGTCTGCTTTGCAGACTTTTCTCACACAGAAGAATCGCGCAGCGATTCTTCCCAAAATTCCAGGAGCACTTTTCCGAAAAGGGAGTTAAGTTTATTGAATAGTGACGTCATCCGCTTTTTTTGACGGCGTGGAGGGTTTGGATGGAGTATGTTTTGCTGGCGGCGGCCCTGGGGGCGTTTGTGATTGTGATATTTGTCTTGGAGGGCTGCCGCGCCCAAAAAGAGAAAAAGAACTTTTCGAACCGGCTGCGGGAAGATTATTTAAAGCTTGCGGACAAGAAGTATGCCGCGGAACGTTTTGAAAAAATAGACAGCTTTTACAGACGGCATCCGGAGGATGGGCAGATTGACGACATTACCTGGAATGATTTGGGGATGGATGAAATCTTCAAGCGGATGAACTATACTCTTTCCGCCACAGGGGAGGAATATCTGTATTACAGGCTGCGCTCCTTGAGCCGGGACAGGGAAGAACTGGAGCGCTTTGAAAGAAAGGTGGGCTTTTTCGGCGGGCATCCGGAGGAACGGGTGCGGTTCCAGTTCTGCATGAACAGGCTTGGATATACGGGGAAATATTCCCTCTATGACTATATTGACAATCTGGATTACCTGGGAGAGCGGAACAACAGGAAGCACCTGCTGCAGGATTTGCTTTTTCTGCCGCTGTTTGCCCTGTGTTGGATTCAGTTTCCGCTGGGGCTTACCGGAATTATCCTGCTGATTTGTTATAATATTGCTTCTTACTTTAAAGAGAAAGGCGCCATTGAGCCCTACATTATCAGCTTTGCCTATGTGATACGCCTGCTGGGCGTCTGTGATGAACTGGAGAAAACAGGATTGTCGGAATGCCGGGAGGAGCTGGAACAGATTCAGATTCATAAAAAGAAGCTTCAGTCCATGAGGCGGAACAGCTTTTGGGTCATGAATTCCGGTTCCGCCAGGGGCGGAAATGCTTCCGGCGATATTATCGGGATCTTCATGGACTATATCCGTATGATTTTTCATGTAGATCTGATTAAGTTTAACCGGATGCTCCGGGTTCTGCGGGAGCATGTGGAGGATGTGGACGCGCTGATTCGCACGGTGGGGTATCTGGAGACTGCCGTTTCCGTATGGATATTCAGAGAGTCTCTGCAAAACGGCTGGTGCCGCCCTGAATTTGGGGAGGACTGTGGAGTGACGTTGGAGGAAGGGTATCATCCATTGCTGGAACAGCCTGTTAAAAACAGTATTTCCGCTGTGCGGGGAGTGCTGCTCACCGGTTCCAACGCCTCCGGTAAATCTACCTTTTTAAAGACAGTGGCGCTCAATGCCATACTGGCTCAGACCATAAATACCTGTGCGGCGGAGGGTTATCGGGCTCCCCTTTTCCGGGTTTATACTTCCATGGCCCTGCGGGATGACCTGGCGGGAGGAGAGAGCTATTACATTGTGGAGATCAAGGCCCTTAAGCGGATCCTGGATGCGGCAGCATCAGGAGAGGGGCCTGTTTTGTGTGTGGTGGATGAGGTGCTGCGGGGAACCAATACGGTGGAGCGGATTGCGGCGTCTACCCAGATTTTAAAGTCTTTGGGGCAGCCAAGCCCCTGTGGGGCAACCCTCTCCGGGGCAACCCCCTCCGGGGGTGGGATATTCTGCTTTGCAGCCACCCACGATATTGAGCTGACGGAGCTTTTGCAGGAGGAGTTTGACAATTATCACTTTGAGGAGGATGTGCGGGACGGTGATATCAGCTTTAATTATCGTCTGCAGACAGGAAAGGCGTCCGGCCGGAACGCTATCAGGCTGCTGGAGCTGATGGGATATGACAGGGAAATTACGGAACGTGCCTTCCGGCAGGCGGAGCAGTTCCTTGCCACCGGAAGCTGGGGTAACAGTTCAGCTTTGTACACTTGACGGAAAGGAACAGGCTTGTTATACTGTAATTGTGTCAGAAACAGGCCTATGTATAAGCGCAAGAAGAGACAGGATAAGAGAATAGGATAAAAGAATAGGATAAGAAGTGAGGTCTTAAGTTATGGGAAAACTGATTGAATTCGGAAGAATGTTTTTGTCTTACGGACTGCTGATGCTGATTATTGCGGCGGTGTGTGCAGTGGCAATATTTATCGGCATCACGATGGCAAAGAAAAAGAACGGGAAGAATGAGGCGACTGCGGTTTCGGAGGAAAAGCAGGAGGCATAATTCCGGGGGTTTTTTAATATGGCAAAATCGGCAGGGCAAAAGCTGAAGCTTTTATATATTATAAAGCTTCTGACGGAAAATACAGATGAGAACCATCCGGTGAGCACAGCGGAAATCATTGCATATCTGGAATCTCAGGATATTCATTCGGAACGGAAAAGCATTTATGACGATATAGAGAAGCTTTGCGATTTCGGCTATGATATTATTCAGGTGCACAACAGGCTTGGGGGCGGCTATTATATGGCAAGCCGGGAGTTTGAACTGGCGGAGCTGAAGCTGCTGGTGGACGCGGTGCAGTCCTCCCGGTTTATTACCACCAGAAAGTCCAGAAGCCTGATTAAAAAGCTGGAGCATATGGCGGGAAAGCATGACGCCGGAAAGCTGCAGCGGCAGGTCTATGTGGCAGGCCGCATCAAGACGGAGAACGAGAGCATTTATTACAGTATTGACACGATTCACAAGGCGATTCAGGGAAACAGGCAGATTGAATTCCAGTATCTGGACTGGAATATGAAGAAGGAGCTTGTGCCCCGGGCAGGGAGTCGAAAACAGGCCAGCCCCTGGGCGCTGATCTGGAAGGAAGAAAATTATTATCTGGCGGCCTATGACAGGTCGGACGGCATCATGAAGCATTACCGGGTGGACAAAATGGGCCAGGTCAAGGTGCTGAAGGAAGCCAGGGAAGGGATGGAGCAGTTTTCGGAGATAGACCCGGCGGTTTATACCAACCAGACCTTTGGCATGTTCAGCGGTGATTTGGAGACGGTGACGCTGCAGTTTCCCAACCGGCTGGTGGGCGTGGTGTTGGATCGATTTGGCAGGGACGCGGATATTCGGCCCATGACGGACAGAATTTTCCGCATTCGGGCAAAGGTGGCGGTGAGCGGCCAGTTTTTCGGATGGTTGGCGGGCATCGGCAGGGAAGCGGTGGTGATTGGCCCTGCCGGGGTGAAGGAGCAGTACCGGAACTGGCTTACCGACATTGTGACTACCATGCAGCTGACGTCGGAATTGCCCGGCCTGCCGCTGTCAGACCGGGAAAAAGCAGAGGATTGAATCAGGTATCTGAATTTATCTCTAAAATTCAGGTGCCTTTTTTGTACACATTTTTTTATCATGTTTCTTGACAAGTGGGGATTTCCTTTTTATACTGTTAAATAGCGGCACAACATATAGGGGTTCAACAGGAAAGCAAAACCTATATTTTGTATACGGAATTTAAAGTCAAAAGACTGCGGAACAAGGCGGCCGGAAGCTGCCATGCGGTGCGGCAGTTTGATGCTCTGCAGGAAAGGCGGTCTGATGGCCTGGGGTACAGGCGATCCGAAACAGAGGAGGGAAATAAAGGAATGAGCAGCAATTTTGACCAGGCAGCTACTGAGAATATTGATTATGGTGAGGCGTTTAAGCCGAAAAGAGATGTATATGTCATCAAAAAGGATGGCAGCCGGGAAAGCTTTAATGTGCAGAAGGTCATCAATGCGGTGGCAAAGAGTGCATACCGGGCTTTGACGAAATTCACCGGTGAGGAAGAAAGCAATATCTGCCGGTATGTGATTGAAAAGGTGGACGAGATGGATGTGGATGAGATCCCCATTCCCGTTATGCACAATATTGTGGAGAGCGCCCTGGAGCGGGTAAAGCCTGTGGTGGCAAAGAGCTATCGGGATTACCGCAACTATAAGCAGGACTTTGTGCGTATGCTGGATGATGTGTACAAGAAGAGCCAGTCCATTATGTATATCGGGGACAAGGAGAATGCCAATACGGACTCTGCGCTGGTAGCCACCAAGCGCAGCCTGATTTTTAACCAGCTGAACAAGGAGCTGTATCAGAAGTTTTTCCTGACTACGGAGGAGATTCAGGCCTGTCGGGACGGTTATATTTATGTGCATGATATGTCTGCCAGAAGGGATACCATGAACTGCTGTCTTTTTGATGTGCAGCATGTACTGGAGGGCGGCTTTGAGATGGGGAATGTGTGGTACAACGAGCCTAAGTCCCTGGATGTGGCCTTTGACGTCATCGGCGACATTGTTTTAAGCGCTGCCAGCCAGCAGTACGGCGGCTTTACCGTACCCAGCGTGGATTTGATTCTGGAACCCTATGCGGAGAAATCCTATGATAAATATGTGGACAAATATATCCGTCTGGGAATTGACAGGGACACTGCGGAGGCAGAAGCTTATGCAGATGTGGTGCGGGAGTATGAGCAGGGCTTCCAGGGCTGGGAATACAAGTTTAACACCGTGGGAAGCAGCCGGGGAGATTATCCCTTTATTACCGTTACCGCAGGCACGGGCACCGGAAGATTTGCAAAGCTGGCTACTATTACCATGCTGAATGTGAGAAGACGGGGGCAGGGCAAAAAGGATTGCAAGAAGCCTGTTCTTTTCCCCAAGATTGTATTTCTGTATGACGAAAATCTCCACGGGCCGGGTAAGCCTCTGGAGGATGTGTTTGAGGCAGGGGTAAAGTGTTCCGCCAAGACCATGTATCCCGACTGGCTGAGCCTGACCGGAAAAGGTTATGTGGCAAGCATATACAAGCAGTACGGAAAGATTATTTCGCCCATGGGCTGCAGGGCCTTCTTGTCTCCCTGGTATGAGAGAGGCGGTATGCATCCCGCGGATGACAAGGATGTGCCCGTATTTGTGGGGCGCTTTAATATCGGTGCGGTGTCTCTGCATCTGCCCATGATCCTGGCAAAGGCGCGGAAGGAAAGCAGAGACTTTTATGAGGTGCTGGATTACTATCTGAACCTGATCCGCCAGCTGCATATCAGAACCTATGCTTATCTGGGGGAGATGCGGGCCTCCACCAATCCTCTGGCATACTGCGAAGGCGGTTTCCTCGGGGGGCATCTGGGACTGCACGATAAGATTAAGCCTCTGCTTAAGTCGGCTACCGCCAGCTTCGGCATTACGGCCCTGAATGAGCTGCAGGAGCTTTATAACGGAAAGTCTCTGGTGGAGGACGGTGCGTTCGCACTGGAGGTTATGGAATACATCAATACAAAGGTAACCGAATTCAAGGAGGAGGACGGCAACCTTTATGCCATATACGGAACCCCGGCAGAGAATCTCTGCGGTGTGCAGGTAAAGCAGTTCCGCAAGAAGTACGGCATTGTGGAGGGCGTGTCAGACAGAGAGTACGTCAGCAACAGCTTTCACTGTCATGTGTCCGAGGATATTACGCCTATCGAAAAGCAGGACAAGGAGGATCGTTTCTGGAATCTCTGCAACGGGGGCAAGATACAGTATGTGAAATATCCCATTGATTATAATATAGATGCAATCAAGACGCTGATTCACCGGGCTATGGATATGGGGTTCTATGAGGGAGTCAATCTGTCCCTGGCATACTGTGATGACTGCGGCCACCAGGAGCTGGAGATGGATGTATGTCCCAAGTGCGGCAGCCGGAATCTGACAAAGATTGACAGGATGAACGGCTATCTGTCTTATTCCCGGGTGCATGGGGATACCAGACTGAATGACGCCAAGATGGCGGAGATTGCGGAGAGGAAATCTATGTAAAGTGTGCAAAGATTTTCTAAGCGGCCAAAGTACGTCCGCTAAGAAAATCTACGGTTCCGCCAAGCGGAACCTATGCACACGGAAGAACGCCTCTTTAGAGGCGTTCTTCCCGTGGAGTGAGCCTTTCCGGAAGGGTTTTTCATGGAAGAATAAGCGGAAGGAATAATATATGGTATGAGGTATCATGATATAACAAAAGATGATATGAAGAATGGCGACGGGCTGCGGGTGGTGCTTTGGGTTGCGGGCTGCAGCCATTGCTGCAAAAACTGTCAGAATCCCGTCACTTGGGATCCGGACGGAGGGCTTATTTTTGATGACAGCGCTAAGGCGGAGATTTTTGAGCAGTTGGAGAAGAATTATATTTCGGGAATTACCTTTTCCGGAGGCGACCCACTTCATCCGGCCAACAGGATTGGAGTGCGGGAGCTGATGGCGGAGATTAAGGAGAAATATCCGCAGAAGACGGTCTGGCTGTATACGGGAGATTCCTGGGAAAACATTTTGTATTACCCGATGATGCGGTTTGTGGATGTGTTGGTGGACGGAGAGTTCCACGAGGAGGAAAAGGATGCGAAGCTGCTCTGGAAGGGAAGCGCCAACCAGAGGGTTATTGACGTTCAAAAGACCCTTGCCCAGCCGGATCCGCTGATTCCGGTGCTGCACTGCAGTGATTACGCGGATTCCTATGAGCTGACCCGCAAGCCGGAGAACACCTGTGACTGTTCGTGAAAGCTGCCGTACTGACCCTGGCGGTATTCGCTGATTTGTCCAAGTCAACCGAAAGCCGGCTTTAAGTATTTGAAAGGAAAAAACAATGAAAAGGATCGCACAGTTTTTTAAGGTGAGCAGGGAGAATTTCATAAGCTCTGTAAGGGAAGAGTTTTCACAGTACACGGAGGAAGACATCCGGGATATGTATGAATCCCTGATGCTGCCGGAGCGGGCAACAAGGGGAAGCGCGGGTTATGATTTTCGTGCGCCCTTTTCCTTCAGCCTGCCGCCCGGAGCAACTATAAAAATTCCTACGGGAATCCGGGTGAAAATGGAAGAAGGCTGGGTGCTGCATATTTATCCCAGAAGCGGACTGGGCTTCAAGTATCGTCTGCAGCTGAACAATACCGTGGGGATCATTGACAGTGATTATTATGATTCCGACAATGAAGGTCATATTTTTATCAAGCTGACAAACGACTCCAACGAGGGAAAGACAGTGGAGGTGGCTCAGGGCAGCGGTTTTGCCCAGGGAATCTTTCTGGAGTACGGCATTACCGCGGATGATGCCGCAGAGAGTGTGCGAAACGGCGGCTTCGGCAGCACCACATAGGCAGCATCATATAGGCAGCATCATATAGGCAGCATCATATAGGCGTAGCACGACGTAAGAATAATCGGCTTCTTTTCCGGCATACTAAGGTTGACAGGGATTCTGTCAAATACCGGAAAAGGAGTTTTGACTTTGGAGAGAGAATATATATCAGGGTGTCTGCAGAAGGATATGCAGTACCTGAATCAAGTGTTAGCGGCAGATAAAAACTTTGACATCATTTACAGGGTGGTCAGCATCGGCGGAAAGGAAGCCTGCATGTATCTTGTGGACGGCTTCTGCAAGGATGATTTGATTCAAAAGCTGCTGCAGTATCTTATGGATCAGAAGGCGGAGGATATGCCGGAGGACATGCACGGCATTTCCAAACAGTTCATGCCCTATGTGGAGGTGGACATTGAGGCGCGGTTTGACAGGCTGATTGACTCCCTGCTGTCGGGAATGTTCCTGCTGCTGATAGACGGCTATGAAAAGGCGCTGCTGATCGATTCCAGGACCTATCCCGCCAGAGGGGTGGAGGAGCCGGAGAAGGATAAGGTCCTGCGGGGGTCCAAGGACGGGTTTGTGGAAACCGTTGTGTTCAACACAGCGCTGATTCGCCGCAGAATCCGCAGCCCCGAGCTTTGCATGGAAATGATGAACGCGGGGAAAAGCTCCAAGACGGATATTGTGCTCTGCTATATGAACGACAGGGTAGATCAGGGCTTTTTGCAGGATATAAAAAGAAAAATCGAGAATATTCAGGCGGACTCCCTGACTATGAATCAGGAGTCCCTGGCGGAATGCCTTTATAAGAGGCGGTGGTATAACCCTTTCCCGAAATTCAAGTACACAGAGCGGCCGGATACGGCTTCGGCCCAGGTGCTGGAGGGAAATATCGTCATTCTGGTGGACAATTCCCCCTCCGCCATGATACTGCCCACCACCATTTTCGATGTGGTGGAGGAGGCGGACGACTATTATTTCCCGCCCGTTACGGGAACCTATCTGCGGCTTACAAGGCTGCTGATTACGTTATTTACCTTTTTTATGACGCCCACCTTCCTGCTGCTGATGAACCATACGGAGTGGGTGCCGGAGAGCTTTTCCTTTATTCTGCTGCAGGAAGACCCAAATATTCCCCTGATATGGCAGTTCCTGATTCTGGAGCTTGCCATAGACGGGCTGAAGCTGGCGGCGGTGAACACGCCCAATATGCTGAGTACGCCCTTGAGTGTGATGGCGGCCCTG
>JAMPFR010000049.1 GCA_023664365.1 Acetatifactor muris | reverse complement strand
CGCTGTATATTATTTCTGCTATAGTATGCATTTTCATATACCCATCAATCGGACAGGATTTAAGAAAATAATAATAATTAAGCCAAAAATCCGAATAAAATGATAACATTTTTTTCTCTTTTTCCCTTGTCTGAAACACAGGAATCCGTGGTAGTAGGTCTTCAATCTCTGTATCGTTACAGAATAGTATTCTGGATTTTGTGAAGGTGTTTCGCGCAGGTTCACTGCCTTTCTCAGACAACTTCTTAAGATATCCCTTTGTCATATATTTTACGTCAAAATACCCACCTTCATATGTGCATAGCCCCTCCACGGTCTCGCTTGTTATATTATCTTTCTCTTTTTTGGCATATTCTTCTTGCGATAAAATAACCGCACAATCAAGGTCAGAATCTTCCCGCTCCGTTCCCTTCGCAACAGAGCCTATAAGAATCAAGGCAATAGCTCCTTGATTTCTAAAAAACTCTTTCATATTTTCAATGGATTCTTCGTGATGTTTATACATATTTTCTCCACCTCATCAACGCTTTGAAAGTCTGGCGAATCATTCTGTAAAATTCCGATTGCGAATAGTCCGACATAGATATTTTATTACAAACACACCCGCAATTCCATTAAATTTTGCTTAATCTTCTTTTATCCTGTTCCGTTCAATCATCATCTGCCGAGGCGATGGAACATCGCTTTGACTGTATCCCCCGGCTTTCCGGTGAAGAATATCAAGCCGCATTGCAGTTCCCCCCGGACGCTTGCGGTTCAGGATCCGGCATGATAAAATCAGCATAATAAACCGTAGAACGGAGGATTTATTTTCAATGAGAACAGCAGTATATGAAAACCTTCCGGATTGTGCAATGGAGATCAGAAGGGCAGTATTTGTGGAGGAACAGGGATTTCAGGACGAGTTTGACGAAACAGACAAAGAGGCAGTACATTTTGTGGTGTTTGATGAGGATGAAACGCCCGCGGCAACCTGCCGCGTATTCCGGAATGAAGAGAGGGACGGGTATATTCTGGGAAGATTTGCGGTCATGAAAAAATACCGCGGCAAAAATGTGGGCTCCGCATTGGTGGAGGAAGCGGAAAGGTATGTACGGCTGCAGGGTGGAAAAGACATTGTTTTGCACGCCCAATGTCAGGCAGCCGGATTCTATAAAAAATCCGGGTTTACAGAATTCGGAGATATAGAAGAGGAGCAGGGCTGCCCCCACGTCTGGATGAGAAAGTCTGTGAAGTGAGCCAGGTCATGGAATGACGTAACGGTGGAATGAATTTCTTAAGATTTATTGAATATCAATAAAAATATATTGACATTCGATTACGCGGGTGCTATATTGGCGGTACAAAGCACAGAGCGCGTAACGCGCAGGCTGCGAATTTTTGAGATCCGGGAAGAGGGCAAATGAAGCGATTTATAAGAGAGCATTCGTTTCGGGCAGCGGCTGAGGCAGGGCAAAGCCCTGAGAGTGGAGGAGAATGATGAAAAAAGACGTGGAAGCAGAAAAGCACGAAAAGACAGGGAAATGCGAAAGAACAGAAAAGCACGAAAAAACGGAGAACCGCGATACGATATGGACCAAAGGAACAAAATATCTTCTGGATTTCATGTTTTACGGCGGAATTTTGGTGACGGTTTCCCTGCCCTGGAGCATCAGGTGGATCGGACAGCAGCTGCCGGATCTTATCAGGCATTACGAGGAGTCGGTGATTATCTATTTTGTGCTGGGCATTGCGGCGGAGAAGCTGCTCTGGGAGCTGCGGAAAATTTTCAGGACGGTGCTGGCGGAGAACTGCTTTGTCAGGGAAAATGTGATAAGCCTGCAGAAAATGGGTAACTGGAGCTTTTTCATTGCCCTGATGTCGGTAGTCAGAAGCATTGTGTACATGACGCCGGCCATGGGCGTGGTGATTCTGGTATTTGTGATTGCCGGACTGTTCAGCAAGGTGCTGAGCTTTGTGTTTGAGCAGGCAGTGGCATACAAGGAAGAAACGGATTGGACGGTATAGGAGGGGCCATGGGAATCGTTGTAAATCTGGATGTAATGATGGCAAAGCGGAAAATGAGCCTCACCGACCTTGCGGCGGAGGTAGACATAACTCTTGCCAATTTGTCCATCTTAAAGAATAACAAGGCCAGAGCGGTACGTTTTTCCACGCTGGAGGCGATCTGCAAGGCGCTGAACTGTCAGCCGGGAGATATTCTGGAGTATGTGGAAGATGTGGAGTGTCACTGATATACCGGAGGGCATGGAATCGGAATACGACTGGAACAAATAAGAAAGCAAGGAGGTGCCGGACATGGCAGGAACAGAACAAAATATCTGGGCGGAGCCGGAAACGGGCGTGAAGCCGGAAAATGAGAAAGATAAAATACAGATGCAGGTGATCGACGGGCAGGGAACGCCTGCAGTAAAAGCGGCGGCAAAAGAAGCGGAAAAGGAGACGGAGGAAACAAAGCGCCTGAGGGATAATTTCGGTTTTTTCGGCCCGGCGGCGCTTATCTATGCGGTGTTTTATGCCTTTTGTATGTACCGGAACGGATCGGGGGTGACATTCCCTTTTTTCGTGGCAGGCAGCCTCTTGTTTTTGTACTTATCGCTTGCAAAACTGGGGACTACCTTAAAAAAAGGAAGTGCCTTTTACATGGCGGCAATGGTTCTGCTGGGCGTTTCCGCCTTTTGCACAGATGACGGCCGGATTATTTTTTTCAACAAGCTGGGCATTTTTCTGCTGGTGATGAGTCTGCTGCTGAAACAGTATTTTGACACCTCGAAATGGGGTTTGGGGAAATTCCTGCACAGCATTTTTTGTCTTGCCTTTGGGGCTTTTGGGGAGGTGCCAAGGCCCTTTCAGGACGCTGCCCTGTATCGAAAATCCGGCAGGGAAAAAGGTGACAGACGCATTTGGGCTGTGGGACTGGGACTTCTGGTGGGGGTACCACTGGTGTTTGTGGTGCTGATGCTCCTGGCAAGCGCAGATGTGCTGTTCCGCCGGATGACGGACGGCTTCTTGGGGAATATCAGCTTAGGTAATATCATGAATGTGGTTTTCCGTATTACATTTATGTTCCTGGCGTCCTACTGCCTCACCTCCCGGTTGTGCAGAAAGAGGATTCGGGAGGAGGTAAAAGATAAAAGGACAGGGGATCCCATACCGGCGATTACCGTGACCGGTATGTTGACGGCGCTGTATCTGGTGTTCTCTGTCGTTCAGATTGAGGGACTGTTTCTGGGCAGGCTGCAGCTGCCTGCGGGCTATACCTATGCTTCCTATGCCAGAGAGGGATTTTTCCAGCTGTTGGCGGTGAGCTTTCTGAATCTTGTGATTGTGCTGGTATGCCTGTATTATTTTAAGGAAAGTAAGGTTTTGAAGACGATTCTGACAATTATGTCAGTTTGCACCTTTGTTATGATAGCCTCCAGCGCCATGCGCATGGTACTGTATATCAGAAGCTATTACCTGACCTTTCTGCGGGTGCTGGTGCTGTGGGCGCTGGCTTTGCTGGCGGTGCTGTTTGTGGGCGTGCTCATCAATGTTTTTAAGGCCGGTTTTCCCCTGTTCCGTTACAGTGTGGCGGTGGTAACGGTGCTGTATCTGGCTCTGTCCTTTGCACATCCGGATTATATCATTGCCAGAGTGAATGTGGAAAATGCTGTTGAGGCAGGGGAAAGAGGAAATCCTGACTATCGATATCTAATCAGCTTGTGCGCTGATGCGGCGCCGGTTCTGGTGCCCTATATGAAGGAGCAGGGGTACGCCATGGAGGCTTGGACGGCAGAGGAAACGCCTGTGGAATACTGTCTGGAAATCAATGGCGGGTATACCGGCAAGCAGGCGGATACCTTCGGATATTACTGGATGGAAAGAATGCAGAACCGGACGAAAGGCTTTGGAGCGCGCACCTTCAATCTGTCCAGATACCGCTGCCTTAAGCTGCTGGAAGCTTTTTGACAGTCACAAAGTAACTGATGACCAGTATGACGTCAGCTCCCAGCCAGGCCGCAATCTCCGCGAAAAAAATGCCGGTTTCACCCACTGCCAACGGCAGCAGCAAGGCCGTGGAGGTGCGCATGACAAATTCCGCAATGCCGGACAGCATGGGGAGCAGGGTGTTGCCCATGCCCTGTATGGCGGAGCGAACCACATGGAGAATGTATAAAACAGGCAGACAGACGCTCATAATCACCAGATAAAAGTAGGCAATCTCCATGGTCTGCTCCACCTCCTCCGGCGTACCGGAGATAAAGCAGCTTAAAATCAGTCTGCCCAGCGCCAGCATGGCGGAGCCGATGCAGACGGAGGTAACAAGAGCCAGAATCAAGGCAGAACGCATTCCCCTGTGAATGCGTTCTGTTTTTCCTGCCCCCATATTCTGCCCCACATAGGTGATCATGGCGTAGCCGTAGGAGGTGGCGGCAATTTCCAGCAGGCCGTAAAGCTTGTTGGTGGCGGTAAATCCGGCGATAAAGATGACGCCGAAGCCGTTGACTACAAACTGTACGATCATGCCGCCGATGGCAATGATGCAGTTCTGGAAAGCCATGGGGAAGCCCAGGCCTAAGAGTTTCCCGCACAGTCTGCCCTCCGGCCGGAAATCTTCTCTTGTAAAACGCATGATTTCAATTTTGGAGATATGGTACAGGCAGTAACCCCCGGATATGAGCTGGGCAATCAGGGTGGCGGCCGCAGCGCCTGCAATGCCCCATTCAAAGACCATGACAAAGAGCAGGTCCAGGACAATATTGGACAGGGACGCTGCCACCATGGCATACAGGGGCGTCCGTCCGTCTCCCAGAGAGCGCAGGATGCAGGCAAAGAGGTTGTAAGCCATCACGATGGGAATGCCCAGAAACATAATGCGGAGATACAGCAGAGTGCCTCCCATGATAGCCTCCGGGGTCTGCAGCAGGAGAAGGACAGGCTTTGCAATCAGCTGCCCGGCAGCCATCAGGAAAAGGGCAAAGGCGGCCGAAAGAATACCGGAGCTGCCGATAACCTTTCGGAGCTTTGTCTGATGTCCCGCGCCGAATTCCTGTGCCATGAGGATGGCAAAGCCCTGGGTGAAGCCCTGGATAATTCCCAGCATCATCCAGTTCAGCCAGTCGGCGGCGCCCAGCGCCGCCAGGGCGTTGACGCCAAGATATTTCCCCACCACGGCGGTATCCACCACGGTATACAGCTGCTGAAATACATTGCCCGCCATCAGCGGCAGCGCAAAGGTCAATATTAATCTGCCGGGTCTTCCCTCGGTCATGCTTTTGATATGAGACGCCATGTCATGGTACTCCTTTTAGGTTCTGATAAACGCTGCATTCCATTTTACATTAGGTCATGTAGAATTACAACTTCCGTTTTTTAAGTCAATTGACGAAATCGGAAAGTATGCTAATATAATATTAACAGTGAAAAAGAAAGGTAAATGGTCAAAATCATGGGAATACGGCTTATCAGCATATGCATGGCTTTCATTTTGGAATTGATCGCCGGTACCATTGATGATATTAGTGCGGCGTTTACCGGATTGCGGGCGGAAGCTGCTGTGGCAACGCAGATCAATGTGCCTTCAGAGCCATTGCTCCTGACGCCGGAGCACGGAAGCTTTTTTTATGGGGAGCTTGGCGGCACATATGATGATTGGGAGGACGAAAGGTTCAACAGCTTTGAGGAAGCGCCGGATGCGCCTAATTTCGGTTTTGTAGACTGGCAGTCAATTGGCTGTAGTAAGTGGTGCCATGTCTGGGACTTTGCGAATCAGGCAACCGCCTCGTCGGAGCTGGCTTCTGCTTCAGACCGCTACTGTGCCGATAACGCCATCCGTGGGAACAGAGAATTTGCATGGGCGGAGGGAGCAGAAGGCGTCGGGATCGGGGAGTATATCGTCTATGCTCAGACTGTGTTTGCCGAGGACCTGATAGAGTCCGATGGAGATCGCATTTTCAGGGCAGGCGCTTATGGTGACAATGGATATATAGATTATACACGGCTTTGTATCGTGAACGGCTACGCTAAAAATGATAAAACCTGGCAGGAGAACGGCAGGGTAAAAACTCTTATGATGTATGTGTATGATCAGCCCTACGCCCGCCTTGCGCTTGAGGACACCATAGCTCCTCAATATTTTACCATACCTCAGGGTGATATCAGGGTGGCGAACGGAGAGGAAGTGACTTTTAAATTTGTAATAGAGGAGGTATATCCCGGAACCATGTATGAAGATACCTGTATTACCGGAATCGTGGTTGATTTTGGGAATGTACCTGATCGGCATTAGCTGCAGGCTGCTTTCTTGACACATTTCCAAAACGGATTAAAATAGTAAGTGGAATATACATAAAAACGGCGGCAGTCAAATGCCGCTCAGGTTCTTAAGCTAGAGGAAAGGCGGAATCACAGATATGAAAACAGCGGCGGATTTGCAGACCCTGCTGCGGCAGATAGACCATAAGGGCTATCCCGCGTACAAGGACACAAGAGGAAAATATCAGTTTCAGCAATACATATTGTCCATAGACCATGTGCAGGGGGATCCCTTTGCTGCACCCTCCAAGGTCAGTATTATTGTGCCGGGAAAGGTGGCGGGCTTTGACGGGAAATGTTATGACAGTAATGTCAGAAAAATAGCGTTTCAGGATTTCCTGCTGCGCCGGGTGGCAGTGAAAATCAAGGATTATTCCTTTAAGGCAAAGGGATCCGGCAAGAGCGGCCTTCTGGGCGTCAGTCATCCGGGACAGGAGATACTGGAGCGCAGCGCCTGTACTGTGAACACGACAAACGGTGACCTGACCGTCCGCATGGAGATAGGCTTTCCCGCCAACGGGCGCACCATCAACGCAGGAGAGCTGAGTAAGATCTTATTTGACTTCCTGCCCCTGTGCGTGAGGCAGACCCTGCTGGCGTCCACCTGTCCGAAGGAGGGCCTGGAAAAAGTGCTGTTCCTGGCGGACGACCAGCAGTATATTCGAGAGGAACTGAAGAAGCGGGATTTGGTGGCATTTGTGGCAAACGGCGCCGTCCTGCCCAGAAAATCGGGGGTTTCTTCCCTGCCTATGAAAGATGCGATTGCCTTTAAAAGCCCGGCGTCCATGGAGGTGGTCCTGGAGCTGCCCCATCACGGAAAGCTGGCGGGTATGGGTATCAAAAAGGGGGTGACCCTGATCGTGGGCGGCGGCTATCACGGTAAATCCACCCTGCTGGAGGCACTGGAGCTGGGAGTGTACAATCATATCGCCGGAGACGGCAGAGAATATGTGATTACGGATGAAACGGCTATGAAGCTGCGGGCGGAGGACGGCAGAAGCATTCAAAAGACGGATATTTCCATGTTTATCCGCAATCTGCCCAACGGCAGGGATACATCTGCCTTTTACACTGAGGACGCCAGCGGCAGTACCTCTCAGGCGGCAAACACGGTGGAGGCCATGGAGGCGGGAGCGGGCGTATTTCTCATTGACGAGGATACCAGCGCCACAAACTTCATGATTCGGGATGAACTGATGCAGCGGGTGGTGAGCCGGGAGGTGGAACCCATTATTCCCTTTATTGACAGAGTGCGGGAGCTGTATGAAAAGTACGGCATTTCCACTATATTGGTGGCGGGAAGCTGCGGTTCCTATTTCCATAAATCAGACTGCATTGTACAGATGAACAAATATCAGCCCGTGGAGATCACGGAGTTTGCAAAAAAGGAAGCAGAGAGCTATCCCTATACCCTGGGAGACGCTGTCAGTGCAGGGAAACCGGATTTTCACCGGGTAGTCAGACGGGACGCAGCCTTTGCCAAGGATGACCGTATCAAGATGCGGACGGACGGCCTGGATGGTTTTTCCATCAACCGGGAGGAAGTGGATCTGCGGTATGTGGAGCAGCTGGTGGATTCGGAACAGCTGACGGCACTGTCCTATATGATTAAAAACATGAAGCTCCACGACTTTGACGGCAAAAGGACATTGGGAGAAGCCGTGGAGAATATGTACAGCCGTATCAGTGAGAAAGGCTTCGGAGCCTTTTTCGGAGGCGGCCAGGGACGGAGCGCTGAAGGCGGCGACGGGGGTTCCGTTCCCGGTAATCTTGCCATGCCCCGGAAGCAGGAGTTGTATGCAGCCCTGAATCGGTGCAGGGAGTTGATCGGCGTGGAAGATACACACTAAGCCGTCAGACTCTGCGGAATTCAGAGGGCATTTCGCAAAGAAATTCTACGGCGCAAGGAAGCGCCTGCTCACACTGAAGAAAGTCAGAGGAAAGTCGGTAAGAAAGGACGATTTGACAGTATGAATGTGCGCAGTATGAATCAGCAGGAAAAGGTGGAGTACATGCTCAGTGAACCGGTGCCTCATCTGGTCTGTCAGATGGCGGTGCCCACCATCATCAGTATGCTGGTGACTTCCTTTTACAATATGGTGGATACCCTTTTTGTGGGAAAGCTGAATACCCAGGCTACGGCGGCGGTAGGCGTGGTGTTTTCCGTGATGGCGTTTATTCAGGCCTTCGGATTTTTCTTCGGTCACGGATCGGGGAATTATATCTCCCGGAAGCTGGGAGCCGGGGAGTTTGAGGAGTCCAACCGTATGGCGGCGGTGGGCTTTTTCACGGCTTTCTTTGCGGGCGTCGTTGCCGGAATTCTGGGAATTATCTTTTTGACGCCGCTGGCAAAGGCCCTGGGTTCCACACCCACGATTCTGCCTTATACCAAAGACTATCTGCGGATTATTCTCATGGGCTGTCCTTTTATGATGTCCTCCCTGGTGCTGAACAACCAGCTCCGCTTTCAGGGCAGCGCCTCCTATGCCATGGTGGGAATCGTCGCCGGAGCAGCGCTGAATATTGTGTTGGATCCTATGCTGATATTTAAATATAATATGGGAGTGGCGGGAGCGGCGCTGGCTACTGTGCTGAGTCAGGCGGTGAGCTTTGTGATTTTGTTCCTCATGAGCAGGAAGGGAGGCAATATCCGTATTTCCTTCCGCAATTTCAAGCCCTCCTGGACACTGTATAAGGAATTGTTCCGGGGCGGGATCCCTTCTCTCTGCAGGCAGGGGCTTGCCAGCCTGGCCCAGGTCTGCCTGAATCATTCCGCCGGAGCATATGGCGGGGATTTCAGCGATGCAGCTATAGCCGCGTTGTCCATTGTGGGACGGATCTCCATGTTTGCCAATTCCGCGCTGATCGGCTTCGGACAGGGATTCCAGCCGGTGTGCGGCATGAATTACGGAGCGAAGCGGTATGCAAGGGTGCGGCAGGCATTTTTCTTCTGCGTGAAATATGCGGCGGTTTTTCTGGTGGTGGTGTCCGTGGCGGGCATAGTGTTCGCGGAGCCGCTGGTGACGCTGTTCAGAAAGGAAGATGCGGAGGTCATCCGTATCGGCACGCTGGCGCTGCGGCTGCAGTGTCTGGTGTTCCCGCTGAACGCCTGGATCGTCATGTGTAATATGATGCTTCAGTCTATCGGCAAGGCAGCCAAGGCGTCTCTTGTGGCGGCAGCCAGACAGGGCATTTTCTTTATTCCCCTGATCTGGATACTGCCCGTGTTCTTCGGCCTGCTGGGAGTGCAGATGTGTCAGACCTGGTCTGACATCTGTTCCTTCCTGCTGTCGCTGCCGCTGGGGATAAGCGTGCTGCGGGAAATGCGGTCAGATGAAAAGGGAGTGGAATGATATGGACGGATTTTTGTATGAGACACATATGCATACCTCGGAGGCCAGCGCCTGCGCCTCCAACACCGGCGCGGAAATGGCCAGAGCCTATAAGAATGCGGGGTATACCGGCGTCATTATCACGGATCATTTTGTGTACGGAAATACGGCGGTAGACAGGGACCTTCCCTGGAGCAGGTGGGTGGAGCAGTTCTGCCTGGGGTATGAGCACGCAAAAGAAGAAGGAGATAAAATAGGGCTGCAGGTCTTTTTCGGGTGGGAATCCGGCTACGGCGGACCTGAATTTCTGGTATACGGTCTGGATAAGCAGTGGCTGCTGGAGCATCCGGAAATCCGTGATGCCACGGTGGAGGAGCAGCTGCAGCTGGTACATGAGGGCGGCGGAATCGTCAGTCAGGCCCACCCTTACAGGGAAGCCTGGTATATTAAAGAAATTTGCACCTATCCTGAGTATGTGGATGCAGTGGAGGGCATAAATGCCAGTCATTCCAGCCTGAAAAAGGAGGAACGGCACCCGGAATACAATGACCGCGCCCTGGAGTATGCGAAAAAGCATAATCTGCCCCTGACTGCAGGCTCCGACCAGCACAGTACCCTGATGCTTGGAGGCGGCATGGTGTTTCCCCGGAGACTGTCCGACATTCATGATTTCGGGCGGGCCGTCCTGAACCGGGAGGCGGTGCGGCTTCTGGACGGTACGGAGAGAAAGGGATTTCTATTCTCGTAAAGAAGCGGGATACAGGTTTCCTCTAACCGTTGGTCTGGCTGATGATGTACTTTTTGGCGGTATCCTGATAAATCTTGGTGATATGCTGAAGCACATCCGTATGGGAAAAGGTTTTGTGGTAGACGATGTTTGTCTCCCGTATCATGCTGAGATTCTCGATGGGAAGGACGGCGATCTTTCCCTTTCGCAGCTCGTCCATGCAGGCGCTTTTCGGCAGAATGGATACCCCCAGCTCCTTACGGATCAGATCCTTGATGGTAGCGATGTTGTCTACCTCCATTGTGACGTCAAAGCCGTCGATGCTTTCATCAATACTCTCCAGAGTGGCTTCAAAAAGCTTTCGGGTGGCGGAGGAAGAGGAGCGGAGGATCAGCCGTTCTTTTTTCAGCTCTGCCAGAGTAATCATGGAACGTTTGGCCAGGGAGTTAGTGTTGGACATGACGCAGACCAGATAATCAGTATCCAGCATCAGGGCGTTAAAATTCAGATTCGTGTTTTTCCCCTCCACAACGGCAATATCGATCTCAAAATTTTCCAACATAGTATAAAGATTTTTTATGGTATCAGTGATAACTGTAATGCTTATATTTGGATTTTCGTTACTGTATCTTGCCAGGACCTCGATCATCAGATTGCTCTCTGAGGTATGGGTCACACCCACTCTGATCTTATTCAGGTCCAGCTTCGCATCTGCGATCTCCGCCCGCATCTGGGAATCCAGGGATTTGATTCTCTTTGCATATTTTACAATGATCTCTCCCTCCTTTGTCAGCATCAGGCCGCCCTTTTTGCGCACAAAAAGCTGCTCGCCATAAATCTTTTCCAGCTGGCTGATATGGTGGCTTACGGCGGGCTGGGTCAGGGATAGAATCTCGGCCGCCCTGGTAAAATTCTTCTGTTCGGTAACTGCCAGAAGGGTTTCAAATTTTGAATCTATCATGTTTCCTCCATAAAAAAGTTTTATTGAAATTTAAAAAAACATAATTTTACTTTATTACAGGAATAGTGTAACATGTAATATATTATTTTGCAAGAAATTTACATCTACTTTTCATGTTGCGGGAGAAAAAGGGTATGCTGAATTCATTTTATGAGAAACTGCAGGATTCGTCCACGGTAGCCACCATTATTATCTCTGTGGCTTTTATGCTGTTTTCCGGCTATGCCATGACCCGCATCACAAAAAAGCTGCGTCTGCCCAATGTTACCGCATACATACTGGCGGGAATCCTGCTGGGGCCGTACTGCTTTAAGATAGTGCCGGCTCCTCTTATAGAAGGGATGGACTTTATCGCCGATATTGCGCTGGCATTCATAGCGTTCAGCACAGGGGAATTTTTTAGGATCTCCGTGTTGAAGAAAAATGGTCTGAAGGTGGTGGTTATCACGGTGCTGGAGTCCCTTCTGGCCTCTGTTCTGGTTTTTTGCGCCACCTTCTTTCTGCTGGGCCTGGATCTGACATTTTCCATTGTTCTTGCGGCGCTGGCAGCGGCTACCGCGCCTGCCTCCACGATGATGACCATACGGCAGACCGGGGCAAAGGGGGACTTTGTGGATACCCTGCTTCAGGTGGTGGCGTTAGATGATGTGGTGGGACTGATCGCATACAGCATTGCCATTTCCGTGGCGCTGGCGGCAAAGACGGGGAAATTCAGCGTTGTGAGCATTATAGAGCCTATTCTGATGAACTTCGGGGTGCTCCTGCTGGGCGGCCTGTTCGGAGGGCTGATGAAGCTGTTGATGCCGAAGAAGCGTTCCACGGACAATCGACTGATTATCTCCGTGGCTACCCTGTTTGCCTTCTGCGGAATCTGCGCCCTGTTGGATGTGTCGCCCCTGTTGGGCTGTATGTCCATGGGCATGGTTTATATCAACATTACGGAGGACGACAAGCTGTTCAAGCAGCTGAACTATTTCAGCCCGCCTATTCTGCTGTTGTTTTTTGTCCGTTCCGGGCTGACCTTCAAGCTGGACGCCCTGGTGGATAATTCCGTCTCGGTGGGAGCGGTTCCCCTGATCGTGGTGGGCGTGCTCTATTTCCTGGTTCGGATCGTGGGAAAATACGCCGGCGCCTTTCTGGGGTGCCTGCTGGTGAAAAAAAAGAAAGAGGTGCGCAATTTCCTTGGACTGGCGTTGATTCCCCAAGCGGGGGTAGCCATAGGTCTTGCGGCGCTGGGAGCAAGAACCCTGGGGGGAGAGATGGGCAGCGCGTTACAGACCATTATCCTGGCCTCCAGCGTTTTGTATGAGCTGATCGGTCCGGCCTGCGCAAAGCTTTCCCTTTATCTGTCCAAATCCTATTCCAAAGAGCTTGAGGCATTGACGCCGGAGATCACGGCCATGCAGGAGGAGAAGCTGAGTGAGGTGGAGCTGCTGATCCAGCGGATACAGGCGATCCAAAAGGAGCTGCCCGGCCACCTGAACACGCAGTCTGAGGAGGAGCTTGCCTTTACGGAGGCGGCGGAAGAACAATACGCCATGCTGAGGCATTCCCACATGGCAGGCAGGAGGTTTGGAGTATGAATGATGTGATTTATGACCCGATTGCGAGAATGCTGGGAGAATGGGCCAGCGACATAGGTATCGGTTCGGTATGCCTGCGGCTGGCGACTGCCGCGCTGTTCGCCGCGGTGATTGGCTGTGAGCGCGCCAGCAAGCGTCACTCTGCCGGGCTTCGGACCTTTATACTGGTATCCTTTTCGTCCGCCCTTGTGATGCTGTTGGATCTGTTTCTGATGCAGGAAACCGCTGTAAAATTTCCCTTTCTTTCAGCGGCTGCGGTTATCAGTATCGCCATGCTCAGCGGAAATTCCATCCTGTTCAGCTCCCGGAATCAGATCAAGGGACTGACTACTTCAGCCGGACTGTGGTCCTGCGGCATCATAGGACTGACGGCGGGAGCGGGATTTTATACGGTGACGCTGATCTCCTTTGTGCTTCTGCTGTGCATATTGACCTATCTGCCGGCGGTGGAGACCTATCTGAAAAACCGTTCCAACCATTTTGAGATTCATCTGGAGCTGAAGAGCAAGGAGAACCTGCAGGATTTTGTAACCACAATCCGCAGACTGGGACTGCGGATTGACGATATTGAGGCCAACAGCGCCTATCTTGGCTCCGGCTTAAGCGTGTATTCCGTCACCATTACCATTGCCAGCCAGGAACTGAAAAAATACAAAACCCACAGTGAGATCATCGAGGCGCTGCGTTCTCTGGAGTACATTTCCCATATTGAGGAGATGAATTAAAGAGACTGACCGCGGATCGTTCCGATGTCGGATACCGTAGTCAGATCAGATAACGGCGTATTGAGGTCACGCCGTTATCTCGTGGTGTATCTGCAGTTCGTACAGTTTTTTATAAATACCGTTCTGGGCCAGCAGCTCCTGATGGGTGCCCCGCTCCCGGATCTTGCCCTTGTGCATGACCATGATGCAGTCCGCATGCTGGATGGTGGAAAGCCTGTGGGCTACCATGATGGTGGTGCGGCCCTTCATCAGCTTTTCCAGAGCCTCCTGGATAAGCAGCTCCGTCTCGGTGTCAATGTTGGCGGTGGCTTCGTCCATGACCAGGATGCTTGGCTTGTGTGCCAGCGTTCGGGCGAAGGACAGAAGCTGGCGCTCTCCTGCGGAAAAGGTGGAACCCCGCTCGGACACAGGCTCTTTATAGCTCTCCGGCAGCTTTTCGATAAAGTGGGAGGCATTGACGTACTCCGCCGCCGCCTGAATTTCCTCTGAGGTAATTTCCTCATTGTAAAGTCTGATATTGCTCTCCACCGTTCCCTCAAAGATAAAGACGTCCTGCTGCATTTGCCCGATGGCGCTGCGCAGCTGTTTTTTGCTCAAATCTCTGATATCCACGCCGTCAATATAAATATGCCCTTTCTGAATGTCGTAATATCTGCCGATCAGGTTCAGGATGGAGGATTTGCCCGCGCCGGTGGCGCCCACAAAGGCCACGCTCTGTCCCGGTTCAATGACGAAGGACACATCCCGCAGCACATAATTCTCATCATCATAGGCAAACCACACATGGTCAAACTCAATACGTCCCTTGATTTCAGGAAGAATCACCGGTTCCTCCGCTTCGGGCACCAGCGCGTCCTCATCCATGATGGTGAATATCTTTTCGCCGGAGGCCAGGGAGGACTGGAGAGTGGAAAACTGCTCCGCCAGCTCCTGTATGGGGTCAAAAAAGGACTGGATATACTGGGCGAAAATATAAAGGGTTCCGATGGAGATGACCTGGCCCAGAACATCCCGGCTGCCCATTCCCAGTACCAGCATCAGGGACAGGATGCTGAGTATGTAAATCAGCGGACGAAAGATGGCAAACACCAGCATCTCCCGGTAAAAGGCTTTATAATATTTATAATTTTTGTCGTTAAATTCTTCAAATTTCCGCTCTTCCCGCCCAAAGAGCTGGATAATGCGCATACCGGAAAGATTTTCCGACAGGAAAGTATTCAGATCGGTGAGTCGGGTTCTTGTGATACGGTAGGTTCTTCTGGAAATTTCCCGGAAGACCACGGTCAGCAGCACAACCACCGGCAGCAGTACAAAGGAAATCAGCGCCAGCTTCCAGTCCATAATCAGCATGACTACGGCCAGCCCCGTAATTTTTACAATATTCCGGAACAGGCGTACCAGAATACCGGAGTACATCTCGTTCAGGGCTTCCACGTCGTTGGTGACTCTTGTCACCAGCTTTCCTACGGGAGTTAAATCAAAGTATCGGCTGCTTAACTGCTGGATGTGGGCGTAAAGCTCCTTGCGGACGGCGAGAATAATCCGTTGTCCGATTTTTTGCAGCAGCCATATGGGAACCACGGTGAAGAAAAAGCTTAAGATCAGTACAATGCCGTATTTTATGGCGGTTTCCACAATGACGTCATAATTTCCCTGTTCCTTAAACAGGTCGATGGCGTCGCCAATCAGCATGGGGCGGTACAGTTCAAGGCCCGTCAGCCCCAGCACCATCAGCAGGCAGAGCGTTACCCAGCCAAGATAAGGCTTCATATAGGAGAGGAGGCGCAGCAGAACGCTTCCCCTGTAATTGGATTCTATTTTATCTTCCTGCATAAGCTTTATTCCTCCTGTAATTCTTGTTCCAGCTGCTGTTTTTCGTTGATGTGGGCATAGAAGCCTCCCAGGGCTACCAACTCTTCATGGGTGCCGTACTCCGTCAGTTCGCCTTCCGTCAGTACCGCAATGTGATCCGCCTTCTGCAGGGTGGAAATGCGGTGGGCGATTACAATAGTGGTTTTTCCCCTGCGCAGGCGCAGGAGGTTTTCCAGAATCTGTTCCTCCGTGTCTGTGTCAACCGCCGACAGGGAATCATCCAGAATCAGCACGGCGGAGTCCTTCAACAGCGCTCTGGCGATAGAACTTCGCTGCTTCTGCCCTCCCGACAGAGTGACGCCCCGTTCTCCTACCAGAGTCAGGTAATTTTCGGGAAAATCCATAATGTTGTCATGTATACAGGCGTCTTTTGCAGCCTGCTTTATACTTTCACGCAGCTCCGGATGATCGCTGATGCGTTCTTCCAGGCCGAAGGCAATATTTTCCTCCAAAGTGTCGGAAAACAGGAAATTATCCTGGGGAACATATGCCATATCCCTGTGTAGTATATGTAAAGGAATCTCGTCTATGGGCTTTCCGTCCAGAAGCAGCATTCCCTTTTCGCAGTCGTAAACCCGCAGAAGCAAATCTGCCAGTGAAGATTTCCCGCTTCCGGTACGTCCCAGAATTCCCAGCATCTCGCCGGGGCGGATGTGCAGATTGATATTTTTCAGCACGGGAAACTCGCCGTCCGGATAGGTAAAGGTTAAATCCCGCAGCCGGATGTCGCCCTCCAGATGCAGTTCGCAGTCCATGGAAAGAGGCGCTTCCGGATCCACAATATCCGGCTCCTCCCGGAAAATAGCCGCCACACGATGGAAGGCAGCCGCGGCCTGGCTGAAGGTATTGACGCAGTCTCCGCAGGCAATCATGGGCCAGACTAACATACCGATATAGGAGTTAAATGCTACAAACTGACCGATGGACACCTGGCCGTTCAGCACCATTTTTCCGCCGAAAACCAGGGTCAGCAGAAGGCTTAAGCCGGTAACCACATCCAACAGCGCGCCGAAAACAGCCTGAAGCTTTGCCACGGAAAGGTTTTTCTCCATGTTATTTATGCTTGCAGCTTCAAAGGATTTGAAATCCGCTTCCTCTTGGACGAAGGCCTTCAGCACCCGGACGCCCGCCAGGCTTTCCTGAGCTTTGTCGGAAAGGAAGGAGAATGCCTCCTGCCGCCGGGTCTGCCTTTTTTTCTGTTCAATGCCGTAATAATAACAGCCGAAGGCCACCAGAATCAGAGGCACGAAGGCCAGCAGAGTCAGCTTGAAGTCTACATAGAGAATCATTTTTACCAGCACCATAACCGTCATAACCACAGCGTCAAAGGTGGTAATGACCGCCATTCCCACAGCCATGCGGATGGCCTGTAAATCATTGGTAAAATGAGCCATCAGGTCGCCCGTCTTGTGGCTGTTGTAGAAGCGGGCGGAAAGGGTCTCCAGATGCTGAAACAGGTCGTTGCGCATTTTATATTCAATTCCTCGGGAAGCGCCGATAATGAAAAAGCGCCAGCCGAAGCGCCCCAGCATCATGGTAAGCCCTGCCAGAAGAATTTTGAGCAGGATGGGCTTTACCCCCTCAAAGCCGAAGGTTCCTTTCGTCAGGCCGTCGATGATCTCGCCGGTGTACTGTGGAATATAGAGGCTTGCCAGGTCTACCAGCAGCAGTACGATGACGCCCAGAAGATAATGCCATTTGTAGCTCAGCAGATAGGGAATCAGGGATAATTTTTTCTGTTTGGTCTCATTCATTATAGTTTCCCTCGTTGTAATAATTGTTGTCTGATTTTCCGCATGAAAAATATTCTAACACATTTTGCAAAAATAGGGAAGCATGAAGGGCAGTTTTGTAAATTGTTTTGCCGCTGTTGGCAGCGTGGAGAAAAGTATGGTACAATAGCTGCATGGAGGGAAGTATGAAAGCAGTCGTATTTGATATGGATGGCGTTTTGTTTGACACAGAGCGCCTTTGCCAGGACAGCTGGCTGGTGGTGGCGGAGGAGGACGGGCTGCCGGGCATGGATGAAATATTTCCGCAGTGTATCGGCCGGAATGCCAATGACAGCAGAAAAATTGTTATGGATGCATACGGGGAAGATTTTGATTACCAGGGATTCCGGCAGCGCGCTTCGGATTGGTTCTGGGAGTATATAGAAAAGAACGGGCTTCCCATGAAACCGGGCGTAAGGGAGATACTGGCCTGGCTGCAGAAAGAAGGCCGGCTCATAGGGCTTGCTTCCTCCACCCGGCGTTCTACCGTGTTGAATCACTTGGAACAGGCAGGAATCGGCGGGTATTTTTCGGCGGTGGTCACAGGGGATATGGTGGAGCATTCCAAGCCCCGGCCGGATATATACCTGATGGCCTGTAAGGAGCTTGGGGTGGAACCGGCGCAGGCATACGCCATTGAGGACTCGCCAAACGGAATCCGTTCCGCTTATGCCGCCGGGATGGCGCCGTTGATGGTGCCGGACATGATTGCGCCGGATGAGGAGATGGTTCGTCTGAGCAAAAGGATATTTAAGGATCTGGGGGAAGTGTTGAGCTTCTTTAAGGCTTAAGACAGCCGCCGGTGCAGGGAATCGATTGAAAAGCGCCTGTCGCGATAAAGAATGGAAGCAGGCAAAAAGCGAAGCGCAGGGGAGGTGTGCAGATGGCGTCGCTGGGGATACCGCGTAACACCATAGAGATACTTCAAAAGTATAATTTCAATTTTCAGAAGAAATTCGGGCAGAATTTTCTGATCGATACTTCTGTTCTGGACAGAATCATTCGGGCGGCGGAAATCAGGTCGGAGGACTGCGTTCTGGAGATCGGCCCCGGAATCGGCACTATGACCCAATATCTGGCGGAAAACGCCGGACAGGTGGTGGCGGTGGAAATCGATAAAAATCTGATTCCCATACTGGAAGAGACACTTGCGGGTTATGACAACGTGACGATCATGAATGACGATATATTAAAAGTTGACATTAACGAAATCGTGGAACAGAAAAACGGCGGCAGGCCGGTGAAGGTGGTGGCGAATCTGCCTTATTATATCACCACGCCCATTATTATGGGACTGTTTGAGAAGCACGTCCCCTTAAAGAGCGTTACCGTTATGGTACAGAAGGAAGTGGCGGAGCGTATGCAGGTGGGTCCCGGCACAAAGGATTACGGGGCCCTTTCTCTGGCTGTGCAGTATTATGCAAAGCCGGAGATAGTGGCAAACGTGCCGCCGAACTGCTTTATACCCAGGCCGGGCGTGGGAAGCGCGGTCATCCGGCTTACCAGGCATACGGAGCCGCCGGTCCATGTGAAAGACGAGAGTAAAATGTTCTCCCTTATCAGGGCGTCCTTTGGCCAGCGCCGCAAGACACTGGTAAACGGGCTGGGAAACGCGCCGGAGCTTGGAATTTCAAAGGAGCGCGTACTGGCCGTGCTGGAGGAAATGGAGCTTCCGCCCATGATTCGCGGCGAGGCATTGACGCTGGAACAGTTTGCGGAATTGAGCAACAGGATTTGATTCCCGCTTGAGGTGTTTTAAGGGATTTAATAACTGTTATATCGTTTTACCCTTGGTTATGACCGTTGATAAGGGAAAAATAAGGGAAAGAAAATCTGGTAACAACTTATAACAAATTATAAAAATGGCAGTTGGAATTAGATGAAATGCTTTTAATACAATTACAGGAAAGGACAGATAAGATGAGATTGATATATGCAGAGTATAACCCACAGACAAATAGTATTGATGTAACCACATTTGAGAATTACATATTGCGAATTGATTGCAATAAGGCAGAGGATGGAATAAATACAACACCTTGCTCACAGAATTCACTTAATGCATTAACGATAGGTGAACCATTGGAATATGCTTGACTTGCTTTAGATGGTGAAATGCAGGTGTGGGTGGATGCGATTGATAGTCAAGTGCTATTTTTATGAGATTATAAATAGGGAAATAGCATAGAAAACATGAAAATGTGAAAAAATTTCATTTTTGCATTTGATAAATTGTAAATTTACTGAAAGAATGAAAAAAACAAGTTGTAAAAAGTGGAAAAATCACATATAATAATATTGAATGGAGGTGCATATTATGTTGATTAGATTTACAGTTGAGAATTATCGTTCGTTCAATGAAAGGCAAGTTTTTTCTATGGCGGCAGGAAAACATACTAGGCATAAAGAACAGGTGGTTGTTGCAAACGGAAAAAGATTGTTAAAGGCTGGAGTTGTTTTTGGCGCCAATGCTTCTGGTAAAAGTAATTTGATTAAAGCGATAAATTTTGGAAAAAATGTTGCCTTAAAAGGAATAAAAAATAGTATGACTATGAATAGACATTTCCGAATTGATCCAATAGCGATTAATCGTCCGGGAGTATTTCAATATGACTTTTTGAGTAATGGACATATTTATTCATACGGATTTGCAATTTCATACACTAAAAATATATTTTTGTCGGAATGGTTGTATTTATGTGATGACAATAAGGAAATATGTATATTTGATCGAGCAGAAGGAGAAAACATTTCAACACACTTGAGTTTTACAAATGCTGAAGATGAGCAAAGATTTACCATTTATGCAGATGATGTTACGGATAATACTAGTTTTTTAGCAGAAATATGTAGTCATAAACTAAGAGATATTGAAGAATTTGCTGCTTTTTTTGATGTACTTGATTGGTTTACATCTTTGGTAATTATTTTTCCACAAACTAAGTATAGGGATTTAGGGCAATTATTTAAAAATGATGAAAATGATTCATTTGGAAAATTGTTAAATTATTTTGATACCGGTATTGAAGAGGTTATAACAGCTGTAAAGCCAATAGAAGAAGTTTTGACTTTTTTACCTGACAATATAAAGAATGATGTAATACATGGTATTCAAGAGGGATTTGATGAAGATAATAAAAAAGCAACAACGGTTGATGTTACAATCATAGGAAAAAGGTTTAGTTTTACCAAGAAAGATGGAGTTATTGTTGGTTCTCAATTAACAATGAATCATGGTAATCCAACAGATTTATTTGAATTAGACGATGAATCTGATGGAACAAGAAGACTATTTGATTTAATACCTCTTTATCAGAAAGGAAAAGAAAACTATGTAATTTTTGTTGATGAGATTGATCGTAGTTTTCATACAAAACTTACCTTAGAATTCTTGCAGAAGTTTTTTGAAAAAACGGAGGGGATTAAATCGCAAATTATTGTAACGTTACACGATTCTAATGTTATGAACTTGAATATTTTTAGGCAGGATGAGATTTGGTTCGTTGAACGAAAGGAAGATCATAGTTCGGAAATCTATTCTTTAAATAGATTTAAAGAACGATTTGATCATTCTGTAGCAAAAGATTATCTGTTAGGTAGATATGGAGCTGTTCCGAATTTTGGTATAGAAGATTGGAACCAAGAGGAGGTCGATTGATTTGAGGAATTCTTTTCGATTAAAGTCAGACGCCATGTTTGAAAGAACAGAGGAGATAAATAGGGAACCGCCTTTACGAATTGTTTTTTTGTCTGTCGAGGGAAATAAAACTGAACAGGACTATTTTGAGTGGATTGAAAAATATAGAGAACAATTGGGAATAAAGGCGAGAGTCCATGTTCATTCTTTACGACGTTCAAAACAGGATAATTTGAGTGCGCCTGAACATGTATTGGAATTGTTGGAAGAATATATTGAAATTAGAGAATCAGATATTTTACCTGAAAGGATGAGAAATTTAATTTCAGAAGAATATACTGATAATTTTATTAAGCAATATATCGAAACTCCAGAACTCGTAGATGTAACTATGAAAGATAATTTTGAACTTTTGTTGCAACAGGTAGGGATTGATTTGGAGTACGACTATTTTTTGAAAGAGTATTCCGGAAAATTTGATGTATTTGGAGTTTTGATTGATAGAGATTATACTACGCATAGTGTGACACAGATGAGTAAAATCAAAAATGCTTGCATGGAAAAAGGATACCATTTTTTTGTTACAACACCATGCTTTGAATTTTGGCTGTTAATGCATTTGGCGGATATTTGTAGTGTATATAAAGATGAGCTACAAGAATTTAGAAATAATGCTAAAAAATCAAATAAGCATACATTTACGAGTTTTGAGGTTTCGAAGCGTGTTCGGCATTTCAAAGGAATTAAAGAAGATACTTTTAAGAGATATTATTTTCCAAAAATAGATTTTGCAATTCGTCAAGCAAAAGAACACTTTTCAACCAATATAGATGAATTAATCGGCACAGACGATTCGGATGATACAAAAAAGGGAGATTTAGGCTCTAATCTTCCAGATTTGTTTGATTTGCTTAGAGAGATTAAATAGCAAATTGCTCTATATGTCTGTATGATGCTGACGAATAAATCGCAGCCCCGTCCCTTGATACTACCTGAATATTTGGAAATGATGCAAGCCATCTGGCAACATCAGATGTTTCCCTGGAAGGGAGCAGGTCAATAATCCTCTGGCTCTCAAGGTCAACCATGACCGTTCCATAAGAAAATCTTTTCCTGAGTGCAAAATCATCCACACAGATTTTTGTTATCGAAGACTTATCCACAATGGATGGCATTTATTTTAAGCAGGCTGCAGATGCTGCTTTTGCATACGGTGACATTCCCACTTTTCAGGAGCCTTGACGCCGCAAAAGGATGTGTTTCGGCGAATGTCTTATGCGGGCATTCCGGGTTTTTGCAAAACATTTTCCGTGTGTCTACCAATAAAATGACTTGCTTATCCTGAATCGGTAAATCCTGGATTTCCCTCTGGTAAGCGGAATGAACCCATATAGATAGCGAATTATTATTACCGGCTCCGCCGTGTAAGGAAAGCCTGCCTTGAAAACATTCCCGGAGAGATGGCATCACGACAGATCGTTCCTGCAGATCCCGGATTTTTGCAGGGAAACGAAGAAAACAGCAGCAATACACAGCCGAGACTGGATATTTCCATAAAAGGAGTCTCCATCCATGTAACGGATTCAACATCCATGTCCCTCCTGGCAGAGATCCTTAAGGTGGTGCAGCATGTTCAATGATGCCACTTGTTTCAAAGCTGTTTATATCGTCTGCGGCTATACGGATCTGCGTTCCGGCATGGACCGGCTTGCCGCGCTGGTAGAAGCCCAGACCGGCAGCAGACCCCACATACAGGATACACTTTAACTCTTCTGCGGGCGGCGGACAGACCGCATCAAACTTTTGTGGATGGGACGGGCTGTATATGCGTCCTGAGAACGTCTCCCTTTCCTGGCCGCGCCGTGCGGCAGAGGCTGCGGATATCACGGAAGGCCAGTTCCGTATCTGATGCAGGGATTAAATCCCCTGGATCCCAAGGTCAAGGAGGTGAGTCCCGCGAAAATAGGTTAATCTTTTGTGCAAAACAGAGAAGTTTGAGTTTGTTTTTTGAGAAAAATGTATTGCAATAATATATTTATTCTGGTAAGATAAATGCAAAGCATATATTCTTTGAATCTTGGGCGGTATAGACCGTTTCTGACCGGGAGTTCTCCTGTATGACTTCAATGAAATCTGTGCTTTTATTCCAAAACATTTTATAAGGCATGGATTTAAAGGGAAGTGTAGGCAGGAGAAAGATTTATTTGCTGTTTTTGATGTATGTCAGCTCGTGTCGGCATAGGCTGATGTGAAATATGGCAGGCTGCGCTTTTTCCTTGGAGGGACTATGGACATCCATGTCCATGACATCCGTGTCCATTGACATCCATGTCAAGCATCATTCAAGAAGGAGGCGTAATGCAGGAACAGAAGAAAAAACAGCAAAAGCAGGAGGCGGCAAGGCAGCAGGGGAAGATCCGCCGGAAAAGGAAACAGCAGGCACAGGGACTGCAACTGCAGGAGTTGCAGGAAAGGATGCCTCAGGAACAGAGGCCGACGAAAGGGGAACCGCAGCAGAAGAGACAGTCGAAGCCGCAGGCAGAAAAGAAGTACAAGGATACCGTATTCAGGATGCTGTTTAGGAAAAAGGAGAACCTGCTGGAGCTGTACAACGCAGTCAGCGGGAAAAGCTGTACAGACCCGGAACTGCTGGAGATCGTGACGTTGGAGAACGCTATCTATATGGGCGTCAAGAACGATCTGGCGTTTCTGGTGGATCTCCACCTGTACTTGTATGAACACCAGTCAACGGTGAACCTGAATATGCCCTTCCGGTTTTTACAGTATGTGACGGAGGAGTACGGGAAGCTTTCTGCGGGAGAAAATGTATATGGCAGCAGGCGTATTCCGCTTCCCGCTCCGCATTTTGTGGTATTTTATAATGGCAGGAGTCCGCAGCCGGAGAAGCAGGCCATGAGGCTTTCGGATGCCTTCCGGACACAGGAAGAAGATTTTCAGCCGGATCCACAGATAGAGTTGCCGCAGATGGACCTGCGTGTATTAGTCCTGAATATCAATGAGGGCTATAATACGGAACTGAAGCGGCAGTGTCGGACGCTGGGAGAATATATGCAGTATGTGGACAGGGTCAGGAGATACGCAGCTTTCATGAGTATGGAGGAAGCAGTCGATCGCGCGGTGGATGAATGTATCAGGGAAGGAATCTTGCGAGAATTTCTCTTGGCGCATAAGGCGGAGGTAAAGCGTATGAGTATCTATGAATATGACGAGGAAGCTGCCAGACAGGCTATCCGGGAGGAGGAATATGAGCGGGGAGTGACAGACGGCAGAGAACAGGGTATAGCCGCCGGAGTGAAGCAAGGCAGAAAACAAGGTAGAAAACAAGGCATGGTGGTTGGAATAAGGCGTGGAAGAGAGCAGGGCATGGAAGCTCTGGTTCTTGACAACATCGAAAGCGGCTTTGGAAAGGAGACGATCCTGGCGAAGCTGGTAAAAAGATTTGAAATAAGCCGAACCGCCGCAGAAGGCTATTATCAAAGGATAACAGCAGCTCTTCCGCCGGCTCAGTTGGACAGCAAAGGCAAGTGATATGCAACGGACATAAAGGCAAACAATATAATAATATAATAGCATATCAATATGGACCAGCGTATGGAATCATTTCTGTACGGCGGTCTTACTTTTCTGATAAGGTTGAAATAAATTTTCAAATATTGGTTGGTACGCATAAGAGGGTGCATAGCATCCTCTTTAAGCATGTAGAAGGGTATAAAGATGAGTGATATATACGGATATGCCAGGGTCAGCAGCCAAAATCAGAACGAGGACAGACAATTGATCGTGTTGAAGGAATGTGTCTCTGCAGAAAAAAAAATTTTTGTGGATAAACAGTCCGGCAAAAATTTTGACCGGCCACAATATCAGCAAATGATAAAAAATTAAAAAAGACGATTTGCTATACTTTTCTGTCACAAAAACAAAACAATAGGAAAAGGAGAAAAGTTATGGGATATGAAACAACGGATGCACGAGATTGGGAGACTGTGTGCGACAACATACGGAATAACAACGCATTGGCAAGTAACTATAAAGAGGATGCAAAGAAAGCACACATGAATTTATCCGGCAATCAATTCTGGGGAATTGCTGAAGATTATAAGGTTAGAAATCTCATCGAGGAACTGCTTCGATAAGGATATTGCGGCTGGCTTTTTATGCGAAATAGACTGAATGATACCAGAGAAAGAGTAAAATGGAGGAGAGACTATGTTTTGTAAAAAAGTAGGCGCCATGCAGGTTTTCTGCATGGCGGTAATTGTGATAGGAGCTGTCTTGACTATGACAGGCTGTGGTTCCGACGACTCGGAAACTTCGGGTAGGCGGGAACCCGAAGCGATTGAAGCATGGGAAGGAGCCCAAGCAGATCTAAACGAGGGGAAGAGGCCGAGGGAGGCAGTTTACCATTATGCTGATCTAGAATACACGATCACATACGATATGGGAGGTCATATAACAAAAGTGAAGACAAACCAATCTGAAAATTTGGATTTTTTGCCGGAGGCTGTTGAACGTGTATTGGAAGCGGACAGGAGTTATTATAGATATCTTGATGACGTGGATTTAGGCAATATGTATAAGGATTATTATATATATTACGATGACAGAGGGGGTTCTTACGAAGAAAATTGGAATACGCAGGAAAGGACAATAACAATAGACGCAAGCTATGCGATTGTGAAGTGTTTTTTCTCTGAGAACGGGTCGTTACAGAGAGAAGATACCAAAAATAAAGAAAAGGATACAGAAGATACAAGTTCATATTCATATGATTCTAATGGTCGAATGATAGACGATGGATTTCATAAATATAAATATGAAAAAGACTTACTTTTGTCATCTATGATAAGTACATATGAATATGGATTGAAATGGGAACGGAAATATGATCCAGATGGAAATATTATCAGGGTATCAATGTATGAGGACGGTTCTGCTAAAAGTGGAGAGCCGGAACTGAAATTCATTCGAGAACAGGAATATGACGAAGCCGGAAATTTACTTCTGTGCAAGGACATAAGGGGACACCGTGCAGATGATGAAAATAATGATTATTATGAAACCTATGACATAAGGCAGTATGATGAAGAGGGTAATCTTGCAGAGCGTTGTACGCAAATCGGTATAAACGGAAAAGAATATACAGTAAAAAAATGGGAGTATTTGTATGATAGGAGAGGACGGCTAAAAGAAAAAAATCTATATGAATTATTGGCATTAAAGGAGTTTGGGCTTGACAGCCAGGCGGACTGGTGCAATAGTGGTGGAAATACAGAATTGTATATTACTGAAAAATGTGAGTTCAAATATGACGATTCTATGGTAAAGGGAAAACAGATTACATATCGATATGAGGCGAACAAAGATTTTTCTGTAGTCAATTTATTGGAAGAGGAATCTAAAGACGCATGGGAAGGCAATCTTGAAGAAGCATATTCAACTCTGGACGCCGGTTATTGGACAATCACGTATTACACGGAAGAGGAGATCGAACAATATTTGCACGATCAGGAATTTTCGCCTGTAAACTAAGGGCATGACAGCCTGGAAGTAAAGGAATAACGGGATGAGGAAAAAGAAAGACAGATATACGATGGCTATCGTCGCAGTGTGCATTGTCGCATTGCTGCTGAGCGCCTGCGGCGGCGAAAATAATGACAAAGCCGCATCCGGCACTGTTGACGGTACAGCTTCAGGAGAGCAGGAAGAGCCTGCCTCCACTCCGGAGCCTGTCATCCGTGATATGCATGACGAACTGGAAGCGGAGCTGGAGGAGAAGATCAGAGCGCTGTATGAGCAGCGCCTTCTCCTGCAGGAAGCGGTGAGGAATATTGTGGCGGAGGAGATAGAAAAGACGTCTTTTGTGACCGTAGATCCCAAGGAGTAGTTTTCCGTTACGGAGGTATTGAGCGACGAGACCACGGGAAATCCCGTTGTTTCAGAGGAAGTCAAGGAATTCCTGCAGGCGGCGGCAGAAGGAAAGTCTATTCAGGATATGTGCCGGGCGGCGCTGGAAGGAGGAGCCGCGCAGATTCCGGATTATCTGGCGGGAACCATGGAAGGCTCCCTGCAGGACGCGGTCACTTCCCTGATCGGTATCGACATATTTACTCCTATAAGCACTATTTCTCAGTGGATGAACCCGGATCAGGAGCCCACGGCACTTCTGCAGGGCATGGTGGAGGAGCAGCAAAAGGATGTCAGCGCCCTGCTTCTTTTTATGCAGCAGGAGGAGATCGGCGCTGCAGATATTTATAAAGTATCCCAGATGGTGCAGGCAGTGGGCTTGCGGACGCAGGAGATCGCAGCTGCCGGAGGAGACGACCGGGAATATGTAGATACAGTGTTCGGGCTCAGCTAGTTTGGAGATCAGTATGCGGATACGGAGGCGCAGCTTGCGGCCTATGGGGAGATGCTGCTGCCGGGTACCATGCCGGAATATGATGAGGAAGAAGAGAAACGGGTCGGCGGGCTTATGACGGAGAGTGAACAGGTATTTGTCGGGCAGATACAGGAGAACCGCAGGACGTTTTGCGATAGGCTGACGGATTTCATGGAGGAAAGCTATGTGG
>JAMPFR010000048.1 GCA_023664365.1 Acetatifactor muris | reverse complement strand
CTCCGTTGGGAGAAACTCCGATGTGCTCAACAGGCTAAAGCCCATATAAAAATACACGGCCTATTCAGCCGTGCAGTATAATGCATTCTATATATGCTTACCTATGAAATTCCTCTCTGCATTTTCAACCTCATCCACTTCCAGGGAATCCGTATATATTTTCACATCCGTCACAATACCGTTTCTCTGGTTATACACAATCCTCGCATCCCCCCACCCATACCTTTTTTCCATTTCACACTCATATCTTTTGCCGTTTCCAAAATTCCACAGCGGGTTATTGTATTTTTGCAAAAAACCTTCTATGTCCGCCCCGTCAACCTGTATTTCTTCAGGGCATATGCCAAAAACAGCATCTGCCCACTTTTCATATTCTTCCGTGATTGCCAGCTTTATTTCCCTGACTGTAATATCCGGCAGTACATCTTTAATATTTCTTACCCTTGCCAGCACGGATTTAACGGAACGCCTTGCCATTTTACCGGATGGCGTACACAAAACTGCATTCATCATGTCCAAATCGGAATCCACAAGAACCGTTCCGTGGTGCAGATAGCATCTGCCATTTGTGTAAAAAGCGTTTCCTGAAATCTTGAAACCGCCCATGTAAATATCGTTTCTCCCGCCTACGGATACTGTAACACCCAGTTTTCCAAATACGCCGGCCAACATTGTGTACATGGAATCCTTTTTGACGCAGGCAGTCGGAAATATCATGGTATAGTTCAGGTTTCCCAAATCATGAAAAACCGCACCGCCCCCGGTCATTCTCCTGGCCACCTGAATGCCAAACTGCTGCGCAACATCCAAGTTCACCTCGTCACAAGCATTCTGGTTCCGTCCCAAAATCACTGCCTTATCATTCTGCCATAAATAAAGAATGGCACACCCACTGCGGTCTGCCAACCCAAAAAGGAACTCCTCTACAGCCAGATTGCGGCTTGCGAGGTAGTTCTTTGAATCATAAATCAAACATTTCATGCCAATGCACATCCTATCGCCGATAAATACGCACTATGTTCGGGTACCGCCACTTTCATCCCAAGGGCGCTTTCAGCCATCCCGCCTATCCCCTGTATCTGCGACAGCCCGCCGCTCAAAACCACCTTATTGCACGCTGTCTTCCCTGTCAGCTTTTTCGCCTGTACCAGTATCTGCCAGATAACTCCCCAGATGATATCCCGTTCCGGTATCCCTTCTGCGATAAGCCCGACAATCTCTGTCTGCGCAAAAACAGCGCACACTGAAGAAAGCTTTTTTTCAGGTTCCCTAAGCCCTTCCATATCCAGGCTGTCAAAATCCATTTCAAGCAGATTTAGTACATTCGCCAGAAACTGTCCGCATCCGGCGGCACATTTATCATTCAGAAAAAATTCCCTGAGTTTCCCCTGCTGCTCCACGATCAGTTTTGTGTCCTGGCCGCCGATATCAAGCACATATGCATCCTCCCGGCAAATGCTGTATGCCCCAAGCGCAAGCGATCTTAGTTCATTGACCTGTTTTACGGACGGAATATTTGCCTTGCCATATCCGCAGGAAACTATACTGCAATTACCATATTCACTGCATATCTCCCTGACTTTCCTGCCAAAATATTCTTTCTGCCTCACAGGCGTCTTTTCCGAATAGCAGATGTCTATGGTTCCATCCTCCCTGACAACGGCATATTTTGTCCTTGTCGATCCAACATCAATCCCTATCCTGTACATATCATTTCCTTTAACAGTTCTATCTGCTTTTCCGCCTTTCCCACATCAAGATATGTCCTGTCTATCATGTCAATTTCCAGTTCTGCCTGTGGCAGTCCCACATTTTTTGCGGATACAAAATCACATTTGCAGCTCTTGTTCTTCAAAGACACCGCACCTGCCGCACCCGATTCTTTTATCAGGCTTACAAGCCTGTCTGTCCTCTCCTTCTGGCTAAGGTTCAAAAATGTAAAGTTGTAAGCGTGGAACAGTGCGTCAAAACAGTCAGCGCCGCTGTAATCCAGATTCCACCATGTCAGGTAATTTGCCCCAGTGATACGGCATCCGCCAAGTTCTTCTGACAGATACCTGTCAGGATGATACCACAACGGATAACCCAGCCAGAAGATTTTTGCAAGGCTTTCACCGGCATCGGGGTATCCTTCCATCTCTTCCGCCATCCGATCATACAGCATTGCCGTTTCTTCCCTGCACCTGGACGTAATCAGGTATGTAATCGCATCAAAAAGGTTCGTCCCGCCCATATCCTTTACAGGCATGAAACCGAGAATTTTCGACCAGACCTTCACTGCCTTGCGGCTGTTACTGATTGCACTGTCAAGCGCCGGAATTTCAAGGATGTTGCCGGTCAGTTCTTCCAATTTTGCAATCAAATCCTTATGCTGCATGTCCACATATTCCCTTGCCCGCTCCCCCGGCATCACATCTCCCGGATAATCCAGGACAATCAGGGGAACACCGTACTTTTCTGCAAGGATATTCCACCAGTTTGGTAATGTATTACACTGGTTGTTTGTCGCAATCAATATGTCCGGCCTGGGAGGGATGCCCCTGGGGCCTTCTTCTTCCAGAATGCAACCCGCAAAGCAACATGAATACGCACAACATTCTCCCGGAAGGCCACTCTTTTCCGCTATTTCAAGCAATGCCTGCTCTTTCCCGCTTGCAGCGATTACGGCAGCATAGCTTTCAGGATAATAATATTCCATATTCAGAGCGGATAAAATCTCAACAGGTGTAAACGATGTGACCCACGCTACTTTTTTCTCCGGTGTTTTTCCCCGTGCATATTTTGAAAAATATTTATAGTAATCCCTGACCAGCTTTGTCTGCAGCTGAGCCGTTGTCATCTCCATAAATGCCAAACCTCCTTAGAGCATATCGGAAAAAGCCTCTGCCTGCAGCCGGAAACGCTCTTCCCCCGTTGTTCCCAAAAGAGAAATCCGCAGTGATGGAATGCCCATACCATCAAGCGTCCTCTTATAAACAGAATACAGATAGTCATATGGTTCGCAGTATTTCTGGGTCAGGAATATGACACCCCGGGCGTCCTTTCTCCTTATTTCCGCCATGTCGTCCTGGATAATTTCCTCAAAATTATTCTGTGTTGGCGACAGCCGCTGCCTTAAAACACTTTCGGAAATCCCTTTATAAATGCCGTCCTTTACCTGCGCCTCCCCCTGCGAAAACATTCTCTTCGATTCGGTTAGATTGTCTCCCACAACGGACATTCCAGCTTCCTCTATTTCACGCACCACTGACATATTCACTACCCGTGACCCGACCAGATAGATTCTCTTTCCCATGGATACCTGACTCCCAGGTCTGTGCTCCCTGATATATTCCAGGTGTTTTGCAAGCGGCAGGCTTTGAAGTGTGTGCAGTAACTGTAAGTATGCCAAAAAACTTATGTTTTCAAGTTCTTCGTACAATCCCAGAACCTGCCTGTTCCGTTCCCCTATCACCTCACACCGCCTACGCAGTTCTGCATCATGAATGCATATGCCGTATGCATTCTCCACGGCTTCCTTATATGCCCTGACTGATTCTGCAAACACCCCCACCGCCATGTTATCCTGTCTTGCCGGCACATGAATCTGGTGAATAAATTTCCGGGTTCCTTCCAGATAGCTTGTGATTACCCGGCTGCTGTCACAGCTTTTCGGGTACACTGCACCATCAACAGATTCGTCACGCAGCACTTGTGATATATAATCAGCAGCATATCCGCAATAATGGGATATGCTGTGACTGCCCTGGCAGCTATCAAATTTTATGGTATCACATATATGTTCAGGAACGAACGACGACAACGCCAAAATACGCATACATTAACACTTTCTATCTTTTTGTTTGGAGTCCCTTTAATGCAACAGTTATTTCTTCGCAGTAACTTGGATGCGGCCTGACACTCCTTATCAGTTCGCTTACAGGAACCCCACAGTTCATGGCAAGCGCAAGCTCGGAAACAATGTCCCCTGCCCTTTCACACAGAATATGGGCTCCGATAAGCACATTTTTGTCTGCATCCGCAACAAGCTTTATAAACTCCCGCTCCCCGGATGCTATCAGCGTCCGGGCATTGCCTCCCATTGTCTGTTTTGCCGCCACCGCATTGATGCCCCGGACTTTTGCCTCATCAAGCGTCAGTCCGGCTGATGCAGCCTCCATGCCGGCATAAATGCATTTTACGGTCACAGGAGCCGGTTCCCTTTGAACTCCCAGGAACATGGAACGCACCGCACGCTCCCCCTGGTACATGGCATCATGGGCAAGCCGGACGCTCCCTGAGATGACATCTCCCGCAGCATAGATATTTTCCACGGAAGTCCTGCCGTTTTCATCTGCTAAAATGCCGTCATCTGCCTTTATCCCAAGACGGCGGAAAGCCTCTGTATCTATATCCGGTTTCCTTCCCAATGCACACAGTACAGCCTCCGCTTTTGCCGCAAACATTTCTCCCTGCGTGCATTTTGCCTTAATTTCCACCCCGCTCTTTTTCAGGCGCGAGGACAGTCCGATAGCAATTTCCTTATCCCAGCCCCGCAGAATCCTTTCCCTGCGGATAAACATTGTGACTTTGCTCCCAAATGCGGCAAATATATGGGCAAACTCAACGGCAACTACCCCGCCGCCCAGTACCGCAAGTGTCCCAGGTACAGATTTTCTTTTCAGAAGTTCATCACTTGTCATAAAATTCCCCGGTACTCCAAACGGCATATCTGGTTTTGTCCCCGTGCAGATCAGTATTTTTTCAACCGTGTATTCATTGCCCGCACAGGCAACGGTATGGCAGTCCTCAATCAGCGCATTCCCCATAACCAGATCCACGTTTCCTGACCGGAGCGCATCTGACAGGCCATCCCTCAACTGGCGGATTTTACTTTGCATATTGCCCCATGATTTCCGGTAATCAAAGGAGACCTGTTCCATTCCAATGCCGTATTCTTCTGCCTTATGCCAAGAAGACAACTGGTTTGCAACATGGCTCAGGTATTTTGTTGGCACGCACCCCCTGTTAAGGCATGTGCCTCCAACCAACCCTGCCTCGAACAAAACAACCTTCTTATCATGCCTTAATGCTTCAAATGCGGCTGAATACCCCGCCGGACCGCCGCCGATCACTGCCAGATCATACATCATAAGGTTTCCACATACTTTCCATAATGCTCCGCATCCATAAGGCCATCCATATCAAGCCTGAAATCGGATACTTTAACAAGCCAGTTTTCCGCCGTCAATGTCTCCGGCTCGTCATAAAGCTGTTCATTGACCTCTGCAACCACCCCGCTGACAGGAGCGATTAAGTCAGATACCGTCTTTGTGCTCTCAACATCCCCAAACGCTTTTCCTGCTTTGATTTTTTCCCCGGCATCTGGAAGATTGACAAAGACAATGGTTTTAAGTTCTTTTATAGCATATGGACTTAATCCTAAAACAGCGTACCCATCATCCAAAAGAATCCGAATATGTTTGTCTGAATAAAACACCGGCATAATCTTATCTCACCTTGCTTTCCACAATATGAACCAGTTCACCGATATTACGGGCTTTCTGCATCTCGTCAAGCTTAAATTTGATCCCGAACGCCCTTTCTATTTCTGAGATAAGCACAACATGCGTAAGGCTGTCCCACATTTCCACATCCCTGGCAGTTGTTTCACTGGTAACCTCAAGTTCATCATCCGCGAAAACAACCCTGCACAAATCTTTTACTTTCCCAAAAATCTCATCCCTGCTCATTTTCACTGCCTCCTACATATGTCTGTAATGTTTTGAAACCATTGATTTCCAAAGAATACCTGCCGTTCCCTAACGGTTCAAAGCCCATCCTCGGGTAGATGTCTGAAACCATTGAATTTTTTGCCGTCTGTATATACTCTCCCATAATCCTTGTGAGCCCGCTTTTCTTAACCAGGCCAACAAGGCTGTTGATAATAAATTCTTCCATGCTACGCTTCAGCACCCGGCAGCTCATAAGCCAGGTATCCACGAATGCCTCGCCATCCGGCCTTTTTTCAAGAATCAGCACGGAAACAAGCCCGTAATCCCCAAATTTGTCCTTCAGCGTGCAGTATGCCGTGATATAGTTATCATCTTCCGAAATCCGCTTAATATCGTCCTCCGTATACCGGACTGTCCTCAAATTAAACTGGTTTGACCTCTGCGTAAGCTGCGCAATCCTCGCAAATTTGTCGGGCTCAAACTCTTTCATCCCGCCGGTCATGTTAAGGCTTTTCAGGTAATCTTCGAAGGATGCCACCATGCTCTGCATATCTTTTCTCTTGAATTCTGCCTGGTACTGTTTTGTCCTTCCCCTGTCCTCATCCGAATACGAAACTGTCTCAAACAGGTTTTCCGCCTGCAGGAAGTCCAGGTAATCCGCAGGGTCTTCCGGGAGCTCCGGCACCGTTATTTCCGGTATCAGTTCCCTGACAAGGTTTCTCTCAAAAGCATTATCGTCAATGAAAACCATGGAATCCATTCCAATGTTAAGGCTTTCCTGTATCAGCCGGATATTTGCCGCCTTGTCGTTCCAGTTTGCAACAAACATTGAGATGTCTGAAAGTTTCAGAATCATTTCCTCATGCTTTTCAAAAGGTTCCTTTGCCTTATCCTCATCATTCTTGCTGCATACCGCAAGAAGAACCCCTCTTTCTTTAAGCTGTTTTAACCATCTCTGGAGATTGGCATAGGCATGTCCTTTGCCCAGTTCCCCTATCTCAATGCCGCCAATGCCGTCATCCCCTATCACCCCGCCCCAGAGCGTGTTATCAAGGTCAAGCGCCACACATTTCTTCACCCGCCCATTCATAGCTTTCAGCACATCCACGACACATTTTGAAAAATATGGCAATGCATTCATATCGCATGTTAATTTTGTATCATAATACAATGCCGAGTTATGCCATTTATCCGTTCCCATTTGCAGCTGGAGCGACAGCAAATCCACGGGATATACAAAACTGTGCCCTGCCATTGCCTGCTGCAGGAGGAAATTAAGTTTCCTGATCTGAAACGTAAAACTCACATCCGTCTTGCAGGAATAACTCCCAAATGCCCTGTCGCATATTTCTGTAAAATTACACTGCAGTATCTTTGCATTTGTATTTTGTGAAACCATGCCCCAGAAACCAACAATGCGTTCCATTACCCTGTCCGCAAAATTTCTCCTGCCTGTGCCATCCTCATCCAGAAATTCTTCGTATAACTTATCTGCTGCTTCATATAGCAAAATAAAATTTGGCTGGAATGCATATGTTTCCGATTGCGTATCCATCAGTTGGAATGCTGTCTGGTTATAGTCGGCGTCAAACACTTCCAGGTTGATTCCTTCCAGTTTCGCATTACCCTCTATTGCTGTGGCCAAAAGCTGCGTTGCAACATTGCCAAGGATAACTAATTTTACTGGTGGTTTGTCAATATTGTTCTTTAGGCCGTTTTTCAACTCTATGAAAGAATACATATGCTGCGCCTCCTAAGTTAGGCATTGTCAATCTGGTTAAAAAACAATTCATAATAATTATAATCAACTCCTCTAATATCAATTATTTTCTTGAATTCAAATCCAAGCCTTCTTAAAACTACATCTACGAATTTATTATCAGTTCTGGTATCCACATGCATTTTTTTCATTAACAGCTCTTCATTAGCGAATTTTAAAGCTAATGAATGCGCTTCCATAAATGAAAAAAATGAGTCTTTTATGGACAAATCTGCTGTTGAACTTCCTATTTCACATTCATTTGCTTTCATATTATATAAACGGATTGTTCCTAATCTTCTATTTGTTTTTTTATCACAATATATCCAATAAATATCATCTGACCTTGGTTCATAATTCATAAACCATTTTGTTTGCGATTCAACCGTACTGTCCGCAGCCTGATTCAAATAATATCTGCTTCTTTCCTGATTACGCATGTCCACAATAAACTGTATATCATCTATGTCTATGGGTTTTAGATAGATGGTATCCCCTTCATAATTTTTCTTTTTCCAGACTGATATTTTTTCAACATCCATAATCACATACACCCTTTCTAAAATGACACTTTTTCATATTCCATATCAGGTTCAAAGTTAATTGAGCTTCACTGATTCAGGTCAATGTCATTATGTGTTGTGAAACGTATCATATCAATACACACTTCGTTTTTTTGAGACATTAAGCAATCGTACAAAAGTATGCTATTATCAAAATGTGTGCTTTTTGATAATATCCATTTGCCTGCTCTATTGATATACCTTATAGCCGCAATTTGACGATTTATGTTCAAAATTCTAAAAAATACTTGAATTTCGGCGTGATTTGTGGTAAACTTATAAAGATCGTTGGGCTATCAAAAAGTACACCTTTTGATAGTCCAATCTCTGTTTCTAATTCTTTTTACTGTCCAAAAGTAGCCTATACTCCCGTAATCTGCGATAAAAAGTCATTTCGCTCATATTGCACTTTTCTAAAACATCTGCAAAAGATAGTTTCTTCTGCTCCCATTCCCTGACAATTTTCCCAAAATCATCCGGTGTTTCTTTTTCCGGTCTGCCAAACTTCACTCCCCTTGCTTTTGCTGCAGCGATTCCCTCCGCCTGTCTTTTTTTAATGTTCTCACGCTCACTCTGCGCTACAAAAGATAGAATTTGAAGAACAAGGTCTGCGATAAATGTTCCCATCAAGTCTTTGCCATTACGTGTATCGAGCAATGGCATATCTAATACACAAATATCAATGCCAATTTCTTTGGTAAGGATACGCCATTGTTTTTGTATTTCCTCATAATTGCGTCCCAAACGGTCAATGCTTAGGACATACAAAATATCCCCATCTTTCAGTTTCTTTACCAGCTTTTTATAATTTGGACGTTCAAAATCCTTCCCGGACTGCTTGTCCATAAAAATATTTTTTTCGGATACAGCCGCATCACACAGGGCAACCATCTGACGTTCCTCATTCTGGTCAGTACTGGATACCCTTGCATAACCATAAATACTCATATCGTTTTCCTCCATTTTCTGAAATAATTATAAAAAAACATTTTTACGTCCTTCTATTCGCATTTTCTTTATTCCAAAATTACAAACCATATTTAAAGAGGCAGTTATCTTAATATGATAACTGCCTCCCTTACATTTGCATATAAAAACAACAAAAAGCTTTGAACAATATTTTATAAAACTCAAAATAAAATATAATATTTTCATCACCTGTAATTTGAATAATGATACATCCGTGTCTCCTGTAATATTTTACGCCAGTTCATAATATCCTTTAAAATACGCAGAACATACACTGCTTTCTTTTCGTCATCTACGATATAAAACAGCAGGTACGACTGATATATCTTTTTATGTATAATATACCCTCTGTATTCAATGCCTGAATCGGCAAACTTCATAGGGAAGTTTCCTATATTATCAACTTCCCTGTTTAAATTCACATACAGTTTATCCGCTGCATCCGGATTTTTTAATTCAGCATAATTCATTTTTTATCCTATCCTTGACAATCCGGAATGCTTCTTCTACTGTATGAACCCGTCCTGCTTCCATATCGTCAATTCCCTTATCCAGACAGGAAAACAGCGTATCCATTGCTGTCTTATCATTTTTCATCTCTGTATTTTTTACTACAGCTTCCATATGGCGCATCTCCCTTCATCCCTAAACCATATTATAACCGATTCTTCCCAAAAAGTATATACTTTTTGTCTTTTCGCTATATTATGTTCTGCGAAACAACAGATTACTGTTCAGACCCCGGCCAAAAGGGGCATCTCGTAACCACATTTTTCCCAAAATTCCGGGGAGTCCGGCACTTCTTATCCTTATATTTGCCGCTGCAGCGGTAAAAGTTAATTTGCCTGAATTCAAATTCCGTGCTATACTGAATATACTTAAAACATGAAATGGGGATTACGAAATGAATGTAAATGAATCTGCGGAAAATTATCTGGAAACCATATTAATACTGAGCAGACAGCTTCCCGTAGTCCGCTCCGTGGATATTGCCAACGAGCTGGGCTTCAAAAAGTCCAGCGTCAGCGTTGCCATGAAGCATCTGCGGGAAAAAGAACATATTGTGGTAGATAAGTCCGGATTTATCACCCTGACGCCCTCGGGCCGGGAAATTGCCGAGATGATTTATGAGCGCCACGAATTTCTCTCCGGCTGGCTGATGAAGCTGGGGGTGGACGAACACACCGCTCTGGAGGACGCCTGTAAAATGGAACACATCATCAGCCGGGAAAGCTTTGAGGCCATCAAAAAGTATGTAAACGGAGCCGCCGGTCAGTAATAGACCCCCGGCCCCGCCAGGCCGCCTCCGCAGCAGCTGCCGCCCAGACAGCACATATTGCAGATAAGGTTGGCAATACACAGCTTCGCGCATAGGTTATTGCCGCCCACAGTGGGATAGCCGTAGGTGGCCTGACGCTGCTGATACCAGTCCCCGCCGCTCTCAAACTGCTGTACCAGCCGGGAATAACTCATGTTGCCCGGCTCCAGGGCAGCCGCCTGTCTGGCATGCTCCAGGGCCGCCACACTGCTTCCCAGCCCGGAGTAGGCAATGGCGCTGTAATAGTACCATCTTGCAGACCTTTCTTCCGGTCTCATTCCGTCCAGTGCAGTGCGGGCTTCTTTATAGTAACCGTTTCGGATATAATTCCCCGCCGCCCGGATATAGGTATTATCCTCATAACCGGTTTCCTGGCCGAAGCCTCCTCCGAAACCGCCAAACCCACCGAAGCCATAGCCTTCAAAGGGCCCCCGGTAGCTGTATCCGCCTCCGCCGGAGCTGCCCCTGCCATAGCTATCCCGGTCTCCTCCCCCATAGCCTGAGGTTTTTTCCTTCATAATCTGCTGATAGGCCGCCTGAATCTCCTTAAACTTCTCCTCCGCCTGATCCTTATTGGGATTATTGATATTGGCGTCAGGATGATATTTCCTGCTCAGCGTCTTGTATGCTTTTTTAATTTCTTCCTCGGTTGCATTTCTGCCTATCCCCAATACACTATATGGATCGTACATTTCATCTCCGTTCTACTGCATTCTCTTTTCATGAGCCGCCTCATACCGGCCCCATACGCCCGAATACAGAATATTGCGCAGGATTTCCACATTCTCCAGAATGGGCAGCTTTTCAAATTCTCTGCAGCATTCCGACATCATCAACATGAGAATGGTCTTGCATTCCTCCTCGAAATCCGGCTTTTCATACCTTGTTTTCAGGGGATTAAAGGTTCCTTTCTTTATATCCTTCTCCACATCCTCGTAGGCGTCGCAGAGATAGATAAATTTCCCCAGAAAGAAGCCGAAGGCGCGCAGGTTCTCCGCCCATTCATCCTCCCTTGGCGTTACTATCTCCGCCATGACCTGCCCGAACAGTCCCGCCATGGTATCAATATCCGCCTCATCCTTCTTCTCCGCCTCCGAAAAGCTCTGCATCAGCAGGCTGATTTTCTTCAGCTTATCGCCGTAGCTTTCCCGAAGCTTCTCCGTCTTTCCCTCCAGGATCCGCCCGTAGGCCAGCTTCCAGAATTTCCTCTCATCCGCCCAGTCGTCCCGGCACTTGTACCAGGCGAACAGTGCGTTCATATCTGCGGCGTACTCCGTAAAAATATTGTTTCGGGTTCCATGCTTTTCAAAGGGGTGGGCAATACACTTGCAACTCCCTTCACGGGTCTCCGGCTCATACAGGCCCGTGAGCAGCATGGCAAGAAAAGTCATGTCATAGCTTAAGGCAATCTGGCCCGACGCTCCGTATTTGCGTTTCAAATCCCGGCAGATTCCGCAGTAAAAGGAATGATAGACGTCAAACTCCTTAAACTTCATTTCGGCCTTATTGATAATAATATACCCGAACATACCCCGTCCTCAACTCTTTTTGATAAACTCCGTGCCGCACTTTCTGCAGGTGATGGCAATGCGGCCCCGCCCTCTGGGAACCCGTATCTTCTGTCTGCATTTGGGGCATTTATAGATATGGTACTGCTTCATCTGCCCCATTTCACGTTTCTTTTTGCCGAAAAACGCCCGCAGCTTGGCGGTTCTGCTCAGAAACCACTGATTTTCCCCGGAACGCTTCCCGATATTCCTGGAAAACATGCGGAAATAGGCATATATCATTGCCACCCCGGCAATCACATAAAACACATGTCCCCGGGGGAACAAAGACAGCACCATGCAGACTATGGCGGAAACCATCAAAAAGCGGCCAAACTCATCATATCCGTATCTGCCCCACATAAAGCGCTGTAACTTTTCTCTCATAGTCTCTCACTCTTTCCCTTCTTATCCGTAACTCTTATCTTTAACAAAGGTAACTATTCGGAGCCGGCCGCAGGCAAAGATCTTTCCCCTGTCCGCTCATGGCTCTGAATAGTTACCATTTTACACGCTTTATACCGCAATGCAATTAAATAAATATAAATAATAATAAAGAAAGAGGAAACGGCACATACACCGCCCGGCTTCACTGCCAGGATTTACTGCCAAGCTTCACTGTCCGGCGTCACTGTCCCGCTATGTTCATGTCCCGCACCAGCACGGAGGGAGAACCGCATTTACCGCCCATGCTTCTGATAAATTTAATATCTGTTCCAACCCGCTCAATCTCCTGCAGCAGGGTAAAGAAGTTTCCGGAAACGGTAATGTTCTTTACCGGAGCTGTCTTTTTCCCGTTCTCAATACGGAAGCCCTCCGCCAGAAGCGAAAAATCTCCCGTCACGGAGTTTGCCCCCGCATGCAGGCCGGATACGCCCTTGATGCAGACGCCGTTCCCCGCCGCTGCCAGAAGCTCCTCCTCCGTTCCCTCCACAGGCTTTAAATAAAAGGTAAAGGGGCCCACTCCCACATTGGAGGCGTAAGACGCTTTCTGCCCGTTGCCTGTGGACTTCACTCCCGCCTTTGCCGCGGTGCTTAAGTTGTGGAGCAGAGTCTTGAGCACACCGTTCTCAATCACATTCTTCTCGTAAGTGGCGACGCCTTCTCCGTCAAAGGTTCTTTTCACAAGGCTTTTCTCATGCCTGGGATCATCGATAACGGTTACAATGTCCGCCGCTATTTTCTCCCCTTCTTTATCCTTTAACAGAGACATCCCCTTCTGAGCCGCCTCCGCCGAAAATACGGAGTCATAAGTGGAGAGAAGCTGGGCAAAGGCCCGGCCCATAAAGACCACATTATATTTACCGCTGGGCACACTGTCCGCGCCGATGGCAGATACCGCATCCTCCACTGCCTTCCCGGCAATCTCCTTTAAATCAAAATCCGCCAGGTTTCCGTCCCTGTCCTCGCTGCCGTCATACATTTCCCCGCCGTCATGTACCAGCGCAAGCCCCATGCACAGCGTATAGGCTGCCTTATCCTCCAGATCAAGCCCCTTGGAATTGCAGAGCGCATAAGCGCTCCTTCCGTAAGCCACAATGCTCTGGGTGCCGTCCGCCACACGGGAATCTGCAGCGTACATTTCCCTTTGCAGGGCAAGGGCAGCTTCCTTCATTTCCCCGGCCTCAGGCTCCTTACAGGTGTTCTCGGGAAGCTTCTCATAGGCGTCTCCCTTCTCATGGATAAAGGCTTCCGCCTCGCTCTCTATGGATTTTGCATTTTCCAGGGCCCGGCGCACCAGAGACCCGGCCTCTTCCTCCGTGAGGTTTTCCGTGGAGGCATAGCCCGCCTTTCCGTCTTTAATGCAGCGGTAGCAGACGCCCATGCTGCTGTCCGTGCTGTACTCCTTTATCTCCTGCTGAAAGGTTTCCACGGAAGCGGAATCACTTTCCGTATAATAAAGCTCATAATCCGCCACCTGCAGTTCCCCGGAAATGCTGATTACGGCTTCCTTAAATTCCTGATATGTCATATTATTCCTCATTTCTGCGCCGCCTGATTGTGGCAGGCCATACCTGACCTGCAGTCTTGTGCCCGGCAGCGCTTTAGACACAGACCCGAAAATCTTCCTTCCCTTAGCGCCCTCCCACCGTAATGGAAGAAACGCGGATTAGGGGCTGTCCCACATCCGTAGGAATACTTCCTGAGGACGCGCCGCACATTCCCTGTGCCCTGGCTACATTCTTTCCTACCATGTCAATGTTCATAATGACGTCCGATCCCTTGCCCACAAGGCTTGCGCCCCGAACCGGCTCGCAGATTTTGCCGTTTCTGATAACATATCCTTCCTTGACGGCAAAATTAAACTGGCCCGTGACGGGATTCACGGAACCGCCGCCCATATCCTTTGCATACAGGCCGTATTCAATGGATGCTATAATATCTTCATCCCTGTCCTCACCTGCATCTATATAGGTATTAGTCATTCTGGAGGTGGGCGCGAACTGATAGCTCTGACGCCTGGAGCTTCCTGTGGATTCCATGCCCATACGCCTGCCGTTCAGCTTGTCAATCATATAGGTCTTTAAAATACCCTTTTCAATCAGGACCTTCCTCTGAGCAGGCGTTCCCTCATCATCAATATTCATGGAGCCCCAGCCGTTCGGAATCGTACCGTCGTCAATGGCGGTCACCTTGGGATTTGCAATCTGCTGCCCCAGCTTGCCGCAGAACTGAGACTGACCCAATGCAACCCCGGAGGCCTCCAGGGAATGTCCGCAGGCCTCATGGAAAATCACGCCGCCAAAGCCGTTTTCAATGGCTACCGGCATCACTCCCGCGTTAATATACCCTGCATGCAGCATGGTAACCGCCTGCTTTGCAGCCTTGCGGCCCAGCTCCTTCGGGTCAAAGTCCTCAAACAGCTCCAGCCCCTTCCTGGCGCCGGGAGCGGTGCTTCCCATCTGGTTTTCACTGCCGTCGCTGGCAATGGCGGAAACATTTACCCGGGTGCGGATCTGCCGATCCGTGGCCAGCAGGCCATCGCTGGTGGCAATGAGAATCTTGTGATCCACCTCCAGGAACGATCCTGTCACTTGGGAAATCTCCCCGCTGTACTCCTTTGCCGCCAGACACATCTCCCGTACATAATCAATCTTGCAGGCGTTCTCCACACCTGCGGGAACAATCCGCACCGGATGAATATCTCCGAAGATGCGCTCTCTCAGCACCACATCCCCATACTCCGGCGCACCTTCCAGCGCGCCCGCCACCCTGGAGGCGCAGTCCAGCACCGCAGCTTCGTCCAGCGAGGAAGCAGAACCCACCACGCATCTGGTTCCCTTGAAAATGCGGATTCCTACGCCGGAAATCACTGCATCCGCTATTTTGTCCACCTTTGCCGACACCAGGCTGATGGTCTTCTGTCCGGTATGCTCCGCATACACCTCCGCGTAATCCGCGCCTGTTGAGAGGGCTCTCACAAGAGCCTCTCTGATAATCTTCTGGGATAACATAATAACCCTCCTTTATAAAATTTAATACATCTGTTCCATTCCGGATAATATTTGTTTCCGAATTTAATACGCAGCGCCGATTTTTACATATACAATATTATCCTTTAACAAAATACTTCCTTCTTCCGGAAACACCGCCATATTTGCCACTAATTCCGAATAGGTCAAACTCTCATATTCTGACCCCGTAATTATGTCAAGGTTAATCCCTTTCTCATTCCTCAGTATCCCTCTCCATGATAACGCGCTGGTTTCTCCTAAATACCATGCGCCATTCAGCGCATACATATTTGCATGTTCCGCATTCGCATTAATGGCATATAAATTACTGCCCACAGGAGTCCCAATAAACATATACCGGTACTCGCTGCTCACCAAATCCTCCTGCAGCAATTTATCCATTACCATATCTACTATACTCTCTGTTGCAACCCTTCCCTCATACATTATATTTTGATCGATAACAACCTGAGCAATGCTCCCATAAAGAATCACTGCCATAAAAAGGATAAATATCCGGTTAAGTACGCCTTCGCACTTTTTCGCAATATCACGCCCCCTGCTCCACCAGGAGCCTGCGTTCTTATTTTCATCCGTTTTTCCCCGGAAACATTTTGCTGTCTGATCATAAAGTAAACATGGCAGCGCCGCAAGAAACAACGCAATCCCGCAGGCCATTTGAGGTTTAAATGCTGCCTCCGTAGCTATCAGTATGACAGAGTGAGCAGCTACCGGATATAATAAAACCAGTCCTCCATATAATACCGCTTTTAGTTTATCCTTTCTCCATATATGTAAAAGTTTTAACAACACAAGGACAAATGCCAGAATAAATATCACGGTAAATATCTGCTTCCCCTGCATCCGATTTACTTTGAAAAGAATGCCTTTAAAATATAATGCAAAAATTTGGTAAGTACCATATATAGAATGAGGCAGGTGCTGCAGCGTATTCATCAACGAATACCCACTGGCTCCCTGGTAGTCGGACATTGTTATGTCATTTCGGGACAGGAAAAAATTTAAAAGGACTACATACTCACCCCCCCCAAAACACCTCCTATAATTGACTTTCCTGAAAAAACAAAAATTTCTCTCCGGTTCACGTCCCGGGAAAGTTTTATCAATATTGCCGTCAAAACCGCAATCGTTGTACACGAAATATATGCCTGGTAGGATCCCATGGAGCAGGCGATACAAAATGAACCCGCCACGACGGAGAGGACCGGTTTATGAATCTTTTCAAAACACCATACAGCCAATATACTTAAAACAAATGCCACCCCATATGTAGGAGCCGTGAAACGGTATGATAATTCACAGCATATCGTCGGGTTGCTGATAAACAAAAACCCTGCTATCGCAATGACATATTTGTTTGTTATGTTCCAAAGATCAAATAGCAATAATAATCCAATTACAAGGAGTCCAATGGTAATAAGTGATGTATAGGGATCTGCACTTGTCCCAAACCTTGCTCTGCTGATAAATTGCCAAAACCATCTGCCTGCTGCCAGTTCCGCCGTCCCTGCATTATGAAAAGAGCCTATCCACAAGCCATCATAATCATTGGTCAACTGATTGATCATAAGCCCCGAGTATAGTATGACTGCCCCGACAAATAACATAATAAAATTATGTTTATGTTTAAAGACCTTCTTCATCCGATCTTTCCACATTCTCTTTTCCTCCAAACATGTATTATATTTCCATTCCGGCTAATATTCTATTGCGGGAATAAAATAGGGGCGCTCTCAGGAGCGGCATCTCTGCCGCCCTGCAAGCGCCTTTACCTGCCTTTACTGTTTACTGCTGTGCAACGTCCTTCATGGAGAAGCTGATTCTGCCCATTTTGTCCTTACCAAGGCAGACGACGGTAACCATATCGCCCAGAGTCAGCACATCCTCAACCCTGTTGATCCTCTGCTTTGCAATCTTGGAGATGTGTACCATTCCCTCCTTGCCGGGCGCAAACTCAATAAATGCGCCGAATTCCTTTATGCTGACAACCTTACCCTTAAAAATCTGGCCTTCTGCAAAGTCGGTGACAATCATCTTCACCATCTCCGCCGCCTTGTCCATCATTTCCTTGTCGGTTCCGCAGACAGATACCTGGCCGTCATCCGTAATGTCAATCTTGACGCCGGTACGGGCAATAATCTCATTGATAGTCTTACCTCTCTGTCCGACCACATCCCCGATCTTCTCAGGATCAATCTGGATAGAGATAATCTTGGGAGCATAAGGCCCTACCTCAGGTCTGGGAGCGGAAATCGCAGGCTTCATGCAGTTGTCCATAATGAACAGCCTTGCCTCCCGGCATCTTGCGATAGCGCCCTCCACAATGGGCCTTGTCAGGCCGTGAATCTTGATATCCATCTGGATGGCGGTAATGCCTTCCGTGGTGCCGGTCACCTTGAAATCCATATCTCCGAAGAAATCCTCCAGCCCCTGAATATCGGTGAGCAGCACAAAATCGTCATCTGTGTCGCCCGTCACCAGACCGCAGGAAATACCGGCTACCATCTTCTTAATAGGCACGCCTGCCGCCATCAGGGACATGCAGGAAGCACAGGTGGAAGCCATGGAGGTAGAGCCGTTGGACTCAAAGGTCTCCGACACTGTGCGGATTGCATAAGGGAACTCCTCCTCACTGGGCAGAACGGGGATCAACGCCCTCTCTGCCAGCGCGCCATGCCCGATTTCACGCCTTCCGGGACCTCTTGAGGGCTTTGTCTCACCTACGGAGTAGGAAGGGAAATTATAATGGTGCATATATCTCTTGCTGACCTCGTTCTCATCCAGCCCATCCAGCTTCTGCTGCTCGGAAAGGGGCGCCAGGGTACATACGTTGCATATCTGTGTCTGGCCTCTGGTAAACATAGCGGAGCCGTGTACTCTGGGAATAATGTCAACCTCCGCCGCCAGAGGACGGATCTGCGTGATCTCACGGCCGTCGGGACGCTTGTGATCCTTCAGGATCATCTTGCGGACAGTCTTCTTCTCATACTGATAGACAGCCTCGCCCAGGATAGCCAGCCACTCCTCGTTTTCGGCAAAGGCTTCCTCCAGCTTCGCGGTAATATTGCGGATGTTTTCCTCACGGGTCTGCTTGTCATCCGTAAATACGGCCACTTCCATCTCTTCAGGCGTAACCAGCCTGTACATCTCGTCGAACATCTCCTGCGGAACTGCGCAGCTGGTGTACTCATGCTTTGCCTTGCCGCACTCCGCCACAATCCTGTCAATAAAGGCAATGATGGTCTGGTTGATTTCGTGAGCCTTGTAGATTGCCTCAATCATCTTTGCCTCAGGCACCTCGTTTGCTCCTGCCTCAATCATGATAACCTTTTCCCGGGTGGAAGCAACGGTCAGGTTCAAATCTCCCTTCTTCCACTGCTCCTGGGAGGGATTGACGATCAACTCGCCGTCAATCATGCCCATCTGGGTCATGGCACAGGGGCCGTCAAAGGGAATATCGGAAATACAGGTGGCAATAGCCGCGCCAATCATGGCCACCAGCTCGGGACGGCACTCGGGATCAACGCTCATTACCATGTTGTTCAGGGTAACGTCGTTTCTGTAATCCTTGGGGAAAAGGGGACGCATGGGTCTGTCGATGACCCGGCTGGTCAGTATGGCATTCTCACTGGCCTTGCCCTCACGCTTGTTAAAGCCGCCGGGAATCTTTCCCACCGAATACATCTTCTCCTCATACTCCACGCTTAAGGGGAAGAAATCAATCCCCTCTCTGGGCTTCTCGGATGCGGTTGCGGTACAAAGCACAACCGTATCGCCGTAGTGCATAAATGCACAGCCGTTTGCCTGCTTACCTACACGGTCAATGTCAACCTTCAGGGTACGTCCCGCAAGCTCCAGTTCATAGCTCTTATACATAAAATCCTCCATTCCGCCGCATATACGGCATAAACTTAATCTATTGTAATGGAACAGAAGACACCGAAACTACTGAAAAAAACATGGCTTCCACATCCTTTTCAGCGGTCTCGGGGCTTTCTTCTGTTCCCGGTTACCGCACACCGGTATCAGAAAGCTGTCCAGAAGCGCCCGAAAAGCAGCTTCCCAGACATCCCTCTCACACACGGTAAGCGGAAGCGCCTTAAAATAACGGCACTTCCGCTTGCTTTTACTGACATTATTTTCTCAGGCCAAGCCTCTCAATCAGGGAACGATACCGCTCGATGTCCTTCTTCTTCAGATACTCAAGCAAACCACGTCTCTGACCCACCATCTTCAGCATGCCGCGGCGGGAATGATGATCCTTGGGGTTCTCCTTCAGATGCTCGGTAAGCTCCTGAATCCTTGCGGTCAGGACTGCCACCTGTACCTCCGGGGAACCGGTATCGCCGGGCGTTCTTGCATACTCGTTCATAATTGCGGTTTTCTTTTCCTTAGAAATCATTTCTCTTTTCCTCCATAAAATTGTATTCTGTTTCGTATGAACCGCCTGACACTAAGCATCGGTCGGAGTGTCCCAACGCCGGGCATCGGCTAAATCACACTTTTACATACTAACACAAAAGGAAGGAAAAGTAAACATGCAATTTATCTTTCTTCAAATGTGGCACAGGCCGTTTCCTGACAGCCGCAGGCGCCGCAGCCCTTGATGTCAACATGCCCTGCCGTGCATTTATAATCGGAATTATAAACGCACTGTACCGCTTCACAGTCGATGCTGATAGTCCTGCTGGGATGGCAGGTGGAATTCTTAAAGGAATCCCTTCCCTCCCGCCTCTGGGAAAAGCTTTCACAGCACGTCTCGTCACAGCAGTCCGCCCGTTTTCCGCCCACCAGTATGTCTCCCTTGCTGCACAGATGCTCCTCGTTGTAGGTACAGTTCTCCACCGAACACTTCAAATCCGCCATGATTTCCTATTTCCTCCTTGTTATACGTTTTTTTGCAGCTGCTCAGGGCCTGCCTGCGAAGCTGCCTCCGCATGGCTCTGAATCGTTACAAGTATTTACGTTTTTCGGAGAAAATATTCATTCCTGCCCTACTTCGTCTCCTCCTGTACCATCTCTTTACGGATTTCTTTAGTGCGTATCTCACTGCATATCTGCTCGGTAAAGTCATCCAGAGATTTCTGGCCCTCATCCCCCAGGAACCGGCTTCTCACCGACACAACGCCCTCTTCCTCTTCCTTCTGGCCCACTACCAGCATATAGGGAATCTTATCCAGTCTTGCTTCCCGGATCTTATAGCCAATCTTCTCGGAACGCCGGTCAACCGTGGCAAGCACACCGCTCTTTTTCAGAGAGGCTGCCACCTTCCCGGCATACTCGGAAAACTTTTCGGAAATAGGCAGCACCCGCACCTGTTCAGGGCACAGCCAGGTGGGGAACTTACCCTCATATTTCTCAGTGAGCCAGGCCAGGGTTCTCTCATAGCAGCCCATGGAGGTTCTGTGGATAATGTAGGGACGCACCTTGTCTCCGTTCTGGTCGATATAGTACATATCAAACTGCTCCGCCAGCAAAGCGTCCCACTGAATGGTAATCATGGTGTCTTCCTTGCCGTACACATTTTTGGCGTTGATGTCAACCTTGGGACCGTAGAAAGCCGCCTCGCCCACATCCTCCCGGAAGGGAATTTCCAGTTCCTGCAGAATCTTCCGGATATGTCCCTGGGTTTCCTCCCACACCTCGGGCTCGCCGATATATTTTTCCCTGTTGTCGGGATCCCACTTGGACAGGTGGTAGGTTACGTCCTCATTGACCCCCAGCGTCTCCAGACAATACTTTGCCAGTGCAAGACAACCCTTGAATTCCTCCACCATCTGATCCGGCCGCACAATCAAATGTCCCTCGGAAATAGTAAACTGGCGCACACGGGTAAGTCCGTGCATCTCACCGGAATCCTCGTTTCTGAACAGGGTAGACGTCTCACTGTAACGACAGGGCAGATCCCGGTAGGATTTCTGGCTTGCCTTGTATACATAGTACTGGAAGGGACAGGTCATAGGCCGAAGCGCATACACCTCCTTATCCTTCTCCTCGTCTCCGAAGACAAACATCCCCTCTTTATAATGATCCCAGTGTCCTGAAATCTTATACAGATCGCTCTTTGCCATGAGAGGCGTTTTGGTACGCATATAGCCCCATTCGTTGTCCTCCAGATCCTCAATCCATCTCTGCATGGTCTGGATAATCTTTGCGCCCTTGGGCATCAGCAGAGGCAGCCCCTGACCGATAACGTCCACCGTGGTAAACAATTCCATTTCCCGGCCCAGCTTATTGTGGTCCCGGTTTTTCACATTCTCCCAATAAGCAAGGTACTCCTCCAGCTCCTCTTTCTTATTAAAGGCCGTCCCGTAAATACGCTGCAGCCTTGCTTTATCGGAATCTCCCCGCCAATAGGACATGGAAGAAGAGGTCAGCTTGAATGCCTTGATCCCTTTGGTACTCATCAGGTGAGGGCCCGCGCACAAATCCACAAAATTCCCCTGGCTGTAAAAGGAAATCTCTGCAGCCTCCGGCAGATCCTGAATCAGCTCCACCTTATAAGGCTCCCCCTTTTCCTCCATGAATTTAATTGCCTCATTTCTGGGAAGGGTGAACTTTTCCAGCTTCGCCCCCTGCTTGATAATCTTTTTCATTTCCGCCTCCAGAGCGTCCAAATCCTCTCTGGAAAAGGGAGCGTGGTCAAAATCATAATAAAATCCCGTATCAATGCTGGGGCCGATGGTCAGCTTTGCGTCAGGAAACAGATTTTTTACCGCCTCCGCCAGCACATGGGATGCGGTATGCCGAATGGTGGCAAGCCCCTCCGGGTCCCCTGCGGTACAAATCTGCAATTCACAGTCTTTTTCCAACACGGTCCTTAAGTCCGCCACTTCCCCGTTCACCTTGGCACAGCATGCCGCCCTGGCAAGTCCCTCGCTGATGTCGAGGGCAATATCGTAAACGCTTTTTGCTTCTGCATACTCCTTCACGGAGCCATCCTTCAATGTTATTTTCATTTTCTCCTCCTTCTTTCATCACCTTTTTTGCGATACAAAAATCCCCTGCAATATTCCTATTGCAAGGGACGTATCATTCATGAACGCGGTTCCACCCTTGTTGCAAATGACCGCAGGCTGTTTTGAACCGCCGATCTCTTTGCCACCTTCATTTGCTCGTAACGGGAGCCTCCGTGCCGTATTAGGGCCGCTCCGAGATGGTTTTCAAATGCGCTCCTGCCAAACCGCTTTCAGCTCTGTCCCTGCTCTGGACAGGCGGCTCTCTCTGGGGCCTTCCCGCATCCTACTGTTCTCTTCATCGCTTTTCCTATTGCCTGAGACTTATGATTACATATCATAATACTTTTTCCCCGGAATGTAAAGCACTTTTTCAGGCAGGTTCGTGGCTTGGTTCACGGCTCACAGCCTTTTCAATATAGGCTTCCACCTCTTCACGCTTCAGATCCAGCGCAACTGCCAGCTCACCATACAGGCTTTCCTCAGCCATATGGAAATATCTGGCGTCAACGGCGGTCTCCTTCCGCCCTGCCCGCAGGCGTTCCTGCTTTCTCCGCCATATGGTCTTGAGTATCCGGACCCACTCCTCACAGTTCCCGCTCTTCAGACACTCCCGATATATCTGCTCCGATAATTTTTCGTTGGTGATCGCCAGCAGAGGAACGTCCGTGATCGTATCGATCAGCTTCTGTGCCTCCTCGCGCCTGATTATGCGCCGCATGGAATCCTTCGTCGAATCCACCGGCACATACACCGTACTTCCCAACTGATACTTCGGCTTAAGAATGTAATATTTCCGCTCCTTGTCAACGCCCGCAATATCAAGAGTGGTGATATTCTCCACCACACAGACCCCTTTGTTGCCACACACTACATACTCGCCTATCTCAAACACAAGAACTCTCCTTTCCCAAATTTACCCCACAATAATGTTATACCCTTATTTTAACAGATTAATCCGAGAAATGTCAGTTAATTTTTTTATTTATTACAGATTTTTGTGAAAACTGCGCACAAAAAACAGGCGGCATATTGTGCATTATGCCGCCCGGTTTCTTTTTATTCATGACAATAGAAATCTCACAGCTTCCACAGACCTTAAACCGTAAAGTCAAAGCGGCTGCCGCTGGAACCATAACCGTCCTCCCGAACGGCGCTCCAGTCAAACGCACCGATCTTATCCTGCAGTTCCTTCACGGAGTCGGCAAACAAGGTCGTGCGCTTCGTGCCCTCACGGATGAAGCTTCCGTCAGAATACCGTTCTTCCGCCTTTTCCTTCGCCGCCTTTTTCTCTTCCTTTACTGCCTCTTCCTTCTTTTCCGCACGCTGCTTCTCAATGCGCTCTCTCTGATTTTCAGAAGACTTCTCCAACTCGGCAAAGTAAGAAACCTGGCCGTCATCACCGATTGCCACGCCGACCCGCTTCACATCCTCGCCCTTATCGCCCAACTGATCCTTCATATCCTTCAGCTTTGCCACCGCATCGTCCAAGGTCTGAAGATTTTTCTTCTTATAGTCCTCGTCCGCCGCCATCTTCTCCAGTTCTTCAGGCGTCAGCAGAACGCTGTATGTGCCGGTGCCCCTGGAAAGGTACGACGCAGCCTCTTCCTCGGTCTCATAGCTGGCAACCATGAAATCCGTGTCGCCGTAAGTATTGTGCAGCTCCTTCAGCAGCTTTTTCGCCGCGCTGCTCAATTCTACCTTATTGCTGCTCTTTGCAGCCTCCGCATTTTTTGCGGCAGCCGTTCTTGATGTGTTTGCCGCAGTCCTGGTCTGCTCGTAGATGTTGCTCTGATAAGAGCCGTAACTTCCAATCTTCTCCATTTTTTCGCCCTCCGTAGCTTTTCGACATTCTGATAAACGCCGGTAAATCCGTTTACTTCCTGCGCGTTTATGCGCTTTTACACTATCTGGAATATATTTCGGAAAAAGGATCGGAAATCTTAACCCCTTCGGGCAACTCTTTCACATTTTCTTCACGCTTCCTCCTGAAAGGGCTTGCAGTCCTTGATGGCATTGTGCAGTCCCGCAAACAGCTCCTCATAGCGGGCGCCGCTCTGCACATCCGCCACCGCCGCATAAAGGGACAGAGGGATCTGCTCCCCCTCATATTCAAAGGTCTGACCGTTCATGGCCTTAATCTTCTCCGCCAGCTGTTCCGCATAATCCCTGTGGCTGCTGGCGGTCAGAATACAGAATTCATCTCCGCCGATGCGGAACACTACGTCATCCTCGCCGGAAGCGGCAGTGAGCCTGCGCATCTGCTCCAAGATCGCCAGATCCCCCGCCTTTCTGGATATTTCGTTGATGCGCATCATGTTCTTGATGTCACTGCACAAAAACAGACAGTCTTTTCTCTCCTGAAATAAATCATATAATTCACTGATGTCTACATGTCTTCTCTGCATAATGTACTCGTCTCCCTTCTCCGGAGGTGCACTGAACCTCGGAAACAACTCAGTGTATTTCGCCCTGCGAAATTCTGAGGGTTTACAGTTCCATATCTGTTCAAATGCGCGCGCAAAGGATTCGTGTGTGCTGTAACCGTATTTCAGCGCCACCTCCAGTATGGAGGTATCGCGCCCGCCGGACAGCTCCCTGGCCGCCAGCATCATCCTCCGCCGCATGATATAATCATGCACGGAAATATTGTTCACACAGCGAAACATTTTTTCCAGAGTGGATTTGGAGCAAAAACATGCTGCCGCCACATCCTCTGTCCGGATGTCATCCCTCAAATGACTCTCGATATATTCCAGCGATGCCATCAACAGCTCAATGTTCTGCATACGAATCTCCATCTCCTTCGGTACCGTAAGACCATTGTACCAGAGACTGCTGCAGATTACTTGACATTTTGGGTAAAAAAGACGGGCATTACGATCTGCCCGCCTCCTCTATCTTCCGCACAGAGTCCTCACGAACCGCATCCCGCAGTCTGGTGAGATATTCCGAAAAGCTGCATTCTTTGGCGCCATAGGTCATCTGCAGTTCATGCTCCAGCGGAAGCCAGGTGGAAATATCCGCCTCATTGTGCTGAATCACCGCTTCCAGCTTGTCAAGGGCTTTATAAAGCTTTGCCTCCACGGTCTGCTGCTCCCTCATTTCCCGAAACAGCAGTTCCACTGTCTGACACCAGGGCGCGGGAAGCTGTTTCACCAGCCAGGCCACCGCTTCCTCCTCAACCGCCTCGTCCCTGCCTGTCTTCTCAAAGCAGGGAATATCCCCGGTGACAGCCTCTCCCATGTCATGAAACAGGCACATCTGAATCACTCTGTCCATATCGGCCTCCGGAAATTCATCTCTGAGCAGATACGCCATCAGCGCCAGCCGCCAGCTGTGCTCCGCTACGCTCTCATGCCGCCCGGAAGAAGTGTAGGAGTGCCTTGTATTGCACTTAAGCTTCTCCGCTATGTTTAAGAAATTAAGATATGCCTTTATATCCATCCTGTCTTACCTGAAATAATTATCCGCCAAAGCACCCGGCATTGCACCCTGTGTCACAATGACCACTCCATCCCTGCTGCGCCTCACTTCTGCGGCCCGGGCTTTCTCCTCTCCGGCATCGCCCCTGACACCTGCCGCACTCGAAGGTTCCTTTACATTCGGAAGTCCGGAAGCAGCCCTCTGTACTTTCTGCTCCTGCCTTTTAAGCTCCGCCTTCTTTTTCTCCACATCTGCGCCCCGAAGCTCATCCTGCCTGATTTCTCCCTTCAGGATCACGATGCCGCTCTCCAACCTGGCTATGACGGCCTCTTTTCGCTTCGTCCGCTCCCCGGAAGCCTCTCTCTCAACAATAGCCCGCATTTCTCCCACAGGCATTCCGACGTCCTCCGGCTCCGTGTCCTTATTTTTAACGCCTGCAGCCTTTTCAGTCTCCTGCTCCGCAGATCGGAGTCCCCTGTTTACGGTTTCCTTCTCAGGGCTGTCAACATTGATTACCCTCTCTTCTCCTGCTTCGCTGTTTGCTTTACTCTTTTCCGCATTTTCAGTATTTACTGTATCTTTGCCTTTTTCTGCATCCGCCACATGGCTGTCTGCAGACTGCGTCTCCTTCAGCAGTTCCTCTTTCTTCTGTTCTCTGTGGGTCTCCGCCTGCCGCTGTCTCAGCTGCGTGTTCAGGCTGCTCAGCTCCTGTTGGAGTTCCTGACGCTTTTTCTCCTTCTCCTCCGCAGACATTTCCTGCTTTGAAGAAATTCCCTGCTTCTGTCGCTGTACGCTTGAGATCTCATCCTGAATATTCTTACTGGCAAAGTCTACCGGCCGGACTGCCGTCCGCTGTCCGCCCGTCATGCCGTCCATCGCCTTTATACCGCCAATCCCCATGCCTTCATCTCCCTCCCCTTATGAAGAATGAACCTGCCGAACGCTTTTCGACACCTTTTATGCCTTATATTATACACGGAACGAAGCCAAAGAGCAATCCTTTTCTCGCCTGCTTTTCATTCCGGCACCGGTTTTGTTGTAATATTTTTAAGAAAATATCTTTCGCTTTTTTAATATATCGGAAAACTTTTTTGAATAATTACATAAATCATGAGTCATTGAAAAAACATAGATCCATAAGAATAATGCAGTCTCTTGTTATGATATTTTCTGCAATTTTTCGGAATGCTCGGCAATCACTTCTTTCATAACGTCAATATCCGTCTGCATTCCTTCAATCTGCGCAACACCTGTCTGATACCGCTTAAAAGTGCTTGTATAGCACGCTTCAATATTCTGCAATCTTGGTAAAATGTCATTCTCCTGAACAAGCTCCAGCTTTTTCAATCTATCATTAACAGGCTTCAGCTTCTTATCCAGCATATCAGACATTGCAAGCAGCAGTTCATTATCCGTCATAATCTCCCTCCCTTCTGCAATTATCAATTATCGAATTTTACCGATTGGTTACAGCATACCATAAACCGAATCAAAAAGTCAATTCAATTATCGTATTTTCAGGATAAAATATGACACGCTGAAGTGAAAAGTTTATTTCCACTTTGAAGTGGGCAAAGTGGAATTTAGTCCTGCGCCGAGCAAATGTTCGATTAAAATCCGCTCTTTTGGCATGCCAAAAATACGAATGGGATCATGGCTGTCCTTCCATCTGACGAATATAGTGTAACACTTAATGCTTCTTTATATAAAGATAAAAAGTAGCATTTGCCCTTTTCTGTAAGAGTAAATGCCACTTTTTTATCAGCCG
>JAMPFR010000047.1 GCA_023664365.1 Acetatifactor muris | reverse complement strand
CCGACCTACACCCTTAGCAGGGGCGCCTCTTCGGCCTCTTGAGTATTTCTCCTTATTCCGAACTGCGACTCTGCCAATATTTAATTATTACGCCTGCAATTCACGACGCAAGAATTATTATACCTAAGCCTGCTTCATCTGTCAATCATTTTTTCGGATGTTTTCAGGCGTACAGCAAGACATTTTAAATGTTCCATATTTATCACCTATTGATTTCCAATATGCTCACATACTAAGAACTTCTTTAATATCTGACACGGATTTATAAAGATTACTGCCCTCCGCGTCCACCACCACGGTAACCGGGAAATCCTTTACCTCTAATTTACGGATTGCCTCTGTACCCAAGTCATCATACGCTATAACCTCAGAGGAGACAATGGATTTTGAAAGCAGGGCTCCCGCACCGCCTACGGCCGCAAAGTAGACCGCACCGTTTCTCACGATTGCATCCAGAACCGCCTGACTTCTTTTTCCCTTTCCAATCATTCCCTTCAGGCCAAGGTCAAGCATGGCAGGAGTATACTTGTCCATTCGGCCGGACGTAGTAGGACCGGCGGAGCCGATAGGCCTTCCGGGTCTTGCCGGAGAGGGCCCCATATAGTAAATGACATTGTTTGCCAGTTCCAGAGGAAGCGGCTCTCCCCGTTCCATTGCCTCATACATTCTCTTGTGAGCGGCATCCCGGGCTGTATAAATCGTCCCGGTCAGATACACATAATCCCCGGCCTTCAGTTCCGCTGCTGTTTCCTCCGTCAGGGGCACATTTATATACTTTTCCATATTTTCGTTCCTTTTCATTCCACTTCCGGCCACGGCACAAATGTCAGGCCGCAAGAACGTCGTTTTGCACGCCTTCGCGCTTTTCTTCACGTTTTCACAGTGTACGCACCACATGGCGGTTTACATGACAGCAGATATTCACCGCCACAGGCAGTCCCGCAATATGAGTTGGATATGTATTGATATTAACTGCAAGGGCAGAAGTGCTCCCGCCCAGCCCTCCGGGACCGATGCCTGAGGCATTGATCTTTTCCAGCAGCTCCCGCTCCAGTTCTCTCACATAGGGAATATCCGAAGGTTCATCCACGGATCTGGTTAAGGCCTTCTTCGCCAGCAGAGCGCATTTTTCAAAGGTACCGCCGATTCCCACTCCCACCACCATAGGCGGACAGGCATTGGGGCCGGCGTCCTTCACTGCCGTCAGAACGGATTCCTTTACGCCCTCAATACCGTCTGCCGGTTTCAGCATAAATACCCTGCTCATGTTCTCGCTCCCAAAACCCTTCGGCGCCAGCGTTATTTTCACCTTGTCTCCGGGCACAATTTCATAATGAATCACTGCGGGAGTGTTGTCCCCTGTATTTTCCCGAATCAATGGGTCTTTGACAACAGATTTGCGCAGATATCCTTCTGTGTAGCCCTGCCGTACTCCCTCGTTGACGGCATCCTCCAGAAGGCCTCCTTCAAAGTGTACCTCCTGTCCGACTTCCAGAAAAACAACCGCCATACCTGTATCCTGACAGATAGGAATCATATCCTGCCCGGCAATCTCCAGGTTCTCCTGAAGCTGATTCAGAATCCGCTTCCCCAGGGAAGATTTCTCTGTCTCCGCCGCACATTTCATGGCGCATTTCATGTCTTCCGACAGAAAGTGATTGGCCTCTATGCACATTTCTCTCACATTCCCGGTTATTTCACTTACATTTAATGTGCGCATCTACTCCATAATTTCCTTTCTTACGGCTTCCAGCTCTTCCTGCGAAGGCTCGGAAGGAACCCAGTTAATCTTTTGACCATCCCCCTTATACCTGGGTATCAGGTGCAAATGAAAATGGGATACGGTCTGCCCCGCCGCCTCACCGTTATTCTGCACCAGATTCAGTCCGTCACAGTGCAGCTTATCCTTAAGGCACAGCGCCATTTTCCTGGCAAGCTTCATGGCCTCCGCCGCCGTCTCGTCCGGCAGTTCATAAAGGTCTGCCGCATGCTCTTTCGGCAGAATCAATGCGTGTCCTTTTGTGGCCGGCCCCAGGTCAAGAATCACCCTGAACTGTTCATCCTCATATATCGTTTTGGACGGTATCTCTCCGGCAGCTATTTTACAGAAAATGCAATCCTCTTTTTTCATCCTGACCTCCTGTCAATGACGGTATAAAATAATCTATCTATCACCGGTTTTCGGATAAATGCTATGCTTCACCACTTGTCTTTTTTTCTTCAAAGACAAACAGCTGATCCAGGGTTCTCAACACTCTGAAGTCCCCCTTCGTCTTCATGGCCCCGGACATAAACGCTCTCTGGAATGTCATTCTTCCGGTAACAATTTCTTCCATAGCGGCGCGGGACATCTGCATCTCCACGTCAGCCTGCTCCACACTTCCGTAATAACACTCCAGCTTCGGGCCGTCCACCTCTATAATCAGCTTTTTTTTCTTCTCCTCTATGGTTACGGAATATATCGCTGTAAACCCAGCCTGCGGTTTGAAATGCCGGCGGAGCATCCCCAGATATTCCTCCTCGCTGTCCGCCCCTTCTTCGCTCAGCATATCCCGGAACAGGCTGGTCAGTTCCTGTATATCCTGCTTCTGACGCTGTACATAACTGTCGTCCGATACATATTGCGACAGCTGTTCCGTCTCCTGAGGTGTCAGGTCATTTTGCTTCGGCACCGCGATTCTCTGCTTCACTGCCTGGCTGCTTGCCGGGAAACACCCCACCTTCTGATTGATTGTCCTGTACAGATTCTCCGCTTTTCTCTCAATAATTCTGGTGTACTGCTCATTCATCTCCAGCATAATCGTGTTTTCAATATAGCCGCACAGTCCGCTGCAGGGCAGGCCTCCCAGAATCTCCCATGCAATTTCAAGGTTCAGCTTACCGTATCTCTCGCCGTAAGTAGTCGACATAACCACCGGGCACATATAGATCTTTGAGATTTTTTCCTTATCTCCAAACAGCCAGCAGGAATCCAGGAACTGCTGCATATATCCTCCCACGCCGTACCACTCCACTGTGGATGCGAGAATAATTCCATCCGCCTCCTTCAGTGTCTGCGGAAGCGTAGGAATCGTGCTCTTACACTCATACAGATTATAACGGGTCACATTGACGCGAAGCTCTTCCAGAATTTCCTGCATCTTATTAATGACAAACAATGTGGGGTCGTCAATCAGTCCTCTTCCACCGTAATAGATATTAATATTCAAATCCGCACCTCCTACCGCCGTCTCCTGTCTCTTGCCCGCTGTATAACACATACGGCGCACCCGCCCAGAAAGCCGGCCACCAGACCGCCCAAATGAGCCGCATTGTCAATATTTTCCCCGCTGAAGCCATTATATAATGAAAGCAGAATCATCAGCATGACCCTGGCCGGCGTCACTGTGGGCATTTTTCTGTCCGAAAAAAACACCATTGCCAGCAGCACCCCGTCCAGACCAAACACCGCACCGCTTGCTCCGATAGACGCGGATATGTCATGATTCATCACTTTGGCCAAAAGAGACGCCAGGTTTCCGCCGATTCCCGAGAAAAAATACAGCAGAGCATAACAGACATGCCCTATCTCTTTTTCTATCATGGCCCCCAGGAAAAAAAGTATCAGCATATTATTGAAAATATGAGAAACTCCGCTGTGCAGAAACATAGCCCACAGGACACGGCCATACTCATGGTTTACCACCACATCAGCCACATTTAAATTTCCCAGCCGGTACAGGCGGCTGCCCGTAAATGTACACAGGATATATACTGCGATATTGGCAGCAACAAGCGCCCCGCTGACAATCGGCAGTTCCTTCCATCTCCTCAACCCTTGTCACCTCAAAACAATCCCTCAGACTCCGAACAGTTACAGATTAACACAATCCGTCCTTTTTTTCAATCATTCTATCTGAAAACCATAATGACCCTTCCCGTTTTAATCTCATCCTCCGGTTCCAGCTCCCGTCTTTCATACGGCTGAAGCCGAAGCCCGTTCTTAAATGTGCCGTTGGTGGAATTTAAGTCCTCGATATAATATTTTTCCTTCTCTTTTACAATTCTGGCATGAAGCCTGCTGACCGACACGTCCTCCAATACAATATCCGCTTCCTCCTTTCTTTTCCCGATAGTGGTAACAGGCCTGTCAATCACCGCCAGCGTCCTGCCCTCCGGAGTACAGACTTCTCTTCCTGTCTTTGCCTGCTCTCCGGAGCCTTCCATATAAATTGTTTTTCCGTACTCTTCCCCATATACCGTTTCCTCCGCCACAGCATATCCCTGCATACTCTCCTGCATATTCCGGCGGTAATTTTCCCGAAGCTCCCGCTCCTTTTTCTTTGACATAAACATCCCGAAAAAATGCCTCTTTCTGTCCGTCTCTGTCTCGGCTTCTGCATTTACAACAGGCGTTTCTTCGGATCCTCTTACTCCCACGGAACCGGCCGGCCTTCCGGCGCCTCCTGCTGTATCCGCTGCCTTTTTGAGATTTCCCGCTCCTGCAAAGTTTACTGCTGTTTCGGTATTTCCTCCTATTTCAGCATTTTCCTGCCTGTCCGCATTTTCCAATCTCTCCGCGTCCTCAAAAATCTTTGTCTGCAGGTAAACGTCCCCGTTTCTCTCATACTGCTCATACATCTGATAGATGCAGGCGGTCAGCGCCTCGTCATTATAATCAATCTGCTCCACCCAAAACTCCAGCAGTTCCTTAAATCCGCTCTCTCCCTCATAGTAGGGAAAATACAGGAAGGAAAACACATTGCTTTCCAAATCCTGATAAATCTGCTCCGGATATAAAAGAATATTTTTCCTGTCCAGCAGAAACCGTCCCAGTTCCCGCTCAATCTGTCGGAAACTCCATATAAAATCCGTTATCCAGGCTCTGGTAATACAGCGTCCCCCGTACAACTGTCTGATATTCTGCTTTGACGATATATTATAGTACAAATAAGCAGTCCCGTTAATATATCGAAGACTGCAGGAAAGCAGTCCCCGGATACCGCCTCTGTTCAATATGCAGTATTGGTATCTCTTTTCCTCCGGCTTCTCTTCCAAAAGAATCCTCTCATAGTTACAGTTAAGACTTCTCACAAATTCCGTCTGCACACGTTTCCCTCCTTATCTTTTCTGCTCTTTTCTTATCTTTTCTTATCTTTTCTTATCTTTTCTCATCCTTTCCCTTTTCTCATTCTCACCTTTTTCTCATCTTCTCCTTTTTTCTGTAATTTATCTTCTCCATCTTTGATTCGTATTTGATTTGTATTTTCTCTGCCTTTTATCCGTCTTTTATTTTCCGATATAACCTGACATAATCCGCCGGAGAAATACGCAGCGTCTCTCTGAGCACCCGCGTTTCCCACTGATTTTCTTCCCGGAAAAAATTCCACTCCGGCAGTGGCAGCGCCAGATATCCTCCACCCCTTACGCTTACCCGGTCGCCCTTAACCCCGATCTGCAGTTCATTCATTGTCCAGGCCGCATACTTATCCATTGATAGTTCCGACGCCTTCCTCCGGATAATTGTTTCCAGCTCCTCACTGTTTTCCGCCGCTGCCGTTCCCGCGCAGAGTGCCAGCATATTGATATCCTGCTCCAGCAGGCACCTGTCGTATTGAAAGACAAACAGAAAAACCGCGAAAATCAGTGCGCTCGTAACAAAAGGCAGCACCAATGCAGCCTCCACCGTAAAATAAGCATTTGATATATTTTCTTTCATTGCACAACCCACCCTTCACAGACCACCAGCAGCCAGCCGACTGTTAAAAAAGGTACAAAGGGTATTCTGGTGTCCTTCTTTGCCCTGCGCAGCGCCAACAGTACTCCCGAAAACAGGGCAATCAGAAAGAGTCCTCCGACAGACGCAGCCACACAACCCTCATACCCCATAAAGATTCCCAGCAGCATCAGAATAACGCCATCCGCCATGCCTGCCTTTCCGGTAGCATACGCCACTGCCAGCAAAACCGCACCCGGCAGCAGCGACCGGCATTCCCGCCAGCCATCCAGCCTGCCGTTTACTCCTTCATACAGCAGTATTCCGGCAGCTGCCGCGGCCCCCAGCCAAAGCATCCACACAGGCACTTTTTTGCTTCTTGTATCCATAATACTCATAGGCACCAGCCACATAGCCGTCACTATTTCCTTCCACATAGTTCCTCCCCTTTCCGGCACATTCCCGCTACGGGCATGCCGCCATTATACTATCTGTGTCCCCGCGGGCCACCGCACAATGCTGCCCGGCCGCCATCACTGTCCGCCGCACCGGCGCTGCCCGACCTCCCTCACTGTCTACCGCACAATGCTGCCTGGTCTCCCTCTCTGTCCGCCGCCCGATACTGCCCGGCCGCCATCACTGTCCGCCGCACCGGCTGCAGGGCGGATAAACGGAAGCTTCCTCCAACGTCATGGATGTGACGGTTCTCTTGATTCCCGAACAGTCCTCCCGGTAGTGGTAACAATGCCCTTCCTCCGTCACATACAGCGTATCCGGCAGTTCTCCCTTTCTGCATTTATCACAGGCGCCGTATCTCTGTCCCCACTGATTCCGCAGATCTCCCAGCTCCTCCCGGCCAATACTTCGCACCGAAAGCTGTAAATGGGTACAGCTTCTGTCTCTGTGAAAAACCGTCCCGTTTTCCGCCACATAGACATAGATAACCGTCTCCGATGTCCCGGTTACGTCATATCCGTTCCACAGTCTGACATAACAGCGGTTTGCCATACGGAAGGGTTGAAAACCCGCAAGAAGGGACATGGGGCCCGCCTGATAGGTGAGCTTGATATCCAGTTCATTGCCTGTATCTGACAATCCGCTTTGCCAAAACTGCAGTCCGCTGCTCCCCTTCACCAACGGTGAACTGTCCAGATAGGCTTTCCCCACGCTGTCCCGCAGCCTGTTGCCGATATAAAAATCCGTGGCCAGAACGGAAATGCTGTCCTCCTGCCCGCAGCCATACATGGCAACCCTGCTGCCTGCATTCCACAATGCAAACTGCAGATTATTATGCAGCCTTATGATTTCCACTGCATAACCCAGATTCATAAGAAACAGCAGGCATAAGGGCAGGGCAACCGCCGCCTCCACAGTCATTCCCGCCCTGACTTTTTTCAAAAACGGAGAAAACAGTGATGACCTCTTTACGGAAATTTTCACGGGATTTCGGGCAAAATCCCCTTGTTTGTCATAGTTTACGGAAGAAGGGTTTTGTGGAATTGTTTTCAGTTTCTTATTCCTTTTTATTTTCCATAAAGAAGCCATCACTGTTTCCCCCGCCCTCTCATCGATAAGTTCTTTCCCTGCGCAGTTCAAATTTATATCCGAAGGAACTGCTGATTCTCATAACCGCCTCCACCTCCGCATAACAGCCGTCAAGACGAAAGCGGGCATTTCCGGGCGTCAGGCGTATGTCCGCCTCCACCATGTCCATGGCCCGGGCAGTCAGTGTGTCAAGGTCTGTCATCAACATCAGTATTCTCAGATAATCCTCATAAGACAGCCCGTTTCCCTCCTCCGGCGCGTCGTCGATATTGCCCCATAAGGCATTTTCCAGAGCATAGTGCCAGCTGCTCCTGTCTTTTATCAGCGGAATTTTTCCTCCGGCCAGCAACGTTTTCACATCATATACACTCTCCGCATAGGCCCAACCGAACAGGATAGCGGCTTCCAGCAGAGGTATCAGCTCCGGCAGTGCAAAAAGTCCGCAGGCAAGAATTGCCGCTTCATGAATTTCCGCGCTTTTTTCCGCATCCGTAAGCAGATAGATTACATTGGCTGCTTCCCGCAGGGCAGAAAGCCTGTTTGCCACACTTTTCAGATTATCCGTGTCATAATTTTTCCCCGCAATCAGATACTCAAGCTGATAGTCAAGCGCCCCATCCGCTTTTTCATTACCGTAGCGCCCCAGATACCGCAGCAGATATTCCTGAAACAAAACACGTTCCCAAAGGCTGTCCGCCGGATCTGCCTTTCTGTTCCCCACGTTCACATTTCCCTGCCTCATGCGATATCCTGCCAGAGTCGTGCCGTCTATGGCCTTGCCGGAAAGGTCGTGTGTATTTTCCGTAACCAGCTGTAAAATCCCCAGTCCTCGCTTTACATTCAGCTGCGCCGCCGGATTTTCCACCTCCAGACATATTGATTCCGTCTCGGAAATCTGTACCTCTTTGCCGTTATACTCCTCCAGCGTCTCGTTCAGTTTCAGGCTTTCCGCGTCATAATCTGCTTCACCAAGTCCGTTTACTTCCACCACGGACATCCATTCCTGTACTTCCTCCAGAAGGCTCAGCCCCACATCACTTTTGACCGCATCAATTGCCATGCTGCGAAACACCGCACCGCCTTCGTCTGTCAAAATTGACACACCTGTCAGTTCTGCATCCTCCGCCCGAAGCCCCAGAAAATCCCGGTATATATATTGATCGAGAACGCCGTCTGTACTCAGGTTCTTTTGCAGATAACCCATAAGATGTGCCTCTGTATTTTTCCTTCCGCATACATCCGTACCGTAAGAGGAATCAATGGCAAACAGGTTGAAGCGGTTCAAAAGCTCCCTGTGGTATTCCGCCATAATATTCTGCATTCCCATCTCTGCGGCACAGGCTGACTCCATGGCGGATCCGCCCCGCCTGGCTCCGTCTATCAGAGCCAGGTACAGGGACAGGATCAATGTCAGACAGAGCGCCAGATATACTGTCAGATAGGCATTTCCCCGCCTCATTTATATCTTACCCGTCTGGGCCGTAATCTTGCTGAAGAGGTTATTGACAATCTGCGTTATCTGATCCTTGAAAATGATGACCAGTCCCACAAGAACCACAATAATCAGGATAATTTCCACGGTTCCCATGCCGTCCTCTTCCTGCAGAAACTCCCGCCAGCTTTTCAGCCCACGGCTGTCTCTGATTTCCATATTTGTTTTCTGAATTTTCTTCATACTTTCTTATCCTCCTTTTTCACACTTATATACTTCCAAATGCCGGAATCATAATCATTACCATTACAATGGCAAGCATCAGCACCATGGGCGCCAACAGCTTTGTCCCCGCCTCCTCCCCCAGCTTTTTTACCCTGAGCAGACTTTCCTCCGAGGATTTCTCCGCCTCTTCCCGCAGACGTTCAAGAAGCGTGCTGTTTCCCCGCTTCAGGTTCTGTCCCAGCAGTGTGCTGAGCCTGATGTACTCCCGCAGTCCGGTTCTTCTTCCAAAATGCTCATAGGCGGCGCCTTCTGCCACTCCCGTCTGCAGTTCCCGGCAGGTATACAGCACTGCCTCGCACCCCGGTTTCACCGGCTGACCCTTTTGAAGCTTTTTCTCATAATCTCCCCCTATCTTTTGAAACGCCCCCCGAATGGTCATCCCTGCTCCCACATAAAGAGCAAGCTTATGCACCAAATCCGGATATTCCCTGCTCAGCCCGCTGTGCTTTTTCTCCAGTTCTTTCCGCAAATCTCTGTCCGAGGACAGATAAACCAGAAATGCAACTGCAGGCGTAACCGCCCATATAAGCAGGCTGTAATCCCCTGCGGCCAGACTCCAGCTTATTTCCTTCCCCTTCCACTCCCCCGGCAGCGTAAAACCTGCCTCCCCCCGGCTGCCCGCTTCCTCCGCCACAAGATATTCCTGCATTTCCAGGTAATCCTGCTCCTCCGGCGTCAGGCATACCGGTACCACCGTAACATCAATTTCCCCCTTTCTGCTGAACTCCCGGTACTTCAAAGTGGCATACAGCTTTACCTCCACAGGATCGTCCACCTCCCACACCCGTCCGCTCCGATCCACAATGGCTTCTCTGCCGCTCTCCCACTCCACCTCAAAGGGAAACCCCGCATATTCCTCCTCCAGCTTCAAATCAGAGATAATGTGTCCCGTGTCTTCGTTGCCGTTCAGAATAAGTGTTTCCAGACTTTCAAAGAGCGTTTCGGCCAGTTCCTCCGTTTCCCGGAAAGTCAGCGTCCTGGGAGAAACGGTAATTTCAAAACGTCTTTTTCCCTCCCCGTCATCCGCCTCCAGCGCCACCTGCCTGCTTCCTTCCTCATAGCTCCCCCTGCTTATGACAGCCTCCTCCGCAAGCTTATTTCCGCCTGCGCTCAGCTTTGCCGCAAGTCCCAGAAACGCTCCCACCCCCAGGATTCCAATGCACATGGATATTTTCCTGACATAGTAATCCGTTTTGACACATTCCACCCGTTCCCCGGGATGCAGCAGCGCCAGATCCGCCTCAACGCGCTTTCCCCGAAAAAAAGGAAGTTTTAAAATACAGGCCCTTTTGTATAAAAGCATTGCCGCCTTCTTCAGCAGTTCCATTCCTTCTTCATCCTCCTTATTACAAGCTCTCCCAATATCCAGGCTCCGATATAGGCTCCAAGACACCCTGTCATAATGAGTCTTCCCTGCAGGCCTGCATACAGAATATCGAAATAGCCCGGATTTGCAGAACCTACATAAGCCAGTATGGCAAAGGGCATAAGCTTCATAATGTTCAGTTCCATCCTCTTTCCGCTTAAAAGCGTATCAACCTCCCGCTTCAGCTCCGCCTTTCTGCCAATCAGTTCCGCAGAGCTCCTGATGATTTCCGCCAGATTACCGCCGCTTCGCTTGGCGATGGCGAAAACCTCCGCAAACTGCACCATTTCCTCGCAGCCGCTTCTCTCGCCGAAATCCGCCAGCAGCTCCTCCAGGGAAACATTAATATTCATTCCCCTGCGCACCACCGTCAGTTCTCTGCAGATCAGCGCGTCTTTTCCGTACATCAGCACCATATCCTGCTCACACTCCAGAAAGGCATTTTCTACGGAGTAGCCTGCTCCCAACAGCGTAGACACCGCCAGAATGCATTCCCTGAACTGCTCTGTCAGTTCTTCCCGTTCCCGCTCCCCTTTTCCCCGCCGTATTTTGCGGAAAAACACCACTCCCACCGGCAGCAGCGGCAATATGGCCCATGGACTTTTATAGAAGAAATAAGCCGCAAAGGCTGTCACTGCCGCCGACGCAAGAACCGCGCAGGCCCGCTCCCGGCGTTTCCAGTGATACCTATGATAGTCCTGCGGCTCTAAGCTTGTTTTCCCGAAGAAGCGTTCCTTTTTTATGAAGTCTCCCCACAATACACCTTTCACTGTCCTCTCCCTCCTCCTCAAATTCAAACAGAGGATTCAGCCTGATTTCATTGTTCTCACAGCCCAGGATTTCCGTGATTTCAATCACTCTTCTGGATTTATCCCGCAGCCTGCCCAGATGCACAATGATATCTATCCCCGACGCAATCTGCTGGCGGATTGCCGCCAGCGGCAGTTCCACCCCCATCAGCACCATGTTTTCCAGCCTAGCCAGCATATCCTTTCCGCTGTTGGCATGGCCTGTGGACATACTGCCGTCGTGCCCCGTATTCAGGCACTGCAGCATGTCGATTGCCTCCGCTCCCCTGACCTCCCCCACCACAATTCGATTTGGCCGCATTCTTAAGGACGAACGGATCAATTCCCGAATACTGATTTCCCTGCAGCCCTCCACATTGCTGTTTCTGGTCTCCAGCCGCACCAGGTTCGGCAGGCCCAGCAGCTGCAGTTCTGCACTGTCTTCAATGGTAATGACACGCTCTTCCGAAGGAATAAACTGAGACAGAGCGTTCAGAAAGGTAGTCTTGCCGCTTCCCGTCCCGCCGCTGATGAAGATGTTGTACCCCGCCTTCACCAGCGTCTCCAAAAACAAGGCTGCCTGTTGGGATATGGAATTGTTCTTCACAAGCCAGTCCATGGTAATGGGCTTGTCCGGAAATCGCCGGATTGTCACGATAGGGCCGTTCAGCGCCACCGGCTTCATGACAATATTGACTCTGGAGCCATCCGGAAGCCTTGCGTCCACAATGGGAGAAGCTTCATTCACTACCCGGTTGCATCCCGCCACAATCTGCTGTATCACATCCTGAAGCTTTTCCATGGAGTCAAAGCCTTTGTCCAGCTCCTGCAGCCTGCCTTTTCTCTCCACAAAGATATGCTCCGTCCCGTTAATCATAATTTCCGTCACTGAATTGTCCTCCACAAAAATCTGCAGGATATCCAGCCTCCTCAGTGAGTCAAACAGTTCCTTTTTCAGCTTCCGGCGCAGTTCCACCGGATATATTACCAACTTCTCCTGCTCCAGAAGCACCTCATCTATAGTCTCCTCCACCTCCCCGTCAGACATCTCCCTGGTGTAGCCCATTCTCTCCTGTACCTTTTTGCGCAGCTCCTGCTTCAATTCCGCATATTCCATTCTTATACTCCTTTCAACAAGTCCTTTACCAACGCCGCCAGATCCCCGCGGGTCAGCTGTTCCGGCTCCTCCGGCAGCCGCTGTATGCAGGGCAGCTTCAAACGCCGGGTTTTTTCCAGCACATCCTCATATTCATACAGCGAAAGCAGCTGCTCATACTGCAAAAGCTTGCTTCTGGCAATCCTGTCCTCCTTTGTAATGGTAAACACCACTCTGCACAGACGAAGAATTTCAAACAGGCCCTGCATACTCTCGCTCAAATCCAGAATCACATATTCATAATCTCCAGCCTCTTCTATTCTCTGAAGCAGCTCCAGCCACTCAGCCTCCGTAATAGTCAGCAGATTTTGTCCTGATTTCATGGGCGGTATGTAATTCAGATTTCCCATGTGCTTACAGATTGACTGCAGCCGCAGCCGGAATTTTTCCTTGTCGCCATGGAGAAAATAAAGCAGATCCGCCATATCCGCGGTCTGTATGTCAGGGCGCAGCTCCCCGATTCCCCCGTAGTGTTCAAAATTCAAGTACAGGGTGGGATGATCCTTTGCCAGAAGCTGTCCCATGGTAAGCGCAAAGGATGTCTGCATGGCTCTGCGCACCGGCGAATAATTGCCGATAAACCTGGTATTGCCGCTTTTTTTCAGCTTCGGCAGCCTGGTGTCCGCAATCTCCATATATATCTGAAGCAGTTCCTGCAGCACCTCCTCCGCCTGCCGGTATTTGTCCACATAAAGAACATTTTCCCACCGCATGACTCCGCTCTCGCTCAGCACCACTGTCCGCAGAGCTTCCATTTCCCGCAGCTCCTCACAATATGCCGACTCCGAAACCACCAGCAGCTCCAGATCCTTTTTCTCCGCTTTTAGCAACTCCTGTACGCTTGTATAGGTGTGAATTTTCCATGGCAGTTCCCTGTTCTTTTTTAAAAATTCCGTCATGAGCTGCGCGTATTCCTCCTCCGTATCGCACAGTGCCATAACTTTCCCTTCACTCTTCAATAGACACCTCCCAGACAGAGCAGCAGGCTGAGCAGCATCGGACCGGACAGACAGACGCCCGCAGACCTTTCTTCCTTTCCCGCCGCCGGATAAGGCTGCAGGGCGCCTTTTTCCGCAATATCCTTCAGATACCCCAAAAACAGTCCCAGCCGTTCTCTGAAATTTTTGTTTACTGATAATTTAATAAGTGAAATAAATGCTGCAATCAGCAAAGAAACAAATGAAAATAAAAAGATTTTACCGAATGGAAGATACCCTGCAGCCGCCCCCAGCAGCTTTACATCCCCGGCCCCCAGTCCGCCGATTTTGTATATGGGATACAGCAGCGCCGTAATCGCCGCCGCTTTTCCCAGATAGAGCGGTACTCCCGGCATCCCGTCCCTCTGAAGCCGAAAGGCCATTCCCGCCAAAACCGTAAGCGCCACCAGGCCGTTTGGAATTTTTCTGTTGCGATAATCAAATCCACAGGCAGCTGTCAGTAACAGACATAAAACCGCCAACACACCATCTCCTTTGCATTTTGCGTATTCCGATTCCTTTGTAGCTGAATTCCGAGGCGACGTCTGCCTCAAAGATTAACTCGAACTGTAAACGCATTATAACCGATAGATTTTTCCTTTGCAAGCTATAAAATGAAAAAATATTATTTTTGTAAATAGTTTACAAAAATTTATAGAGTCCGATTCCGTAAAGTGCCGCAACCCCGGGAATTCCAAGGATTCCGGATGTCAAAACGGTCACGCCGTTAATGCCTACCCCCAAAGAAATTCCCGCATCCGCCAATGCGGCATTGATAAAATAGATTGCAATTATTCCGAAAATGCCGCGAAGCACCGTGTTGAGAAGCCACTCCTTTTTCATACCGTACCGCCTTTTTTGTACATCCTATGTCCCGTCCCGGGAAAATATTCGCAAAAAACCCGGAATAATTTTCCTTTTTTATGACTATAATTGTAACAACCATAGGAAAGGAAAGATTTACCATGAAAATGTATTTCAGCCAGAAGGCGGACACCATTCAGACCGTGGAAGAGGATCTGACCCCCATAACCCTAAAGGAATCCATAGAAAAAACCCACAGGGCGCTCGACATCGCCTATGCGGGTTTTAACAATGCTACCGATACGGATTTAATCGACGGCTACATTTACGAAATTAATTCTCTCCAGAAAAAGTACAAACATCTTACCGAACTGGCAGCTCTGGAAGCCGAATCCGAACAGGAAACCTCACACATACATTCCCCGATTCGCGCCCTGGTCAGCCATGTTTTCGGTTAGGGAATTTCTGCCGTAAGTCAGTCCGGCATACACTGTCTGAGAGTTGCCCATGACCGCCCCGGCACTGTTTTGCCCGGCAATCTGCTCATAAGCGTCCCTGAGAGGCCTGATAACACGCTCTGTCTCCTCCAGCGGCAGCGCTCTTTTTCCGCTTTCCGCCGCTGCAAGCCTTCTGATGCAGAAGCCGTAAAGACTAAGCAGTGCGGGTGCAGGCTCATACTGCAGATGCAGCGAATTCATCAACTCGCCCACGCACCCTCTCGCCCTGCGGATTGCCCCGTGAAATTCTTCTTCATTCTCCTGCTCCAGCGCCGTCCGCCCGTCCCTTATATTGCAGAGCAGCATTTCATATAAAATGACTACCATCTGTGTGGAATTTGCCTGAGATATTCTCAGCGTAAAATCCCTTTTTTCCCTGTCAGTCATACAAATCTCCCCAAAAAACGCTATGAAATTCTTCTCACGCCGTTATTGCAGCAGCTGCAGCACCTGAGACGGTCTTTCATTGGCCTGGGCAAGCATGGACGTACCGGCCTGGGTCAGCACCTGATAAGTAGTGTAGTTAGTCATTTCCTCCGCCATATCCACATCCATAATTCTGGAATATGCGGCGGTCATATTCTCTGATGTGACATCCAGACTGTCCACTGTGGATTCCAGCCGATTCTGGTATGCGCCCAGCATACCCCGTACCTTTGAAACGTATTTCAATGCACCGTCAATATCCTCAATACCCTTCAGCGATCCTTCCTTCGTGGACACATCAAGGTTCTCGATTCCCATATTCCGCAGGGAAATGGCAGGAATCTCCACCGGCAGAACCTGGCCTTCATTAGCCCCGATCTGCAGTCTCATGGCCCCGATACCGGTGGCGTCTATCCGCAGCGTTATATCCTTGCCGTCCTTATCCTTGGGTGTATATACAAGCTCCTGCCCCGGCAGCAAATCCTCAAACTTCTTCTGCGCGCTCATACTGGGCTTTGCCTCTTTGTCCTGATTCAGTTCGGACAGATCCAGCGTCATCTCAAAGCCGTTGGTGCCCGAAATGGTCAGCAGATTGTCCTTCGTCATCTTCGCGGTAAAGCCGTCCGGAAATCCGCTGTCAGCCGGCACTGTTATCTCAGCCAGATAATCTCCGGTCCAAACATCCTCCATAACGGCCTTGTCGGGATCGCCGTTGACAAGATTGCCGTCTTTATCGAACATATTGCCCTTTTCATCTTTTACAGGCGCTTTTACCATCTCTTTCTGCAGCTTAATCTCGGAAATATAATAATCCTTAGCAGGAACATCCATAGAATAACCGGCAACCTTAACATCAATATCGCCGTAAACATAGCCCTTCAGCTCAAACTCTCCGTTCAGCAGCTTCTGACCGTTAAATTCCGTGGTTTCAGCCACGCGGGTAATTTCCGCCTTCAACTGGGAAATCTCATCCTGTACGGTGGATCTGTCACTTTCGGACATTGTTCCGTTGGCTGACTTAATTGCCAGCTCGTTCATTCTCTGCAGCATCTCGCTGATTTCAGACATGGCGCCGTCCGCCGTCTCTATCACGGAGATTCCGTCATTGGCATTATCATTTGCCTGGGACAGTCCCTCAATCTGCGCGTTCATCCTCTTTGCCATGGCAAGCCCCGCGGGATTGTCCTTGGCATGGTTAATCTTTAATCCGGAAGACAGCCTTTCCAGCGACTGCGCCAGAAGATTGTCATTATTTGCCAGTGCATTGTTAGAGAGCATGGCGGATACATTGTAGTTAATTCGCATGTAAAACCCCTTCCTGTTCTTGTACAGCATGCAAAAATACCTTTGCCACGCGGTACAGTTCTGCGTTTTCTGTTCCGGCATCCATGCCCATTCCGGTTCCTTCCGGGAAACGGACGTCTGTAGTTACCACGCTGACGTCTCCCATTTTCCAGTTCTCACCGGCTTCCTCTTTAAAAATATCGGCTATCCTTTCCGTTTTCATAACCTCATTTTCAGTTTCATTTTTAATTATTCCGCTCAGAGATCCGTCCTCAAAGCGGAACGCCGCCTTTATTCCTATTCTCTGCTCTTCCCCCGCCTTCACGCTGATTTCCACTCTGCCGGCGCTTTCTCCGCCCCTTTCAAACGTCAGATGCACCCGTGTCAGCCTGCCGCCGATGTTCAGGGGAAGGAAGAATTCCTGCTGCTTCGCCAGATTACCGGCAATGGTAAGCTGCTTGTGCGTCAACTGCATATGGCGCACATCCAGACTGGAGTCCGCAGAACGGAAGGTGGCCTCCTCTACTCTTTCCTTTGCTCGGGCAATACCTGCCTCGTAATTCTTTTCAAATTCCTCCGGCCGGTCAAGGCTCTCCCAGAGCTCTGTCTCCGGCTCTTCTCCGTCTCCTTCCGCAAACAGGTTTTCATCCTCCTCCAACAGCCCGGCGGCAGCAAGCAGATTATCCGCGCCCACGGGAAGTTCTCCCCGCTGCAGCATGGCGGCGCACTCTCTGTCTGCGGACGCAAGGGCCATGCGGTACTGCTCCAGCTGCTCTTTGTTATGGGCCTGCTCTGACTCTGCGCTATATGACACTTCTGTCACAACCTCTTTCGCAGCTTCCCCAAAGGCTTTTGCAATCTGTTCGGAAATACTTTCTCCCTTTTGAATCCGCTCCACCAGGTTCCCCAGCTTATCTCCCACCCTTGCATCCAGGGTTTTGAATCTGCCGCTGCGGACGGCGCTGAGCAGATTTGCAAAATGAAGCTCCGCCTGTGTGTTTACCAGGGCTCCCACAGCCGCCCCATCCGTCTTCTCTATCTGCCGTACCAGACGGTAAATGCCGATGTAGCTTTCCCGCTCCTCCGAAGTAACGGCATGCTTTTTCTCCAGTCCGTACAGGAAACGGCTGTAACTCTCAGACGCCTGCCGATAGTCCTCCGGCAGCTCCCGGAAATACTGCTCCAGCTCGTCAAATGTCTTTTCCAGGGGATTCACTCCGTCTCGAATCATTTTCAGAGTGGCCGCCGGGGTCAGCTTTTCCACCACGGTCTGAACCACCCGATCCGCTTCCTTCACCTTTTCCAGATTCTCCAGGTTCATCTCCATGCGGTTGTAGCCCAGAATACGCACTGCTCTGCGATTCTCATCCGTAAGCTCCTGTCCCAGGTCTTCCAGAATATCGTCCACATTGGCAAAGGCTTTTTTGATGCTGTCTCCCAAATCCCGCCTGGGTTCGGTCATCAGCGCCTCATAGCTTTCCCCTGCTTTCCTGTATGTATCCTGCAGAACCTTGCCCTCTCTGTGGAAGTCCCCCAGACGCTCCGGATTCTGCCCTTCCCCGGGGACGCCGGCCGGATTCTCCCGGCTCTGTCCCTCCGCAAAAACTCCCAGCACATCCGCAGGCAGACCGGGCAGTTCCCGCAGAACGGTATCCGTATCCCGGAAATTCCGGTATTTCTCCAGACTCTCCGCATCCTCCGGGAAATATTGCGCAGCCAGCTGTTCTTCCGCCTGCCGCAGGGCTTCCACCAGCTTCTCCATAGGAGCTGTGTCAATGGAAAAACCGCTCTTCAGCAGCTTCACATTCACTTCCGCCGTCATGCGCAGGCGTATTTCCTCCAGCTGCCTTCTGGCAGTGACGTCTCCCGCGTACTCCTCCCATACTTCACTGCTTTGATAATAGGCCTCCACACGGACGGCCTTCTCATATATGTTTTCCGTTTTTCCGGAAAGTGTGCCGTAAATCGGCGCTTTCCCCTCCGCCACTGCTCCGGCGGCCGCTTCCGCGAAACGCTCCGGCGTCACGGGCATTTCCAGCTTCTTCAGCTCATCCAGGCGATCCAGATTCTCTTCTGTCAGAGGCAGTCCGTTCTCCAGCAGCCAGGCTGCATCCTCGCGGCTCTCCTCATTCACCTGCCGCCCTGAGTTCTCGATAATACCATCCATCTGACGGGCAAGCTCACCCTCCGGAATTATTTCCTCCGTTCCCCGGGGCGTCCCTGCCGCAGCGCCGCTGTTTTCCGCCACATAGAGATTCCATACTTCACTGTCCATCTCATTGTCAATCAAATAACGGATGCTCCCCTGCTCCAGAGGCTGAAGCTGCGAAGCCATCAGCCACGCGGTCTCAACTCTTTCCAGATTTTCCTCTGTCAGCGGAAGGTCTGCTTCCCGGAAGCTCCTGCTTACCGCCTCTGCCAGCGCCTGGCTTCCCAACGCAGCCGCAAGGGCGGCCATGTCCATGTCATCCGTGTAGCCCGCCACATTCTTGCCTGCGCGCACCAGCTCCGCCTTGATCTTATCTACAATAGTGACAGTCTCCTCCGGATTCATACTGCCAAAATCAAACCCTTCCTCCTGGGCTTTGGCATAATCCTCCTCCGACAGAGTATGTGACATAACTGTCATATAGTCCTGACTGATTCCCACATCCGTGTTTTGGGCCTCCTGCTGAATCTCAATCAGACTCTTCCCCTTCTCCGGCCCATTTCCCGGCATACCGCCCCAATTTCCGCCGGGCACATAAACCCCTGCTTCAGATACCCCTGACTGTACCTTCCCCGGCGCATTTTTCCCGGAAATGCCCTTACTGTGTATAGCGTGGCTCTCTGCCTGCCGCTTTTCTGTCTCGCCTACTGATTGCTGATTAAAAGATATTCTCAAAATGTTCTCTCCTGTCTGCTTCTTACTGATCGACCAAAGCGCGAATGCCGCAATCACCCCGAAGCGTTCCCGCCGTCACTGATAAAGGGTAAGCGCATAACACGCTTACCCTTTATTTCGGTTCAAAAGCAAAAATTCTTTACATCAGAATACATACACCGCCGCGCCATAAGGAGGAAGATCCAGAGCGAGGGAGTACTTCTGATAATGAAAGGGCGTTTTCTCCGCCGTCACTTCCGCCGGAAGCTCATTTCCCCAGCCGCCGAAGCGCTCCTCGTCACTGTTTAAGAGCAGCCTGTACTTTTTATTTTTGGGAACGGCAACACGATAGCCTTCCCGCTTCACGGGCGTCATGTTCAGCACAAACAGCAGGCTGTTCCTTCCCGTGGAAGATTTTCTCACAAAGGAATATACGCTGTTCTCCGCATCATCGGCGTTCATCCACTCAAAGCCGGCCCAGGTATCATCCAGTTCATAGGCAGCGGGATACTTTCTGTATATCTTTAACAGTTCCTTTACATAATCGTGCAGCCCCCGGTTGTTCTTCTCGCCCAACAGGAACCAGTCAAGCTCCCTGGCCTCGCTCCACTCTCTCTCCTGCCCGAAATCCTGGCCCATAAACAACAGCTTCTTTCCGGCATGGCCGAACATATAAGTATAACCCACCCGCAGATTTGCATATTTGTCCACCGGATAACCGGGCATCTTATTTACCATGGAGCATTTCAAATGCACCACCTCGTCGTGGGACAAAGGCAGAATATACTTTTCGCTCTCATTGTAGCTCATGGCAAAGGTCATGCCATAGTGGTCGCCCTTGCGGTAAATGGGGTCAAGCTTCATATATTCACAGAAATCGTGCATCCAGCCCATATTCCACTTAAACGTAAAGCCAAGACCCTCTCCGCCGATTTCACCGGTGACGTTGGGCCAGGCGGTGGACTCCTCCGCAATGGTCAGAAAGCCGGGATAGCTTCCCCTGACTACCGAATTCATATGCTTGAAAAATTCAATGGCCGCAAGGTTCTCATGGCCGCCGTACTTATTGGGCACCCACTGGCCTGCCTGCTTGCCGTAATCCAGATAAAGCATGGACGCCACCGCATCCACACGGATACCGTCCACATGGAACTCCCGCAGCCAGAACAGTACATTGGCAATCAGGAAATTCTTTACCTCCGGCTTCTCATAGTTGAAAATTTTGGTGCCCCAGTCAGGATGCTCTCCCAGACGGGGATCCGGATGTTCAAAAATACACTGTCCGTCAAACTGTCCCAACCCGTGAGCGTCCGTTGCAAAATGAGCAGGCACCCAGTCCAGAATAACGCCTACGCCCGCCCTGTGCAGCTGGTTCACCAGATACATAAAGTCCTTTGGCGTACCGTAGCGGGAGGTAGGGGCATAATACCCTGTCACCTGATAGCCCCAGGAGCCGTCAAAAGGGAATTCCGCAATTCCCATCAGCTCCACATGGGTATATTTCATTTCTTTTAAATACTCCACAATCCTGTCCGCAAACTGGCGGTAATTATAGAAGCCCTCCTCTGTCCCGTCGGGATGCTTCATAAAGGAACCGATATGGCATTCATAAATCGCCATAGGCTCCCTGTTAGGATCCTTTTTATCCCGCTGCTCCATCCAGGCTGCGTCCTTCCACTCAAAACCGGAAATGTCAGCCACCACCGAAGCCGTACCCGGGCGGTACTCCGTCTGATTGGCAAAGGGATCCGCCTTGTAAAGCTTCCTGCCGTCCCGGGCGGTAATCAGGAATTTATACATATCCCCTGCCGCCGCCTCCGGTATAAAAAGCCCCCAGATACCCACCGGGCCAAGCTTTTCCATAGGATTTGCCTGTTCATTCCATTCATTAAAGGTACCGATGACGTGAACTGCTTCTGCATTCGGCGCCCACACTCCAAAATAGATGCCTTCCACGCCCTTCTCCACCGACGGATGCGCGCCCAGCTTTTTGTAAATGTCGTAGTGGGTTCCCTGTGAAAACAGATACTGGTCGGCCTCCGATATGAAAACCTTTTCTACTTCCTTTGTCATACCTGTTCCTCCGTTATACAAAATCTTTTTCGGTCAGAATAATCATGTCCTCTTCATCATACCGCCTTGCGAAGAGAATGTCAAAGAAATGTCCCAATGTTTTTCTGTTGGCATGGCGAATCGCCTCATCTACAATATCCTTTACCTCCATGACCGTCACCACATGATCCAGAGTCTGCCGCTCCTCTATCCGCGTGTGAAGGGCAAGCACACCCAGTTCGTCAATGGAATACTCCATCTCTCTGGCATACTTTCTTCCGAATGCCACCAGCGAATCGTTGCTCATCGGCTCTACATCCATTCGGGCCGTAAAGCTTTCCCTCAATTTGGGATATGCCGCCAGGAAACGATCCATGGCTTTTTTCGTATCCTCCAGGAAAACAATAATACCGAAGTTTTCCTTCTGAAGCATCTTCTGCATCGCCTCCACCGTAGGCTTTTCCAGCTCCGATGCATTCTGAATAATCAGCGCGCCGCTTCCCAGATGTCCCAGGGTATCCTCCACATTTTTGGAATTCAGTCCCTGCCCTGATATTTTCGCAACCTTTCCGGAGAAATTGCTGTCTGCCATCTGAATCTCACGAACCATATTCTTGGCAAGAGACAGCGTATCCATCCCTTTCTCACCGGTAATAATCACATTCCCGGTATAAGCCGCCATACTGATGCTGTCAATGGCCTTCACCAGGTTCTCTCTGCCGGAGCGGCTCTGAATAAAGGGCGCGTAAAGTTCCTTTTCCTCCCGGGTCAGCCCTCGCGCCGCTGTCTTTTCACGTCGGGCAGGCGTAGCGTTTTCCGACTCCCCGGTCTCCTCTGCCGCCGGCTCTTCTGCCACGGCTTCCCTGCTTTCTTCCGCTGCTTCCGACTCCGACTTCGCAGGTTCTTCCGTTTCTGCCACTGCTTTCAACTCCGCGGGTTCTTTCGTTTCTGCTTCGGTTTCCGGCTCCGGTTCCGCAGGTTCTTCCGTTTCCGCCACTGCTTCCTCAATTTCTTCCGCTTCCGCTGCTTCCGACCCTTCTAATGCTGCTTCCCCTTCTTCAGGCCCCACGGGTTCTTCGGTTTCCGACTCCGGTTCCGCAGGTTCTTCCGTTTCCGCTTCGGCTTCCGGCTCCGGTTCCGCGGCTTCTTCCGTTTCTGCTTCGGCGGCTTCAGTTTCTTTCGCTTCCCCGATTTCTTCTATTTCAAGCTCCTCCGGCTCTTCCGTTTCCGGCTCCACCGGCTCGCTTTCCAGCTGTTCAAGCAGCCCCTCCTTCAGGGAAGCCTCAAACTCGGTAAACATATTGCCTGTCTGCTCCAGGACATGCTGACGCACCTCCTCCTGCCGCTTCGCCTCATTTTCCCGCTTCAGCTTCTCCCACTCACCCAGTATTTCTTCAAAATTCATCTGTCCGGTGATCTGCTTTTCCACCGTTTCACTTTCAGGCACCACCAGACTAATCTGTCCGTCAGATTCCTGAGACAATACTCCGGCCAGTTCTCTGGGCGGCTGGGCTGTCAGCACCTGCTCCACCTTTCGGCTCATCTCCTGCCGCAGCTGATCCATTACTATCTTTGCCGTATTGTCAGGATACAGTTCCTCCATCCCCTTCGGTACAGACTCCCCGATTCCGGAGTCCTGTCCTGCTGCGGCGTCTGCAGCGGACTTCCCGGCTGTCGGCGCCGCCGCTTTCTCCTCCGTTACGGCTTCTTCCGAAACCAGTTCTTCCGAGGCTGCCGCCTCCGGCATTTCATTTGCAGCCCCTTCTTCCTTCTGGACAGCGTTCAACTCGCCTGTCTCACCGAAAAATACCTCCGAACCCTCCATAATTTCCCTTGCAGGCTCCAGATCATTTCCGTCTGCCTCCTCCGTTTCCGGAGGTTCAAGTCTCCCCGTGTCAGACTCCAGCAGAGGTGCAATAATGGAGCGGGTGATCGCATCGGTCCGGGTACCGTCCTCAGCCAGTACCTCCTGCAGCCCTGCCGCAATTTCCGCCTGCAGATTGATGGTATTGTAAGCCCCCACATCCATGGTCTTGACCTGTATGTCCAGTTCCTCCGGTACAGGCTGCTTTGCAGCCTGCTGTACCGCCGGAGCGGGAGCCTTCTCCTGTGTCTCCGGCTTCGGTGTAGACAACACCCAGTCCGTCCTGGTATCCATGGAGACTTCCGTACCCTGTGCCGCCCAGCCTGCATAAACCCCGGCCATTGCCTCCTGCCCGAGGGCTTCAGGCTGTGACTGAACCTCCGGCGTTCCGGCCACAGCCGGACTTCCGTCTCCGGCCTGCATTCCGCCGGCAGGAACTTCGCTTTCCCCATAAGGCTGCTCTCCCACATTTTCACCGGGGCGCTCCCAGCCGGACTGCTCCCCTGATAACCCATGAGAATCCCCTTGGACAGAATCTGTCCATGCAGCTTCGATCCCCGCCGCTTCGGCGCTTTCTTCAGAGATTTCCGCCGCCGGCGTCCGAACCGGGTCAAAGCGGTGGTCATATTTTTCCTGCTGAGCGGCCGATAAAGGCTGATGCAGCATCTTCAGCTCCATTGCCTTGATAACGTATTTTCCCTCGCCAAACCACAAAATCAGTTCGTCACATTCCTCCACACAGCGGGTCGCCAGACCCACCCTGTGATACAGATAGGCCAGCTCGTAGGCCCACTTCTCCCGGTAATCCCTTTTCTTCAGCTCCTCCAGCACACCGATGCGCTCTTCCAGTCCCACGTCCTGGGCCTCGTAAAGCTTGTACTGCAGAATGTAGCGTCCCGAATCCCTGGGCGCCACCTGCACAAACTCCTTATAGTAATTGACAGCCTGCAGGAATTCTTCTGTTTTAATACAAAGCTCACAGAGGGAATAACAGATGGTCTTTCCCCCCGGTCTCCTTTCGTATGCCAGCAAAAGCATGTTTTTAGCGTCTTCATAACGTCGGTTTATCTTGTACAGATCACTGATGGTACAGAGCATCATTACACTCTTGACTCTCCGCCAGTCAATGGTATCCGCAATTTCCGCCGCCTGCTGGTAATTCCCCTCCGCTATCAGCTGCTTGATTTCATCCGATCTGATTCTATATTCATATTTATCCAAGGTAACACTCCCTATCCTATGTGCGCGTACAACATGTAGACTTCCCCACTATTTTGTTAAGTGTACCATAGATATAGTGCATATGTCAAAAAGAAAAGGCAAAAAAAATACAAGATATAGTATTGTTGTTTATTTGTTGTCTTTTGTTTTATAATATATTAAATCATACAACAGATTTCATGCAGGCATAAAAGGACACGCAGACATATGACTAAATTATTGATTATTGACGACGACAAAGCCCTTCTCACCATGCTTACGCGCCACTTTGAGATGCAGCATTTTGAGATCCTCACCGCAGAAAACGGTGTGGATGCGCTGGAAAAACTTGGCAGCCGCCCGGATCTTATTCTGCTGGATGTGAATATGCCCCGGATGGACGGGCTTCATCTTTGCCGAATGATTCGGGATAAGGTGGCCTGCCCTATTTTGTTTCTGACTGCAAAGGTAGAGGAGGAGGATCGGGTGAACGGCCTGCTCTCAGGGGGCGACGACTATATTACAAAGCCCTTCAGCTTAAAAGAACTGGACGCCCGGATCACTGCCCATCTGAAACGGGAACAGCGGCATGCTGCCCCGCCGGACTGCCGTTTTCAGAGCGGGCTCATCATTGATTACGGGGCAAAGACAGTACAGCTGGACGGAAACTGCCTGGATCTGACAAAGACGGAATACGGAATCATTGAATTCCTGTCCATGCATCCGGGCATTGTGTTTGACAGGGAACGAATCTATGAAAGAGTCTGCGGCTGGGACGCGGAAGGTGACAGTCGTGTCATTACAGAGCTTATCCGGCGGATACGCAATAAGCTTCGGGCGCTTACGGAAACGGAATACATTGAAACCGTATGGGGGATGGGCTATCGATGGGTAAAGTAAGAAACAGGATCAAAAACCTTTCTATCAGAAAAGCGTTGTTTCTGTATACCGCAGTCAGCCTGTTCTGCAGCTTTCTGCTGTCCGCATATATCATCGTCCTGGCAAACCGAACCCAGGCCGGCATCTGGCGGAACTATGGAAAGCAGGATGAATTCGCGCCGGAGAAGACGGAGATCGCTCCCGCTGCAGAGGATGTGCAGCAAGGGAAATATGATCCGCCGGCGGAAGCGGCTGCTCCTCCCCCCGCAGCGAATGTGGAGCGTCCCGTCCTCTCCCGTATGACGCCACATGACCGCCTGGCGTCCGAGATATGTGATTTTCTGCAGACCTATACGATGCTGCTTCTACCCATAACCGGCTGCTGCTGCGCCGTCTTTCTATTTTATCGGAAGAAATTAAAATACCCTCTTGCGGAACTGATGCTTGCATCCAAAAATATTGCCGAAAACAATCTTCAGTTTCATGTCATTTATGAAAGTAAAGATGAGCTGGGAGAGCTGTGCCGGGAATTTGAGCGGATGCGGGCCCGGCTTGCCGAAAATAATATTCTGCTGTGGCGGAGCCTTGAGGAAGAGCGGGCCCTCCGGGCCGCCATCGCCCATGACATCCGCTCTCCCCTGTCTGTGCTGAAGGGATATCAGGAAATGCTGACAGATTACCTTCCGAATGAATCCATCAGCCTGGAAAAGGCAATGGAAATGCTGCATGAATGCGGGAAACAGCTGGAGCGTATGGATAAATTCGTGGAGACTATGAGAAAGCTGAGCAGTCTGGAACAGCGGGAGCTGTGTCCGGAGACGCTTACGGCCGGACAGCTGGAGGCGGATTTGCTTGCGGAAATCAGTATTTTGGAAAAGGAAGCCGGGAAAAGGATTCTGCTCCACACTGCTTCCACAGAAGACGTGTTTCGAGGAGATCGGGATATTATTCTGGAAGTCACGGAAAACCTGCTGTCCAACGCCCTGCGTTATGCCAGAACAGAAGTGGAGATCACCCTCTCCTTAAGCGTCGGCGAGTGCCGGATATGCGTTACAGACGACGGAACCGGATTTTCGGCAAAAGCCGATGAATCCGCAAAGGACAGTCTGAAACACGCAGGGCTTGGAATGTATATCAGCAGGCTGTACTGCGAAAAGCACGGCGGCAGGCTTCTGTCAGGGAATTTGCAGCAGGGCGGCGCCTCGGTAACAGCGGTATTTGCATCCATTGCTTTTTTGTTGTGATTTGCCCCGTATCCTGTATATACCAAGATTCCGGCAGCGATCCGGATGCGCTGCGCGAAGACGCCACCGCAGGGCTTTATCTTCCGGCGCCGCAGACGGACGTTGTCCGCCGGGCCATGACGAAATTTCAAATTTCCTCAAAAAGGAGGTCACATATGCTTGCAATTTTATCAAGAGAAGTCCGAAACTACTTAAAGCGTCCCCTGTTCTGGCTAGGGATCCTCATTGTAATTCTGGGCGTCTACTCGGCGGTCATTCCTTATCTGCAGATCCATTATCTTGCACCGGAGGAACAGATCGTCAACTCTTACCCTGAGACCATCCATGCAGGCGACGTCTTTGAAGGCTATATCCCGTCAACGCCTGAAGAACGGCGGGCGTTCTGGGAAGCAGGCATACGGCAGGATCTGATATCGGTCTTTGGCATGAGCAGCGCCGAGGCGGAAGCCGCCGTAAACGCCGCAAAGGATCTGAGTCTTTCCGAAGCGTTTCGGTATTTTGAGGAAAAACATTCTATCGCGAGAAATGCTGCTGCCTATGAGCTTACAAAATACCGGAAAGGAACCAATGAGGAGATCAACGCCTATCTTGCGGATGTCCTGTCACAAAATCCCTTTTCCTATTATTTTTCCAGGAAATTTGCGGACTTTGCCAGCCTGTATATGGGATTTTTCGCCACCATTATGCTGGCGGTGCTATTCATACAGGATACCAGAAGGAATACCTATGAACTTCTTCATACCAAGCCTGTCAGCGCCGGAAGCTATGTGATCGGAAAGGCTCTGGGCGGATTTTCGGCATGCCTGATTGCGCTGGGGACTTTAAACCTGGTATTCTGGGTGCTTTGTCTGCTCTTCACCAGAGGCAGCGGATTTGAAGTCCGGCTTTTTGATTTTATCAGGGCTTCCTGTCTGTACATCCTGCCCAATATGCTTATGATTGTATGTATTTATGTCCTCATCTCCCTGCTGTTTAAAAACCCTCTTCCCGGTGTGCCGCTCTTAATACTCTATATCGTGTATTCCAATATGGGCGGCAGAAACGCAGATGGCGTATACGGCTATCACGGGCGGCTCCTGGCTGTCATGGTGCGGTTTCCGGGACAGTTTTTCGATACGGCAGAGCCTCCCTGGCTGCTGCTCAACCAGAGTTTTCTGCTGGCGGCGTCCGCTGTCATGCTGCTGCTTTCGGTCCAACTGTGGAAACGGAGGCGGGTGTAATGTATCAGGAGTTGAAAATATCCCTGCCCCCGTATAAGGTTGCTTTCGCCCTGTTCTTTATTGGGATTTTCAGCCTGATACGGGGCGTATCGGTGAGTTATGAAGCAGGCGCGGCCCTGGAGCCTGCCCTGGCGATTCTGACAACGGCCTTCTGCGCGGACACCTATGTGCAGGAAATAACAGGCAGGCGTTCAGAGATCTGGCGTCTGTATCCCATGAGAAAAAAACTGCGCGCTGTCGGCTCCAGACTGCTGATACAGGAGGTGTTTCTCCTGCTGCTAGCAGCGACAGGCTACGGACTTATTTTTCTCTTTCAGCGGCCCCTCCTGTCGGGCGTCATGCACCCGGAGACGGGGACGGAGCTTCAGCAGTTTTTGCTTTATCTGGGCGCAATGCTCATAACCCTGGCCTTCTGGTCTGTCCTGTCGAACACTATCGCCTGCCTGTTTGGCAATCTGTGGTTCGGCATCGGCGGATGCCTGATCTTATGGCTCGTTACCGGCTCCGCCTTCGGACAGCGCATTTTAGGCGCCTGGAACGTATTTTCCTATACCTTCCGAAATGTAAAAGACATAAACGACCTTAGCTGGCTTACGGGAAAAGCTGTCTGCGTCCTGCTTTGCGCTCTGATGCTGCTGCTCCTGCCGGCTTTGCTGAAAAAACGCTCTGCCTGAAATAAACCATAATAGAAAAGAGAATATGATCATGAGTATTCAAATCAATGACCTGACCGTGACCTTTCGCAATAAAGTGACCGCCATCGACCACGCCAGCCTGGAGATCCCCACCGGGATATTCGGCCTGCTGGGGGAAAACGGCGCCGGAAAAACCACGCTTATGCGGGTGCTGACCACCACCCTCGCCCCCACCGGCGGCATGGTGACCCTGGACGGCATACAATATCATGAAAAAAATTATGCACTGATCCAAAAGCAGATCGGCTATCTGCCTCAGGAAATAGACCTGTATCCCGGTCTGACCGTACAGGAATGTCTGGAATATATGGGCGCCCTGGCAGGCGTTTCCAAATCCCTCTGCCGGGAGCGGATTCAATATTATCTGGAGAAAACCGGCCTGACGGAGCATCGGAAAAAGAAGATGAAGCAGCTTTCCGGCGGCATGAAACGGAGAGTAGGCCTGATTCAGGCGCTTTTAAACGACCCGGCATTTCTGATCATCGACGAACCCACCACCGGCTTGGATCCGGAAGAGCGCATCAGAATCCGGAATCTCCTGGTGGATTTCTCGGAAAAACGTACCGTCCTGTTCTCCACCCATGTAGTGGAGGATCTGGCTGCCACCTGCAATCAGCTTGCGGTGATGAAAAAGGGAAAATTCCTGTATTCCGGCAGCATACAGGGGCTGCTTGCCAACGCCGAGGGCTGTGTGTGGGAATATGAAACAGAAGACCCCGTAAAGGCCCGGGACATAGAACAGAAATATCGTGTTTCCTCCAAGCAGTACACGGAGGGCGGCATCCGGCTGCGGGTCTTGAGCAGGGTAAAGCCGGGGATCGAATGCAGACAGGTTCCTGTCACGCTGGAGGACGCTTACATTTTCCTCCATAATTATTGATAAAGGCCGGTTCACAACGCCTCTGTCTGACAGGAATGAACCTTCGTTCTCCTGTCATAGCTGATACCCACCGCCAGTATCCTTCCTGTATATTTGGGTGTCTCCCCCAGCTTCCCTCTGAAACGCAGGGCATATTTTTTACTTTTGATCTGTTCAATGGCCTCCGCCGGTGTGCTGTCTACCTTCAACTCCAGAATCAG
>JAMPFR010000046.1 GCA_023664365.1 Acetatifactor muris | reverse complement strand
AAATTTTTTTAAATTCAGCATTATGCTGTATCTGGCGTGGGTGTGAAAAGTAACTTTTATTTCATCCAATAGCTTGCTCCGGCCACAAGGTTGACAAAGAAGTACAGCCCGCAGTACAGGTGCCAGGCATACACCAGTCCCAGACCCACACGCAGAAATTTCTGCACTCCTTTCCCGCTGCATTCCAGCCATTTGACGGCACAGACCGCAAACAGCACAAACAGGCAGAAGCTGTAACCCCAGAGGAAATTTCCGTCCGCTGCCCTGCTGCCGCTCTCCACCAGGCAGAGGGCCTCCAGAAAGCCCATCACAGCCATAGCCGCAATAAACAGATACCTTTTATCGGTAATCAGCTTTTTCAGGGTCGCCGCCACCGTCAGCCCGCAGAACAGCACGGAGCACACCACCGCCAGCTTTGTAATGTTTGCATGGAGGGCAAAGGTATACCAGGGCCTGAACTCCATGCCGTTTCCCGTCTCCTCTCCAAACAGAACGGCATTCTGCCACAGTATCACAAGGCCGCTGGGCAGGAGCGCAGAGCCAAATACCAGAATCCTCTTCAGCGGAACTCTCCTGCACAGATCCGCCAGCAGACAGATTCCCATTATGGGTGAAAAGACAAGCAGAAAGCTGGGCTTGATACCGGTACATATAAATTGCAGCAGGGCAAAAGCACACCATTCCTTCCGGGAGATTCCCTCCCTGTACTTTTCCTCCAGCTTAAAATAGTATAGAAGAACCGTCAATGCTGCAAGGCGCATACAGATATAGGTGGAGTTGTGCCAGATATTTCCGGACTGGTAACTGACATAGCGGTATTCCCCCACCGCCCTGATATATACCGGCATGACAAAATTAAGGCTTAAGGACAGCAACAGGGTAAACCATGTCTTTTCCCCGTATTTCCCCAGCAGACACACCAGACTTTCCGTCACATATACCGTTGCCGCCGCGCACACACACAAGAAAAGAGCTATCCCGAAGGTTGTACCCCCGAACAGCACATACAGCAGCTTATAGGCATAAGCCGTAAAGCTGTAATAAAAATCGTCTTCAACCATCATGCTGATATGCAGGGGCAAATCGGACTCATAGGGAATGGCTCCTTCCACGGTAAGATCTGCCACCGACTGCCGGTAAAAAAGCCACAGGCAGGCAATGCCGTATAAAATCACCAGAATATGAACCGCTGTCCGTGATTTCCTTTCTTTTCCCATATCCTTGCCTCGCTTACTCATTTTACACACTTTTTCCGCAATATATCATACCGTTCCGGTGTCTCCGACAGTTTAAGCCGGATTACCTGTCCCGCATGGGGGCAGCTTTCCACAGCCGTGCCTTCCTCATCATACATTGCCTCCACCGTCACCGGCACATTCCTGCCGTCCGGCTTCATAATCTCGATAGAGTCCCCCACGGCAAATTTATTTTTCTGCCGGATGCGGACGAACCGCCCGCCGGGCGCCTCCTCCACCAGTCCCAGATAAACATATTCGTTCACATAGGTACTGTTGTCATATATCTGGTTATGTTGGTCGGGCTTTCCGAAATAAAATCCGGTAGAGTACTGTCTGTAGGTACACTTTGCAATCTCCGCCCTGTACCATTCCATATTTCCCCGGTAGGTTTCCTCCGACACGAAATAATCGTCAATGGCTTTTCGGTAGGTTCTGGCTACCGTGGCAGCGTAGAGAGCGGTTTTCATACGCCCCTCGATTTTAAAGCTGTCTATCCCCGCCTCCACCATCTCCGGAATATGCTCAATCATGCACAAATCCCTGGAATTGAAAATATAGGTTCCCCGCTCATTCTCATAGACCGGCAGATACTCTCCCGGCCGCGTCTCTTCCATCACCGCGTATTTCCAGCGGCAGGGGTGGGTACAATTTCCCTGATTGGCGTCCCTGCCTGTAAAATAACTGCTGAGCAGACAGCGTCCTGAGTAGGAGATGCACATGGAACCATGGACAAAGCTTTCAATCTCCATCTCTTCCGGAATCCGCTCCCGAATGCCCCGTATCTCCTCCAGAGAAAGCTCCCTGGCGGATACCACCCGCTTTGCCCCCTGGTTCCGCCAGAAGAGCCAGGTCAGATAGTTGGTATTATTGGCCTGGGTTGAAATATGTATGTCCGCCTCCGGCCACACCTTCCTTGCCAGGGTAAACATACCGGGGTCGGAAATAATCAGGGCGTCGCAGGCTTCCGGCTGCATGTCCCGCAGCTCCCGGAAATACTCCTCCGCCCCCTCCAGATCCTCATTGTGGGCCAGGATATTGGCCGTGACATAAACCTTTACACCATGGGCATGGGCAAATACAATTCCCTCCGCCATTTCCGCCATGGAAAAATTTTTTGCTTTTGCCCGGAGCCCGAATGCCTCGCCGCCGATATATACCGCATCCGCTCCGAACAGTACCGCTGTCTTAAGAACCTCAAGGCTGCCGGCGGGTATCAGCAGCTCCGGCTTCCGCCTCTGTGCCATCTTCACTCCTCCGTTCACACTTTGTGCTCAGCGCCGCCCCGTCTCCCACCGGCAGAACCGCCGTCTCCAGCAGAGGATGATGCTTCAGCTCATAAAGATAGTCCCGCATACGGGTATGAATCGTCCGGTTGCGGCGGGTCACCGCAAACCGGGATTCTATAATATCCCCGTCCTGCAGAACATTGTCGCTTACAAGCAGTCCGCCCGGAGCCAGCAGCCTTACTATATCCGGCAGAAAAAAAATATACTGGCCCTTGGCGGCGTCCATAAAAATCAAATCATAGCTCTCCGTAAGCCCCGGCAAAAGCTCTGCCGCATCCCCTTCCAAAAGAGTAATTCTGTCTTCCGCGCCTCTGCGCCTGAAATTTTCCCTTGCCAGAGGAATCCTCTTCTCATATTTTTCAATGGTAGTAATATGACAGTCCTCCGGCCCGTACTCACTCATCAACAACGCGGAAAAGCCGATGGCAGTCCCGACCTCCAGGATGTTCCTCGGCTTTAAAAGGGCAAGCAGAAATTTTAACAGGCTCTGCATGGATTTTCGTATGACGGGAACCTGGTTCTGCAGCGCATATTTTTCTATTTCATTCAGAAACGGGGTATTACCTCTGTCCAGGGAATCAATAAAGGCTGTCATTCTCTCATCTGTCATCATACGGCTGCACTACTCCCCCGCGCCCTGACCTGCGGCGTCTTCGTCCTCCGTCAGAGTCATTGCCTCCATCATCTCTTCTACAGTCATAGAGGTGCTCAGTTCAAAAATACCGGGCTTCACATCCTTAAGGTATTCCGACAGGTAATATTGCAGGACAAACAGCTTTGCATCCCGAATCAGTCCCTTGTTTTCCAGAAGATGCCCTATATCGGAGGCGGACATATCCTCCGTGATTGCCACTGTCACCTTCTTTCCCTCGCCGGAAGAAATCGCCGGCTCCGTAAAGATGCGGTAGCCGTAATCATAACACTTCATCGCTCCCTGATAGATGACATAAACCGCCAGGATAAGCACTGCCACCCTGCAGACTGCACCTGCCACTGAAATAATAATGTTTGCTGGTTTCATAATACTCCTCATTTCTTTCCGGACTTACTGGAAGTCAAGCTCCGCCGTGACCCGGGTCTCAATGGCCTGCATCCTCTTGCAGAAGGCCAGCTCCGCCGCCAGAAAATCCGATACTGCCGGATTGCTCCTGAAATTCTCAAATTCCTTTTCAAAGCGATCCAGCTTTTCAAAGTCAATATCCATACGGGACTGCAGCTCATAATTGCGCTTGCGGTACTCGTCAAGCTCCGCCTTCAGTCCCGGAATCTGCAGCACCCTGTCCAGCTCCTCCCGGTAGACAAGGTATTCCTCACATTCCAGAACAGCCGTTATTAATGCATTTACCGCATTGTCCAGCTTATCTGTGCCTCCCGGAATATACATCTGCTCCATATTTTCCTCATTATCCGCGCTGCCGTTCTCCAGGCTGTCCTCATTCGTCATAGTGTCTCCGCTGTCCCTACTGTCTTCCCCTGTCATAGTGTCTCCGGTCTTCCTCCATATGTTCCATTTTCCCACCTGGTATCCCCCCTTCCGTACTCCGGGAAACTCCCGGTGTCTGCGCTCCTGCCGGGCTGCCTGTTCAGGATATTTCCATAATAATCGGCAGAATCATCGGACGGCGTTTTGTCTTTTTCCAGACATACTCGCTGAGCGCATCTTTGGTGGTATTTTTCAGTTTGCCCCAGTCGGTAATCCCTCTGTCAAGACACCTCTGCAGCGCCTCGTTCACCGTCTGTCTTGCCTCCTCAATCAGCTCGTCGGATTCCTTCACATAGACAAAGCCTCTGGATACAATATCCGGGCCTGCCACCAGCTGCCCGTTATACTTATCCAGGCTCATGACTACTATCATGATTCCGTCCTCCGCCAGATGCTGCCGATCCCGCAGCACTACGTTCCCCACGTCGCCTACGCCAAGTCCGTCCACCAGAATCGCTCCCGTAGGCACCTTGCCGGATATGGTAGCGCTGTTTTCGTCCAGCTCCAGCACGTCTCCGGAGGAAAGGATGAATATATTTTCCTTGTCAATGCCAAGGCTCTGGGCAATCTTTGCCTGGGCCTTCAGGTGTTTGTACTCACCGTGTACGGGGATAGCGTACCTGGGCTGCACCAGAGTGTAGATCAGCTTGATCTCCTCCTGGCAGGCATGGCCTGACACATGGGCGTCCTGGAATATTACGTCCGCGCCCTTGCGCAGCAATTCGTTAATAACCCGGGTAACCGATTTCTCGTTTCCGGGAATGGGGTTGGAGGAAAAGATAACCGTATCCCCCGCCCCTATGGTAATCTTGCGGTGCATACTGCTGGCCATACGGCTCAGCGCCGCCATGCTTTCCCCCTGACTGCCGGTAGTAATGATAACCTGCTGCTCGTCGGGGTAATTTTTCAACTGGTCTATATCAATCAGCGTGTTGTCCGGTATTTTGATGCACTCCAGATTTCTGGCCGTCTCGATGATGCTGACCATGCTGCGCCCTTCCACGCAGACCTTTTTGCCGAATTTATACGCGGTGTTGATAATCTGCTGCACACGATCCACGTTGGACGCAAAGGTGGCAACAAAGATTCTGGTATTCCTGTGCTCCTCAAACAGACTGTCAAAGGTCTTGCCCACCGTCTTTTCCGAAGGGGTAAAACCGGGACGCTCCGCATTTGTGGAATCGCACATCAGCGCCAGTACGCCCTTCCTGCCCAGCTCCGCAAAGCGCTGCAAATCAATGGCGTCTCCGAACACCGGCGTATAGTCCACCTTGAAATCCCCTGTATGCACCACCACTCCTGCGGGAGAATAAATTGCCAGCGCCGCCGCATCCACGATACTGTGGTTGGTTCGGATGAATTCCACCCGGAACTTTCCGAGATTAATGGACTGTCCGAATTTCACCACCTTACGCTTGGTACCCTTCATGAGATTATGCTCCCGAAGCTTGTTCTCAATGATGCCCATGGTAAGTCTGGTGGCGTAAATAGGGATGTTGACGTCCCGAAGCACATAGGGCAGCGCCCCGATATGATCCTCATGTCCGTGGGTAATGACAAAGCCCTTCACCCTGTCCAGGTTGTCCTTCAGATAGGTCACATCGGGTATCACAAGGTCTATTCCCAGCATATCGTCAGCCGGAAAAGACAAGCCGCAGTCTACCACAACAATACTGTCCTCATACTCAAAGGCAGTAATGTTCAGGCCAATTTGCTCCAGACCGCCCAAAGGAATCACCTTCAGCCTGGACGCATTGTTATTCTCTTTTTTCTTCAAATTAAATCTCCTCCAATTTATTTTATACTTTTTAACAGCCACGGGTCCCGGCTCCGAGAGTCAGGCTCGTCCCCTTTCATGACTGATTTATAACAGTTCCTGCTCACAACAATTCAATGTCGTCCATCATGTTCCGGAATACATCTGCCACGGCAGAAAGCTCCCCGTCGTCGGAAACCACGGCAAAGACGCTCTCTTCCTCCCCGTCAGCGGACATGTCTTTCAGAATCAGCGCATCGCCGTCACCTTCCTCCGCGTCGGTGACAAGAATATAATTCACTCCGCCGATCCTGGTCTGCTCCAAAACATAAAATTCAACGGGCTCCGCCCCGTCCTCCTGAAATCTGATCTTCTCCAGCTTTGCCATACTCACTCCATACTGCGCCTGTCAAGATAGCCCTGTAATATCAAAACCGCCGCAATTTTATCAACATACTGCTTCCTGTTCTCCCTGCGGACGCCGGACTCCATCATAATCCTGTCAGCCGCAACCGTAGTCAGCCGCTCGTCCCACATATGCACGGGAAGCCCTGTCCTGCGCTCCAGTTTATCCTTAAATTCCAGGGTCAGCTCCGCCCGGATCCCCTCTGTGGCATTCATATTCTTCGGCAGTCCGAGAACAATTTCCTCCACCTCGTATTCCACAATCAGCTCTTCTATACGGGCAAGGGTCTGCCGCAGCTTGTTCTCTTCCTTTCGCCGGATAATCTCCACGCCCTGGGCCGTCACAAGCAGACTGTCGCTGACAGCCACCCCTACCGTCTTTGAACCGAAATCAAGCCCCATTATACGCATAACCGCCCCCGCGCCCCTCACGTCCGTTTAAGCCTGTCACTGCCAGTTCTTTGTGCGGATATATTCCGTCAGCAGCTCCTCCACCAGTTCGTCCCGCTCCACCTTCATAATCAGGCTGCGGGCATTCCTGTGGCTGGTAATGTAAGTGGGGTCTCCGCTCATGATATAACCCACAATCTGATTCACCGGGTTATATCCCTTTTCCGTCAGTGCTTCGTATACGGTTGCAAGCACCAGCTTTGCTCCGGTCTCAGGCTCTGTCTCAACTTTGAAGTATTGTGTGTTCCCTAAGTCCTGCATTTTCATCCTCGTTTCTTCGGCACATTCCGTTTAAAATCCCAGTTACATATACTATAACTCATTTATTTGCAAATATCAAGTCTTGGGCTGACTCATCATGACTTCCTCCGTGAGAAAGCCCTGCACCTTTACCCTGACTATGGTGTTGGCCGGAGGCGCCTCCGCCGCTTTCACCGCAACCCTGACGTAATCCTTCGTGTGCCCAATCCGCCAAAGCTCACCTCCTATTTCCGCCGTGTCCTCCAGAAGCACTTCCGCTTCCCGGTCTATGTATGTCCTCCGGAACCCTTCGGACTGTCTTTTTTCCATGGCGGACAGTTCATTGCTCCGAAGCCGTTTTATCTCCTCCGGAACCTGTCCCGGCATATCCGCCGCCGGCGTTCCTCTGCGCCTGGAATATTTAAATATGTGCATTTCATAAAAGTTCACCTTTTCCAGGAATTCTTTTGTCTGTTCAAATTCCTCCTCTGTTTCCCCCGGAAATCCCACAATAACGTCGGTGGTGATCGCCGGGTGCTCAAAGGCGCTGCGAAGGTACTCTACACCGGTATAGTATTCCCCGGTGGTATAATGTCTATTCATGCGTTTTAAGGTTGCGTCGCAGCCGCTCTGAAGAGACAGGTGGAAATGGGGACAGAACTTGGGCAGCGCCGCCAGGCGCCGGGCCGTATCCGCCGTCACCACTCTGGGCTCCAGAGAGCTTAAGCGGATTCGTTCAATGCCGGGGACTTCGTGTATCTCCTCCACCAGCTCCGTCAGTCTGCTGTGGCCGCTGTAACGCTCATTGTCAAAATCAATGCCGTAGGAGCTGATATGAATTCCCGTCAGCACGATCTCTTTATAGCCGGTTTCCGTCAGCGCCCGCACTTCCGTCAGAATGTCTTCCGCCCTGCGGCTCCGCACCCGGCCTCTGGCGTAGGGAATGGCACAGTAGGAGCAGAACTGGTTACAGCCGTCCTGCACCTTGATATACACTCTGGTATGTTCCGCCGTCTGCCGCAGCTGCAGCTCCTCATACCCGGCCTCATGGCCAATGTCGGGTATGGTGCGTCCCCCCAGTGTCTTGTCCGATTCCCTGTGGCAGGGCCGCGTTTCCCCGCTCCCGCCTTCCTCGTTTTCCCCCGCTGCAAGATCTGTGTTCTCCGCCGCCTGCTTCTGCTGCCGGAAGTATTCCTCCAGTATCTCTGCAATGTCCCCCTTTCGGTTATTACCGATGCAGAGGTCAACGCATTCATCCTTTTCCAGGTCGCTCTGTCCTGTCTGAACGTAACAGCCCGCCGCCACCACCACTGCGTCCGGATTCAACTGTTTCGCCCGGTGCAGCATCTGGCGGCTCTTCCTGTCCGCAATGCCCGTGACAGTGCAGGTATTCACAATATAAATATCCGCCTTGCTGTCAAAAGGTACAATCCGGTATCCTTTTTCCTGAAGCTTTTGCTGCATCACTTCCGTTTCATAGGAATTTACCTTACAGCCCAGGTTGTGCAGTGCTGCTTTTTTCATGTGCTCCCTCTCTTTTTTATATTGTTTCTCCTTGACTTTTGCTGCCTTTGCCCTTAATATGTAGTCAGGTAACAGACACATCAGGGAGGTAAAATAAATGAAAACAGTACAGATTTCCTTAAATTCCATTGATAAGGTAAAGGCTTTTGTAAATGATATCACCAAGTTTGACTATGATTTTGACCTGGTTTCCGGCAGATACGTTATCGATGCGAAATCCATTATGGGCATCTTCAGCCTGGATCTTTCCAAGCCCATCGATTTGAACATCCATGCGGAGGACGGCGCCGAAGAGGTAATTGCCACGCTGCAGCCCTACATTGTATAATCGCTGCATAAAGCATAAACACTGATTTGATGAGAGAAAGCTCCGAAGGACGCCCGCCGCCCGGGAGCTTTCTTTTTATGCGGAATCACTGCCGCTGCGCAGGCTTTGTGCATTGTGCGGTTCTGCACACGCTGCGCCGCCTTACTGCACAATAATCAACTCTTCCGTCTCCAGCGCTGTCTTTACCATTTCGTCAATTTTCTCCTCCAGATTCCTCTCATGCCGCCGGATAATATTCACATTGGGTTTCGTCACGGGATGCTTTGCCACAAAAATGGTGCAGCAGTCCTCATAGGGCAGGATAGAGGTTTCAAAGGTTCCTATCCTTTTAGCCACCGCCACAATCTCCTCCTTGTCAAAGCCAATCAGGGGACGATAGACGGGAAGCTCACAGACTTCGTTGGTGGCAATGAGGGACGTCATGGTCTGGGACGCCACCTGGCCGATGCTCTCACCGGTAATCAGGCCAAGACATTCCGTCTCCTTTGCGATGTGCTCCGCTATCCGCATCATATAACGGCGCATAATGATAGTCAGCTCCTCATGAGGGCATTTCTCATGAATATAAAGCTGAATATCCGTAAAATTGATGACATGGAGGTAAACCGGTCCCGTATATTTTGAAACCAGCCGGGCCAGATCCTCTACCTTCTGCTTTGCGCGCTCGCTGGTATAGGGCGGCGCATGGAAATAGACCGCGTCAATCTTCACGCCCCTCTTTGCAATCATATAACCGGCCACCGGCGAATCGATCCCTCCGGAAAGCAGCAGCATGGCCTTTCCGCCCGTCCCCACAGGCATTCCCCCCGGCCCGGGAATAATCTCGGAATAAATATAAATCTTTTCCCGGATTTCCACGTTCAGCAGGATTTCCGGCTCATGAACATCTACCCGCAGCTCGGGAAAAGCGTTCAGAAGCGCTTCTCCCAGATCCGCGTTGACCTCCATGGACTCTTTGGGATAATTCTTGCGGGCGCGCCTGCAATGTACCTTGAACGTCTTATGTCTGTCAGGATAGACCTCCCTCACATACTGTACCACCGTCTCACAAAGCTTCTCGAAGCCCTCGTCCTCCACATAAATCATGGGGCAGATTCCCACGATTCCGAACACATGCTGAAGCTGCTCTATGGTATCTTCATAGTCAAAGCTTCCTTCCGCCTCCACATAGATTCGGCCCTGACTCTTTGTAATCAGAAATTTTCCCTCACACTTTTTCAGCGCGAACTTAATCTGATGAATCAGCGCGTCCTCAAACAAATGACGGTTCTTTCCCTTGATGGCAATCTCCGCGTATTTTATCAAAAATGCAGTAAACATAAGTCCCTCCCGGCAAGCCTGCCCGCCTGCGCTCTTCAGTGGCGTGTATATCTGCGCAGCATAGGAATTTTATCATACATTTCCCGCAATGTATAGTCCAATTCTTCTTTTGTTGTATACACGGAAAAACTGAAACGTATGGTGGATTCCAGAAGCGGCCTCTCCACGCCGATGGCCTTCAGGGTGGCTGAAGGCTGGGGTTTACGGGCGGCGCAGGCGCTGCCCGCCGACACATAAATACCCTTGTCTTCCAGGGCATGAAGCAGCACCTCGCTGCGGACGCCGGGCACGGACACGCTGACAATATGAGGCGCCGTCCCCTCCCCGTCAGGCTTGTCGGGAAGCAGTCCGTTGATGCGGACGCCCTCTATTTTCCTGACATTTTCCATAAAATATTTTTTGTGCCGATACAGATTGTTCATATCGCCGTCATAATGCGCGTAGAGAAGCTCCGCTGCCCTTGCCATCCCGGCGGCTCCGGGTACATTGTCGGTGCCGGAACGGAGGTTCATCTGCTGACCTCCGCCGTAAAGAATGGGCTGGAGCTTTACCCTCTCTCCCACATACAAAAGCCCGATTCCCTTGGGACCGTGAATCTTATGTCCGCTGGCGGACATGAGATCGATTCCCATTCTCTTAGGATAAAGCCTTGCCTTTCCGAAGCCCTGCACCGCGTCCACATGAAACAAGGTGTAGGGATTCAACTGCTTAATCATGGCCCCCGCCAGCTCTATGGGCTGTATGGAACCGATTTCGTTGTTGATATACATAATGGAAACCAATATGGTGTCGGGCGTCATGGCCCTCCTGAGATCCTCCAGGCCAATCTGCCCCCAGGCATTCACCGGCAGATAGGTCACGCGAAAGCCCACCGACTCCAGATAGGCGCAGGTTTTCAGCACGGCGGGGTGCTCTATCTGCGTGGTGATAATATGCTTCCCCCTCCGGCTGTTTGCAAAGGCGCAGCCAATCAGCGCCATATTGTCCGACTCCGTTCCGCCGGAGGTAAAAAAGATTTCCTTCTCGTTTACTTTCAATAGTTTCGCCAGAACCTCTTTGGCATGGCGAAGATGGTTTTCCGCCTGCATACCCTTTATATGAAGGCTGGAGGGATTTCCGTAATCTTCGCACATTATTTTCGTCATCAGTTCCGCCACCTCTGGAAACACCCGGGTGGTGGCGGAATTGTCCAAATATACTTCCATGTTACAGCTCCTGCTTTCTCTTATCCTTATTATATGCGTCGGCTCACCTTTGGTACGTTCTACGCCTCCAGCACATAGCCAATCCAGGCAAGGACGGTCATGCCCGCCGTCTCGGTGCGCAGGATCCTTCTGCCCAGCGTAACCGGCTGTATGCCGCGGGACTCCGCCAGCTGTATCTCCTGTTCCTCAAATCCGCCCTCCGGGCCGATAAATACGGCAACGCTCTGCCCGCCTTTAAGCCCGCTGATAATTTCCCGGGTTTTTTCCATCCCTTCCGCCAGTTCATAAGGTATCAGCTTTACATCCAGAGCCGCTGCCTGCTCCACCGCCTGGGAAAAGCTCATAACCCCCGAAACCTCCGGTATCACGCCCCGCCTGCTCTGCTTTGCCGCCGCCTCTGCCTGTGCCTGCCAGCGCCGGACCTTTGCCTCCGCCTTTCCCTGATCCAGCTTTACCACACAGCGCTTTGCGGCTACGGGAATAATCCGGTACACGCCAAGCTCCACCGCTTTCTGAATGATCAGCTCCATCTTGTCCGCCTTTGGCAGCCCCTGAAACAGGTACACCTTCACAGGCAGCTCCGTATTTTCCTCTCTGATGAAGCGCAGTTCACAGATAACCCTGTCCTCCTCAAGGGAAACAATACCGCACCGATACTCTCTGCCATCCCCGCTGCTGACGCTGATCTCCTCTCCCGCCTTCATCCGCAGGACATTTTTGATATGGTTCACATCGGCGCCCAAAATAACGACACGTTTGTCATTTATGTTGATCCGGCTGGGTTCCACAAAAAACTGATGCATCTGTTCCTCCGTCTTCTTCGATGTTTCTTTCCCCGTCTTCCCTGAAAATTTTCAGCTTTGCAAAAACAATGCAGCCCAGGAAAAACGCGCATATTGCCAGCTTCGTCGGCAGAAAATGCCGATAGCAGCTCATAACCTGCCCGCACAATTCAGGAGAAAAAACCACATAAGGATCATTCGGAAGCGTCCTGATATAGGCGCGGTCACGCACACGGACGAGGCTGATTACGTCAATATCATTGGAATACACCAGATTGTCTTCGTCAAAGAAATCACAGGGATTAAATTCCCGCTGTATCATTCCGTCGTTGCTGACGGTTATGTTCTTGATACAGATAAGCTGCTCGGTATCCGGAAAATCCAGCCGCAGATCCGTGACGCGGCCTTTCAGGGACGGTTCCAGCACGAATTCCACCATCTTCTTGTCATAATCAATCCGGGAAATGACATGCCGGGAAAAAGCATCTCCGTCCACCGAATAATAAAGCACACATCCGTCTCCCTGAATCTCGTCGAACCAGACACGGATATAAAGCTTTGAGGCCGGGGCAGGTATCAGGACAAAGACCGCCATTATAAGGAATACAATACACGCAGATAATATTTTTTTCTTCATCAGCAAATACTCACTTTACATTTTATTGTTTTTATTATTATAATATATAAAATGCTTTTTATTTGCAAGCATGAATGGAAGATAAGGAAGGAATCATTATGAAGAAGGAAAAAAACGACTTGCTGATTATATGCCTTTTCGGCGCCCTGCTGGCGTACTTTATCTATGGGGTTGTAATGCTTTCCTTCGACGGCAGTTCCGATTACAGCGGTCATGTCTATGTGTTCATCCCTCTGTTTAAAAAGGAAAACTGGCTGGACGGCTGGATGGCCTCGCCTCATTGTCTGTGGCACCTGACCCTTATGCTCTTCCACTCTGTCTTTATGATTCCCCTTGAAAATGCCGCCGCCTTTGTGACCTGCATCTATACGCTTTTTTCGTACTTCGTCCTGTATTGGATACTGCAGCGGATAACAGAAACCGCCGGCTGCCGGGACAGCTCCTTCAGATCCGCCCTGCTTTCCTTCTGCATGCTCATGATTCAGGGGCTGTACCTTCCCTGGCTGGACGCGGGAAGCCGCTATCACGGCGTGTACTCCATGAACCCAATCCATAATCCCACCTATTTGTGCATGAAGGGATTTTCCCTGGTATGCTTCTGTCTTGTATGCGACATATGGGGAAGGCAGAAGGATGAAGCTTACCGGGGCATCTTTTTCCGGGTGGAAAAGGGCCTGAAGCGCTATTATATTTATCTGGCGGTTATGCTGTTTTTATCTGTTCTGGCCAAGCCCACCTTTGCAGAAATGTTTATTCCTGCAGTAGCCTTCCTTATGCTGGGAGAGTTAATCCGGCGGCTTGTGAAAAAAGACGGCAGCGCCCCTCTCTATTTCCGGCACTGCCTGCACACCCTTTGCTGCGCGATTCCCGCGCTGCTGTACATTGTACTGCAGGTTTTTGCCTATTTTATATGGGGCGGCAGCTATGGGGGAGGCGAAGATTCCCTGATTATCACAAGCTGGCTTGAAGTGTGGCAGATATACAGTCAGAACGTGGCGCTGTCCATCGGGCTTGGCATGGCTTTCCCGCTGCTCATGCTGCTGATTAACGGAAAGTATTTCATAAAAAGCGATATAGGAAGACTGGCGCTGACAGGTTACGCTGTCAGCGTTCTGGAGGCCGCCCTGCTGGGAGAAGGCGGCTCAAAGCTGGAGCATGGCAACTTCCTGTGGCCAATGATGTCCGGCATGCTTTTCCTGTTCCTGGCAGCCGTTATGAGACTTCTGGTTCTGGAGAGAACGCAGGCGGACACAAAGCCCCGAAAGCTTTTGATTGGGGCAGCCTGGTTCCTGTTCTTCCTCCACGTCGTCTGTGGTATTGTGTATCTTCAGGAGAATTTAGTCTCTTGACGCCGTAACGGACACCCACTCGCCCTGGCGAGTCACCTCCAGCACCTTCAGGCCCGCCGCCTTTACGGCTTCCGTCACCGTCTCTTCTTTATCACTGATAATGCCGGAGGTAATATAGATTCCGCCGGGCTTCATATGCCTCACTATCACAGGCGTCAGAGGTACCAGCACATCTGCCAGAATATTTGCCGCCACAATGTCATAGCGGCCGTAGCCAACCTTGTCCTGTACTTCTTTGTCCGATATAATGTTCCCTATCATCATGCTGAAGCGTTCCGGCGCAATGCCGTTTGCCTGACAGTTCTGGGCCACGGCCTCCAGGGCACAGGTATCCAGATCCGTTCCCACAGCATGCTTTGCCCCGAACATCAATGCCAGAATGGAGAGAATGCCGCTTCCCGTCCCCACATCCAGCAGCTCTGTTTCCTTTGTAACATATTTTTTCAGCTGTCTGATACACAGCTGCGTGGTCTCATGCATACCCGTTCCAAACGCCGTTCCGGGGTCAATGTGAAGCACCGTTTTCCCTGCGTCCGCCTGCTTCATCTCTTCCCAGGAGGGAATCACAAGTATATCGTCGATATAGAACTGGTGAAAATACTGTTTCCAGTTATTGATCCAGTCAATGTCCTCCGTCTCGTCCACCGTGACAGTGCCGGCGCCGACGTCGCAGAACAGCCTCAAATCCTCCAGTTCCTGCTCCACCTTCCTCACAACGGCTTCCACGTCCGTGACTTCCCCCTGCACCTCAAGACTTCCGTCCTCCTTCTTCTCCACGAAAAAGCTGAGATATGCGATTCCGTCGTCCTCCGGCCCGTCCGGCAGAATGTCCACAAACATCTGCTCCTTCTCCAGGGCAGTCAACGGCACCTTATCCTCAATCTGCGCCCCCTCCAGTCCGATATCATAGAGGGTGCTGATAATAATGTCCTCCGCATCCGTAATTGTCTTAATTCTGAATTTTACCCACTTCATACTTTTCCTTTACTGCTTTCCTCTCTGTTATTCTTATTCCTGCGGGCAGGCAGCCACAAGTCCGGGAAATCATGATTCCCTTAGACCTTGGCGAATACCGCGAGGATCAAATATCCCGCAGTTTGCTGTGTTGCAGGCTTGATACCTCGTCAGCTTGCTGCGGGGTATTTGATTCCACGGGCAAGATTCTCCGCAATCCCCAATGTCATAAAGAAAAGCGGCGTGCTCAAAACCTGCTGAAAGCCTGTCAGGGAAACGGTTCCGTACAGCATCAGCGCCAGTATCCCCGGCAGAAACCTGCGGTATCTGCGCAGGCCGGAAACAAAAATTCCCAAATAACAGACCGTTCCCGCCAGGCCCAGGTTCAGGAGATGGTTCAGCCACTCATTATGTGCGTTTGCAAATACGGTTCCCGCCCAGCGGCCTTCCAGCGCAGGCAGCGTCCCCGCAGCAAAGGCGGAGTACATATATTCCGCAAAGCAGTCCGGCCCTACTCCCAACAGCTTCTGCAATATTCCGTTCTGTCCGAACCCCCGCAGGGTAAGCTTCCACAGCTCTCCTCTTCCGTTTCCCCAGCCTCCGTCAAAGGAGCCCTTCAGCGCAAAGACCAAAACGCCGGACGCCCCCGCAAGCACAAGGGCGACGGCGGCAGCTATGGCGACCCGCCGGACTATCCGCTGCCTTTTTTCCTCCCGAAGCAGCCGTCCCAGCAGGATATACAGGCCCGCTCCCAGGAGTCCAATCAGCCACCAGCCCCGCCAGTACGTCAACATTCTGCCGAAGCCGTCCGCAGGCATGGCCCACCAGGCCCGCTCCCCCAGCAGCTCCGCAAGCAGTCCGTAAAGCGGCAGCAAAAACGCCGTACCCGTCCCCAACGCAACGGTTCCCCGCAGTACTTTGCCATCGCCGACGCCTGCAAGCATACACACAAACAGACACACTGCCACCAGTATAATTCCGATGTCGCTGCCCTGAATCAAAAGCAGGGTCAGCCCCATAACGCTTGTGATATATGCCGCCAGCCGCATCCGACGGCTGCTGCCCTTTAAAAATGCCGTCACCGGAAACACCAACGCCACGCTGCAATATCCGCAAAACCAGTTAATATTTCCTATGGTGGACAACATATGACTGTATTCCCAGTCCTTTATGCTGAAGCTCCGCATCAGGCCGGTGGGATCCAGTCCCAGCCGATGACACATTCCCAGCATAAATACCACAAAAGCAGCCATCCCTCCCAGCAGGAGAGAATACTGCTTTCCGTCATAGCATCTGGAGACAAGAAAATAAATACCCACAAACAGCAGCTGGGATAATGCCCCCATATACCATTCATTATAGCCAAGCCAGGCCGTCTCTCTGTAACGGCTGAACAGGGCAGATAAAATGACTCCGGCGCCATAGCAGAGCATCCAGATATCCACCGCACTGAGCCCGCGTATGTGCCGGGAGTCCAATCCCGGTTCCTGTTTCAAAGCCGCCCGGAAATCCCGCTCCGGGTTCTGTCCGTCTCCGAACCTTTCCCTTCTCCGAAGCACCAAACTCCTGACAGCTTCATAAATGCCTGCCGCAAGCCAAAGTCCCAGACAAAAGCAGGTCAGATTCCGAAACAGAATGTATTTGGTGTCCCCCAGCTTAAAGTATGTACCGCCTGTATAAAGCGGCAGCGCCGCAGACAACCCGATTATCAGAAGGTGACAAAGCAAACTTAAAAATTCCATATTCCCTTATGGCCAGAACTTCCCTTTCTTGCCTTTCTTACCGTTTTTCCCGTTGTTATCCTTCGGATCGCCTTTTGTATCTCCCTCCGGCTCCTGCTTCCCGGTCGCCTTTGCCGCAGCGTTCAGGGTGTCTCCCGTCAATTCGTCAAACTGCCGCAGCAGCTCCTTTGCCTCCGGCTTCAGCTTATCGGGAACCTGCACCACCAGTGTAACATAATGGTCGCCTCTTACATCCTTATTTCTCCAGGAGGGTACGCCCTTCCCCCGCAGACGGACTCTCGTATCCGTCTGCGTGCCGGGCTTCACATCATAAATTACCTTGCCGTCAACCGTGTCAATCAGAATCTCTCCGCCCAGAGCTGCAACCGCAAAGGACACCGGCACAGTGGAATAAATGTCAAAATCCTGTCTCTGGAAAATCGGATGGCGTCCCACGATAACCTCAATGAGGACATCCCCTCTGGGTCCTCCGTTGACGCCGGGCTCGCCCAGGCCGGGCATACGGGTAGACTGCCCGTTGTCAATACCGGCAGGAATATCCACGGAATAGCGCTTTTTCATCGAGATAAACCCTGTCCCGTGACAATCGACACATTTATCCTTGATAATCTTACCGGTGCCCTGACAGTCAGGGCAGGTCTGCACATTTTGAACCGTGCCGAAGAAGCTCTGGGTGCGGGTAACCACCTGTCCCTTACCGCCGCAGGTGGAACAGGTCTGGGCGCCGGTTCCCGGCTTTGCGCCGCTGCCGTTACAGGTCTTACAGGTCTCCTTCACTGTCAGGTCAATTTCTTTCTTACAGCCGAATACGGCTTCCTCGAAGGAGATGCGCACACTGGCTCTCAAGTTTGCACCCTTCATGGGGCCGTTGCTCCGGCCCCGGCTTCTTCCGCCGCCGAAGAGGTCGCCGAATATATCTCCGAATATATCTCCGAAATCAGCGCCGCTGAAATCAAATCCGCCGAATCCGCCTGCACCGCCCTCAAACGCCGCATGGCCAAACTGGTCATACTGACGCCTCTTTTCCGGGTCGCTTAAAACGGCATAGGCCTCCGAAGCTTCCTTGAACTTCTTTTCCGCCTCCGCATCTCCCGGATTCATATCCGGATGGTACTTTTTTGCCAGTACACGGTACGCCTTTTTAATTGCCGCCTCATCTGCGCTTTTGTCAACACCGAGAACCTCGTAATAGTCCCTCTTCTGCTCTGCCATAACACACCTCACCACAGCCCGCCGCTGTAAGTTTACTTATACCTTATACTTCCCGGAAGTCTCCGTCAATCACGTCGTCCTCGGGAGCGGAGGATGCGCCGCCCATATCGGGGCCCGCACTGCCTCCCATACCGCTCATGTCAGGGCCTGCGCCGCCCTGCGCCTGCTGCATGTTCTCATACATTTTAGTGAACAGGGACTGGGCGCTGTTTGTCAGCTTCTCCTTTGCCGCCTTCAGCTCATCCAGATCGCTGTCGCTCATCTCCTGATCTTTGGTTCTCTCCAGAATCGCTTTCACTGCGTCAAGATCCGCCTGAACGGACGCCTTGTCGCCGTCGCTGATCTTATCGCCCACCTCTTTCAGTGCGTTCTCTGTCTGGAATACGAAGGAGTCTGCGTCGTTTCTCGCCTCCACAGCTTCCTTTCTCTTCTTGTCCTGGGCTTCAAATTCAGCCGCTTCCCTTACAGCCCTGTCGATTTCGTCGTCGGACATATTGGAGCCTGCAGTAATGGTAATGTGCTGCTCCTTGCCGGTTCCCAAATCCTTTGCGGATACGTTTACAATACCGTTTGCATCAATATCAAAGGTAACCTCAATCTGAGGCACGCCTCTCCTTGCGGCAGGAATTCCGTCCAGACGGAACTGTCCCAAAAGCTTATTATCCCTTACAAACTGTCTCTCGCCCTGTACAACCACAATGTCAACGGCGGTCTGATTGTCTGCTGCCGTGGAGAATATCTGGCTCTTTCTGGTAGGAATGGTGGTATTTCTCTCAATCAGTCTGGTAGCTACGCCTCCCTGGGTTTCAATGGACAGGGACAGGGGCGTTACATCCAACAGCAGAATATCGCCTGCGCCCGCGTCGCCGGCCAGCTTGCCGCCCTGTACGGAAGCGCCGATTGCCACACACTCATCGGGATTCAGGGTCTTGCTGGGCTCCTTGCCGGTCAACTGCTTTACCTTATCCTGTACGGCAGGAATACGGGTGGAACCGCCTACCAGAAGCACCTGACCCAGATCCGCATTGGTCAGGCCCGCATCCTTCATGGCGTTCTGAACGGGAACCGCCGTCTTTTCCACCAGATCCCGGGTCAAATCGTCAAACTGGGCACGGCTCAGGTTCATGTCAAAGTGCTTGGGCCCCTCTGCAGTAGCCGTGATGAAAGGCAGGTTAATATTGGTAGTCATGGCGCTGGAAAGCTCCTTCTTTGCCTTCTCCGCCGCCTCCTTCAGTCTCTGCATTGCCATCTTGTCGCCGGAAAGGTCTACCCCTTCCGCCTTCTTGAACTCCGCAAGCATCCACTGGATAATCTTATTGTCAAAATCGTCGCCGCCCAGATGGGTATCTCCGTTGGTAGCCATTACCTCAATTACACCGTCGCCAATGTCAATAATAGAGACGTCAAAGGTGCCGCCGCCCAGGTCATAAACCATAATCTTCTGCTCTTTTTCATTGTCCAGGCCGTACGCCAACGCTGCCGCGGTAGGCTCGTTGATAATACGCTTTACATCCAGGCCGGCAATCTTGCCTGCATCCTTGGTAGCCTGACGCTGTGCGTCGTTAAAGTACGCGGGAACGGTAATCACCGCCTCCGTCACCTTCTCGCCCAGATAACTCTCCGCGTCCGCCTTCAGCTTCTGCAGAATCATCGCGGAAATCTGCTGGGGCGAATACTTCTTGTCGTCAATGGTACGTCCTCTGTCCGTACCCATATCCCGCTTAATGGAAGCGATGGTCTTTTCGGAATTCGTGACAGCCTGACGCTTTGCAGGCTCGCCTACCAGCCTCTCGCCGGTCTTTGTGAAAGCCACTACGGAAGGAGTGGTTCTCGCGCCTTCTGCGTTGGCGATGACAGTGGGCTTGCCGCCCTCCATAACAGCCACGCAGCTGTTTGTTGTTCCCAGGTCAATACCGATAATCTTGCTCATTTTTCATGTCCTCCTAATATATACTATATGATTAATTTTTACCGGATGCTCATTTTAATTCTGCCCCGCCCCGTCAGGTAGCCACGGCCACCATGGAATGCCGAACCACGCTGTCATGGTAGGTATAGCCCTTCTGAAGCTCCTGGGCGACCACGCCGGACTCGTACTCTTCGCTCTCCACCTGCATCACCGCATTGTGAAGATTGGGGTCAAATTCCCGCCCTACCGCTTCAATGGGCCTGACGCCTATATTTTCAAGCTCCGTCAGCAGCTGTCTGTAAATGCGGTTCATGCCGTCCACGAAAGGGTCTTCCTTTTTATCCTCCGGCACCGTGGCAAGCCCCCGCTCAAAATTATCCACCACCGGCAGGATTTTTTCAATCACACTTTTGGCGCCGGTCTCAAACATGGCCTGCTTTTCCTTATCCGTCCTGTTTCGGAAATTTTCAAATTCCGCAAGCTGACGTTTTACCCGATCCTCCAGCTGTGCAATCTGTTCCCTGTAGCCTTCTGCCTTTTTATCCGCTTTGGCCTGCTTTCTTGCCTTTCTTCCGGTCAGAGGCTCCTTCCCCTCCGGCGAGTCCTCCGAACCCGTGGAAGCCTCTTCCTCCCCGGCGGCTTTGTCCTCAGCCTCCTGATCCCCGGCATCCCGATCTCCACAGGGTGTTCCCTGCTGCTCCTCCTCTTCCGGGGCGCCGCTGTCAGCCCCGGGCTCTCCGCCGCCGGCTGAAGCATCGGCCTGTTCTTCCTCCAATACTTCCTTTTCCTTTTCTTTTTCTTCCATAGCGCTCTCCATTCCGCCGTGTGAAACGGCACAGGTTATTTTATTCCTTGTATAACTCATCAAGCTGTGTCTGTATGGTTCTCAGCGTGCCGACCACCTTGTCATAGTCCATTCGCTTGGGTCCCACAATGCCGATTGTACCTTTCATTCCGCCGCCCAGCTCATAGGTGGCTGTCACCACACTGCAGTCCCGCATGCTCGCTACCGGCGACTCCGCGCCGATGTAAACCTGGATTCCTGTATTCTCACCGCTGTTAAAGGTTTCCTGAAGCAGTTCTCCCAGCTGCTGTTTTTCTTCAAAGGTATTAATCAGTTCGCTTGCTTTCTCCTGATCCGCCAGCTCGGGGTAGCGGAAAATATTGTTGGTGCCGCTGGTGTATATTTCCAGGGCCTCCTCCGCTTTGATTGCCTCCGCCACTGCGTCAATGACTCCGCTTACAATATCGCTGTGAAGCCCCGCCTGCTGCTTCATAACCGCTATCATGCCAAGATTAATCTCATCTATGCACAGGCCGCCCAGCGTGGTATTCAGCAGAATGTTCAACTTCAGCAGCGTCTCGTCCGACATTTCCTCGTCAACCCGGAGAATGTTGTTCTTAATCACATTTCCTTCAATTACGATAACCGCCAGTATCTGATGCACATCCACCCGGGAGAGCTGAATAAATTTCAGCTTGTTCCGCCTGGCCTGGGGCGCCGAAACCATGGTGGCATACTGGGTATTCTGGGCAAGCACTCTGGCTACCTGCTTCAGCAGAAGCTCCATCTTGTCCTGGCGCTCTACCAGCATCTCCTTCATTTCCACCACTTCTCTGGTCTTTTCCTCCATCATGGTGTCAACATAAAGGCGATAGCCCTTGTCGGAAGGAATCCTGCCGGCTGAAGTATGAGGCTGGAGAATATATCCCATTTCCTCAAGGTCAGCCATCTCGTTCCGGATGGTCGCCGAGCTTAAGTTCAGGTCAGTGTACTTGGAAATGGTTCTGCTGCCCACCGGCTCTCCTGTCTCCAGGTAATTGCGGATGACTGCCTGCAGGATTTTTTTCTTTCTTTCATCCAGCTCCACCTCTGCACCTTCCCTTCTGTTATTAGCACTCGTTTGAAGGGAGTGCTAACACTCATTGAAATAAAAATAGCACCTGGATTATCTGTTGTCAACTAATTTTCCCCAAAAAAGTATAAATAAATTATAAAAACTCCGCATTCCCGAAACGGAAATGCGGAGCATTTCAATACCGTTATTCAACAGCCGTCTGCGAAAGCCTTCCGTCAAATATAAAAGCTTCCGGCAAAATCCTTATTCATCACATAGTAAGCCTTGTTCTCTTCCGGCTTAACATACAGCTCAATGCTGGTAAGCTCACCCAGCTTTTGCTTCAGATCATACTTCCATACGTCTCTTGCCATCTTCACCAGATCCTCTTCCGAATAAGACTTGCCTGCGAACTGGAGACATACTGCAGTCTTCAGCGCTGCTTTCTTTCCGGCGGGTTTCTTTGCCGGGCCTCTCTTGCCCGGTCCTCTTTTCGCCGGCTCCTTCTTTGCAGGCTCTTCTTTCACCGCTGCAGCAGCTGCCGTCTTTTCCGCCTTAACAACAGGCTTTACTGCCGCTTTCTCCTCCGCCTTGGGTGCAGCAGTCTTAACAGCAGCCTCCGCCGCTTTTACTTCCGGTTTTGTGGTTGCCTTTTTTGCTGATGCCATAAACTATTCTCCCTCCTTATGGTTGATTATGACTTTTCATTTAGTAAAATATACAAGCTTAAACTCCTCAGATAAGCATATGCTTACCAGACACAGTTTACTTCTTTTTCCGATAAATGTCAACCAAAAACATACATTTTTTTCTCTTACCCGGCCAATCCGAAATACGCCAGCACCACAATCCCCAGAACAATCCGATACCATCCGAACACCTTAAAGTCATGCTTCTTAATATAATTCATAAGGAAGCGAAGTACAAATAAGGACACGATAAAAGAAACCAGCGTCCCGATTCCCAGCAGGACCAGGTCTGTGGATGTAAAATTCAGGCCGAACTTCACCACCTTCAGCAGGCTGGCCCCAAACATCACCGGAATCGCCAGGAAAAAGGTAAATTCAGCCGCCGTGGTTCTGGATACGCCGATCAAGATAGCACCCAGGATGGTAGCGCCGGAACGGGAGGTTCCGGGCAGAGCAGCCGCCACAAGCTGGCAGACGCCGATAAAAAGAACCATGCCGTAGGTCAAATCCGACAGACTGTTGATTTTGGGCTTTCTATCCTTATTTTTATTTTCCACAATTATAAACAGGACTCCTACCAGCGCCAGCATCACCGCTACCACAATCACCTGAACCGTCACACCCGAACCGGAAACGTTTTTCCCAAACAGCGCCTCCACCTTATCATCGAAAACCAGGCCGTACACCACTGCCGGAAGACAGGCAACCGCAATTTTCACCCACATCCAAAAGGCGTCCATGCTTAAAGCGTAACCCCCGGGCAGCGCCGGATCCTTCTGTGCTTTTACAAGCTTTGCTTTCGATTTTGCAGCGTCCTTATTATAAAAAGGCCATATCTGATGCCAGAACAGCACCACCACCGCCAGAATAGCTCCCAACTGGATAACTACGTCAAACATTTCAAAAAATCCTTCGCTTGCTCCCTCAAAGGGCAGCAGCTGCTCCACCAGTATCAGATGTCCGGTGCTGCTGATGGGGAGCCATTCGGTGATACCCTCCACAATACCGTAAATAATTGCCTTTAAAAAATCCAGCATTAGCTTAAGCCTTCCTCTCTCCTATATTCCTCCGGATACGCTTACTCGGACGGAATATCCGCCGTCCGGCAGCGAATTTCATGTCCGGCCGTTCCGGGCGCTTTCCCTCTAAGTGTACAATTCCCGTATGATATACAGGTATGCCCTTACGCCTCCAGGTATGCCAGCAGTTCTTCACATCGCTTCTCCGCATCTTCATATCCCTGCAGGTACAAAGCCTTCAGCTTTTCCACATCCTTTTCCAGCCGCCCCACACCGCTGTCCCTTGCGGGACGGATGACAAAGGCCGCTCCTGCCGCCTGCTGCCTGCCGATATATGCCACCTGCTCATTATAATTAATGTGGCGCTCCGCCATCAGTTCCCATACCTTCGGATATTTTGCATACCTGGCCTTCAGCAGCGCCAGTTGAGTGGTGGGCTTACGCACAAACCCTTCCTCCTTTGTCATAACCACAACATTTTTCCGGTTGCCGTCCATAATAGATTTCTGAAGGGGAATGGCGTCGCTGATACCGCCGTCCAGATAAAGCCCTCCGCCAATTTTCACGTTTCTGGACACCAGGGGCAGGGAAGCGGAGGCTCTGATTTTATCAATATCCTTCTTCATGTCACGGATGCGGAAATACTCCGGCCTGCCCGTCACAATGTCCGTGGCCACGCTGTAAGCCCTGCCCTCATACCTGTCAAAGGTTTCGTAATCATATGGGTACAGATATTCCGGCACCAGATGATAACAAATGTCCGCATGAAACAAATCCCCTGTGGACAACAGACTCCGCAGGCTGCAATAATATTTTGTGTCCAGATAATCCACATTCACGTCGAATGCCCTTCCCCGCTGCTTCGAGAGATAGCTGCACATGCAGCAGGCTCCTGCAGACACTCCGTATACACTTGAGAATTCAATGCCCCTGTCCAAAAATAAATCCAGCACCCCGGCGGTATAAACGCCCTTCAGCCCGCCGCCTTCCAACACAAGTCCCGCGTTGTACATATACGTCCTCCCTTCTCACACAAATCCTTCCTCCCGCACAAATTTCCTCAATGCTCCCAGAGAGCGTTCCACTTTTTCCGTGTCAATGCAGTAAGCCATCCGGAAATAGCCGGGCGCTCCGAAGGTATCCCCGGGAACCAGTATCAAATCATACTTTAAGGCTTTCCTGCAGAATTCCTTCGCGTCCTCCTCGGGCGCCTTCGGAAAGATGTAGAATGTCCCGCCCGGCTTCACGCAGGTAAAGCCCAGGCTTATAAGCTCATTATAAAGCAGATTCCTGTTGGTCTCATAAACCCGCATATCCGAAGTTTTGTCCAGCACCTCCGCCACTGCCAGCTGGATAATGGAGGGCGGGCAGTTGTGTCCGATGCCTCTGGAAATCTGGACGCACATATTCACCATTTCCTCCGCGTCCTTACAACGGGGACTGACTGCCACATACCCGATTCTCTCCCCCGGAAGGGAAAGGGACTTGGAGAAGGAATAGCACATAATGGTATTGTCGTAGTAACGGGAAACGCAGGGCGCTTCTGCACCGTCAAACACAATTTCCCTGTAAGGCTCGTCAGAAATCAGATAAATGTCATGGCCGTATAATTCAGACTTCTTCTTAAGCGTCTCTGCCAGACGCTTCAGAGTCTCACCGGAATACACTACGCCGGAGGGATTGTTGGGGGTGTTGAGCAGCACCGCCATCACTTTCTCTGTCAGCATCTCCTCAAAGCGTTCAAAATTGATCTGAAAGCTCTCCACGTCCGGCGGCACCACCTTCAGTACCGCTCCCGTCAGATCCACATAAGGATGATACTCAGGAAAGAAAGGAGCAAAAGTAAGAATCTCGTCACCCGGCTCCGTCACCAGCCGGAAAGCATGAGCCAAGGCCCCTGCCGCCCCGGATGCCATAAAAATATGCTCCTTACGGTATGGCAGCCCGAACCGCTTTTCCAGGGACGCCGCCACAGCCTCCCGCACAGCGGTGATTCCCAAATTCGGGCTGTAGCCGTGAAGCTCTCCGCTCTGCCTTGTGGTAAGCAGCTCTATCATTTTATCCGTGAATTCCCGGGGCACGGGAACGGAAGGATTGCCCAGACTGTAATCAAAAACATTCTCATACCCTATTTCCTTCCCTCTCTCCGCAGCAAATTCCGCAAGCTGCCGGATGACCGATTTCCCCGACAGCATATCCCTGTATTTCTGTACCAGCATTTTCTTACCTCCCTGATTCTGCTTCACCGGAATCTCAAATTCTGATGAAGAATGCCGCACTTCAGGCATTCTTCGGCGTGAAGCTTAGAGTTTCTCCGCGAAACAGCTAAGCCTGAGAATCAGGCTTTTGGCTGTTTCGCGGCTAGAAACTCTCTTCACGCTATCCTGCCCAGACTAAAGCACACTTTACCGCTTTCTCCCAGCCCTTCAGCAGCTTCTCCCGCTTTTCCGCCTCCATACCGGCTTCAAATACCCGGCCAATCTGCCAGTTTTCTTCGATTTCCTTTTTATCTTTCCAGTAGCCCACCGCAAGTCCCGCCAGATAAGCCGCACCCAGCGCCGTGGTCTCGATACATTTCGGCCTGTGAACCGGCGTGTTTACAATATCCGCCTGGAACTGCATCAGGAAATCGTTGGCGCTTGCGCCCCCGTCTACCTTCAGGCTTTTTAAGCGCATCCCGCTGTCCTGCTCCATGGCCCGCAGCACATCCGAGGTCTGGTAGGCAATAGATTCCAACGTGGCCCGGATAAAATGTTCTTTGGTACAGCCTCTCGTGATTCCCACTACAGTGCCTCTGGCATACTGATTCCAATAGGGCGCTCCCATCCCCGCAAAGGCCGGAACCACATAGACTCCGGCGGTATCCTCCACCGCTTCGCAATACTCTTCAGACTGTGCCGCGCTTTTAATCATACGCATACCGTCCCGCAGCCACTGGACGCCCGCCCCGGCCACGAAAACGCTGCCCTCCAGGGCGTACTCTGCCTCCTTGGAGGTGCCTGCGGCAATGGTTGTCAAAAGCCCCGACTTGGATACAATGGCTTCCTTTCCCGTATGCATCAGCAGAAAGCATCCTGTTCCGTATGTATTCTTTACATCTCCCTGTTCAAAACAGCACTGGCCGAACAAAGCGGCCTGCTGGTCTCCCGCCGCCCCTGCAATGGGAATCTCTCCCCCCAGCACGGAGCCGTCCGTATGTCCGAACACACAGCCGGAAGGCTTCACCTCAGGCAGGATGCAGGCCGGAATATCAAACCGCTCCATAATCTCCTCATCCCAGCAGAGCCTGTGAATATCAAAAAGCATGGTTCGGGAGGCATTGGTGTAATCCGTGACATGCACTGCTCCCTTGGTCAGGTTCCAGATAAGCCAGGTATCCACCGTGCCGAAAAGCAAATCCCCCTTCTCCGCCTTTTCTCTTGCACCCGGCACATTCTGCAGAATCCAGGCAATCTTGGAGGCGCTGAAATAAGCGTCAGGCACCAGGCCCGTCTTCTCCCTGATTCTCCCGTCAAACCCATCCGTCTTCAGTGCTTCAATCATGTCGGAGGTTCTGCGGCACTGCCACACAATGGCGTTGTAAACCGGCTCTCCCGTATGCCTGTCCCAGAGAATGGTGGTCTCCCTCTGGTTGGTAATCCCGATGGCCGCAATGTCTTCATGGGTGGCTCCCACCACCGCCATGCATTCCGTAGCCACAGCAAGCTGGGAAGACCATATCTCCATGGGATTGTGCTCCACCCAGCCGGGCTTGGGATAAATCTGGGTAAACTCCTTCTGGGACATGGAGCAGATATTTCCCGCCCTGTCAAACAGGATGCAGCGGGAGCTGGTCGTCCCCTGATCCAGTGCCATAATGTATTTCTGCATACTTATACCTCCGTTCCGAAATTTCCACTGCACTCCGTATTTTATTATTATATCCTATCTTCTGAAAGTCTGCAAACCCCGGCTTCATTTTGGCCGTATTAATTCGGCTGCCTCTGTCGATAAATCTCCTGCAGGTCATCAATAGCCATTTCAACGTCAAGAGTATGGAAGCCTGCCCAGCAATCCTTTAACGTTTCCGCATTTGCAGTTTCGTATATTTCCCGGCTGCTCTGTCCGGTATAATAATGCCAGTAACGATAAACGTATCCCGCCCAGTACATCTCTTCCCTGTCATAAATTGTACCCGCCTTTTTCAGACCGCCGGCCTCCTCGTTCAATTCCTCCAGAATATACTCCTCCCCGGCCCACTGCAGGCGGTCATAGACATCGTCAAGAGCGGCGGCGGCTCTGCTGTTCATAAAAAAATCAATGAACAGCGGGCAGTCATATCCCTGCTCCAGCGCCAGTTCAAACAAACGGCCCTGTATATCGCAAAGCTGGCGTTTTTCCCGTGCAAAATTTTCCATATGAATACTCCTTCTTTTCTGCATATCCTGTCAAATCCGGATAATTTCATCAAAGAAACGGCCTTCCCGACGATATTTCCTGCAAATCTCATCTGCCAGCGCAATGCCTCTGGAACGATTGGCCGCACTTTCTTCTTTCAAGTTTTCCCTATCATCCGCCGAGAGACTCTGCTCCTCAATAATCTTAATTTTTCCGCAGGCTTTTTCTGTTAAAGCTACATATTGTTTACCGAGTTTTAGTGCCGAAAGACTGTTGATCAATGCAGTATCTGTAATTTCACCGCTAAAAAAACGGTCCAACACCACAAACATTCTGTCATCTGCAATATGTCCTGCTATTATGTCATAACCACGGTTCAACTCCGCTATCCTGTTATATATCTGAGAGTTCTTCACCGACTCCAGCTTGCCACGATTATAGGCAACCAGCATTGCCCAGTCTAAGCCCGCCGTCATATCCAGAATTTTCAGTTCCGACAAATCAACGTTCAGTTTATATAGCTTCGCATTTGGATAATTGCAGATCAAAGTAAGCGGCTGCATCCGATCCGTCCCCATATAAAAACCCCTGCCAAAATCGCAATGCTCCCTGCTTACAGGTGCAATCGGTCCGCGGATACCCGACTTTGAACCATGATACAGTGTTAATATTTCACTTTTTTTCATCAAAACCTCCCTGCCCGTGCCCCGCGCTATGACATTCGAACAACTTTATGATAGAACCTTACTCCTCTATGATTCCCAGCATCCAGTTTATCCAACCGCTGATTGTGGAAGAACGCCTTATATAGGTACTCATGCTTTCAACATTATAAAGCTTCGCGTTCCGCATAATAGAAACAATGGTTGACGTGTCAGGCATTAAGCCTGTTTTCATGCAATACTCGAAAGCTTCTTTAAAAGCACGATGCTGTAAGATAACCTCGCAAAAAGCCAGCTGCCGCTGCTTATAATTTAAATTCATTATGCGCCTGCCCGACGCGCTTAAGGAATAAACCGGTTTGCGGCTTAATTCCTGCGCATTCAGCAATTCACAGAGATTAATAACCCTTTCAAAACGGTTAGCCTGCGGAAAAGCTATATCCGATGCTTCAAAGGGCTGATATGCCTCAAAACTTACCACGCTTTATCATTTTGGCTTTTTACCTGTTCACTCATAATTTCTTACCACCACCTCGTCAACCTGTCCCCTCTTTGCAGCGTTAGAGTTTACGGCACGTTTCGCTTTTACTATGGTAATGTTATAAGCGGCATATTGTTCTTTGATAAAATCCGTTGCGGAATTTGAAAGCATAAATTTGATTCCCCGCTGATTCAATTCGTCACAGCATTGCCGCAGGCGGATCTGTTCCGAACGGTCAAAGCCTCCCTTTGCATAGCCCGTAAAATTAGCCGTATCGGAAACCGGATCATACGGCGGATCCAAATAGACAAAGGTTCCCTTTGCCACATTGGCGAGCACCTCGGCATAATCAATACTGCTAAAGGTTAACTGCGCTTTCCGAAAATAGGAGCTGACAGCTTTTAACGTGGGGGCATTTACAATATTGGGATTTTTGTAATGTCCGAAAGGAACGTTAAACTCTCCGGCGTTATTGACTCTGAAAAGACCGTTATAACATGTTTTATTTAAATAGATAATCCTCGCCGCCCTCTGTACTTTGGTTAGCTGTCCATACTGCTCCTTATTTCTGTCCCAATCCCGAACACTGTAAAAATGTTCCTCCTCATTTGGATGCTCCCCCAAGGCAGTAATCAGTTCATCAACATTATCCCGGATAACCTCATACATCTGAATCAACTCGGAATTGATATCATTAACATATGCACTGCCGGGCTGCAGCTTAAATAAAACGGCCCCCCCGCCCAGGAAGGGCTCGCAATAAGAGACAATACGTTTCGGAAACAACGGCGTTAAATCATCTAAAAGCTGTCGTTTACCGCCGACCCATTTCACAACAGGCGCAACGAGACGATTTTTCCGCATAATCTGCACCCTCTCCTTCCAAGTATGACCTCGCAAAAATATTTTATCATAACCTCCAAACGACTTCAATCGGAAAACCCTTCTCATTTTCTGTTCCGGCGCCATTCCGATTAAGCGATCCTTTCTTAAGGCTCCTACCGGCAATGTTTGTCTCGGATTTAATTTCTACCGGAAAGATATCGTTTTCCCGCTGAATCAGGAAAGTTACTTTTCACACCCACGCCAAGGAACACAGGCACAACGATCCACCGATGCTA